>JBAXQU010000020.1:0-39706 GCA_037131555.1 Bacteroidota bacterium
TTTGGGTAATTCCACGCGGAATTGGCACTTTACAAATTAGGTTTTGGGTAATTCCACGCGGAATTGGCACTTTACAAATTAGGTTTTGGGTAATTCCTCTCGGAATTGGCACTTTACAAATTAGGTTTTGGTCAATTCCGTGCGTTTTGGGTGTTTTACAAATTAGGTTTTGGTCAATTCCGCGCGGAATTAGCTTTTTTATTAAAAACTTTCCAGTTCCTCGCCATTTTGGCAGGTGTTTTGGTTTTGAAATCTGCCATTTTTACAGTCAGTCAATTTATAGCTTTTTTTTCGATTTTTTTGCCTCTGGATATTTTTGCAATTATTGCAAATAATTTTTTTTGAAATCTTGATTTTGGATTAAATTTTTCTTATTAATTTTGCATCAAAGAAATCTTTAATCATATTATTAATTTTTAATCAACATTAATCGCATGGCAACTAGAGGCAGTAATTTAGAAAAAAATCCATTCAAAAGAGCAATGGAAAGCAGCTACTCTGTAGCAGGACAAATTTCACAATTTGTTGACGACATTTTAGATACAAATCAGGGGGTAGACACCCGTATAGCCGATTTGTATACCTACTACAAACCTATTAATATAGGTCTCAACAAGGCAGTAATTGAACACAATGCATCATTCAACCAGCGAACTGCCGAAACTACTGACATCAAAACTTTTGAGGCAGGAATACCTGCCGAAGTAAAAATTTGGTGGAAAAAACTTACGGATGTATATAACGAAGGAACTACTAAATACAATATCCTTTGGGCTGGTGGAAATACTAGTTTTTACAAAAGTTCACGTCAAACGAACATCGACCGAATGAATACATTAGTTACTGCTATTGGGGCTGATGCTTCGCTGGCAGCACTAAAAACGATTGTAGAAAATTACCTTACTACTTATAAAGCATTAGTAAAAGCACAAACATCGGATAAAACATCGGTACAAACTGGTAAATCGGACATTGACATTGCTCGCGATGCTGCAACTAATGGATTATGGTATGTGTATTCTGGTTTAATGATGGTGTATTTACCTGTTGTATCAAAGGTGATAGCCTATTTTCCAATGGAATTGATTTACAAAGCTAATAAAATGCGCGAATACCGCCTATTAGTGCCTATGGCAAGTTCGCGCAAAATATGTATCCGCAGATGGAAAACAGGAGATAAAATAACAATGGTAAACAACCGTGAGGTAGATTTAGAAATTGGCCTTACGGCCGATTCATCCGTATTACCAACCACTTGGTACACTTTGCCTGCTAACGCTACTGCTAATGTTATCCCTGCCGATTTAGGTGCAACAACCAATAAATTTGTAATCGTAAAAAACATCGACCTCACTACAACAGGCGATATAACTTTTACACTTACTGAAGCATAATAATATTTAGGATTCGTACTTCAGTGATGAAGACAAAGCTAAATTCTAAGTGCTAAACCCTAATTCCTGAATCTAAATCAATTCTGAATTCTTAATTGACAATTGCGCAAGCGAATAAAGCAGCAGTTTCAGTTCGCAGTCGGCTTTCGCCAAGGCTTATTTCCTTAAAGCCATTGTCCAACGCAAGTTTTACTTCTTCCGAGGTGAAATCGCCTTCGGGGCCAATTAATATCAAAGCATTGGCAGGAGGGTTTACTAATGTTTTTAGATGAGGTTTATGAGGTGAGGTAAATAGTTCGGTGCGGCAATGTGCTATTAGTTTCAATCCATCAAACGAATGGAACGTATTGATAAAAGTTTTGAAATCCACCACCTCATTTATTTTTGGCAAATAAGCTTTCATACTTTGTTTAATAGCCGAAATGGCCACCTTATTCAGTCGTTCGGTTTTCACCACACTACGTTCGTTGTTCTGGCAGTCAATCAATGAAATCTCGTCAATCCCTATTTCAGTTGCTTTTTCCACAAACCATTCGAGCCGCTCCATGTTTTTGGTAGGAGCTATGGCAATGTGTAAATAATGTTCGCGTTTACCAACTTCTTTATTCGTTTCAACAATAGTTACCGTGCATCGTTTTACATTATCGTCCTTTATTTTTGCATGATACATGCCACCACATCCATCGATGAGGCAAATGATATCGCCAACCTGAAGACGCAACACACGCACACAGTGTTTGCTTTCTTCCTCGGTCAAGGTATACATGTCGGAAGCAATATCGGGTGTAAAAAAAAGATGCAATGGACGATTGGTTTTGGTTGAGGGCAGCAAGCTCTCCTAGTACCCCCTCTCCATGCGAGAGGGGGATTGAGGATGAGTTGTATTAAGCTTTAGTAGTTGCTTTTGGCGCAGCTAATAATATTTCTTCGTTAGCAGCACTTGCGTATTGCTCAAAGTTTTTGTTGAAAGCATCGGCTAATTTGTTAGCAGTAGCATCAAATCCGGCTTTATCTTTCCAAGTATTACGAGGGTTTAAAATCTCAACTGGCACACCAGCACAATCAGTCGGCACTTGCAAACCAAATACTGGAAGAGTTTCGAATTTTACTTTCTCCAAGTTTCCTGTCAAGGCAGCAGTAATCATCGCACGTGTGTACGACAATTTCATACGGCTACCAACACCGTACGAACCACCGCTCCATCCGGTGTTCACTAACCATACATTCACTTTGTTT
The DNA here is from genome assembly GCA_037131555.1 of Bacteroidota bacterium. Classification (GTDB taxonomy): domain Bacteria; phylum Bacteroidota; class Bacteroidia; order 2-12-FULL-35-15; family 2-12-FULL-35-15; genus 2-12-FULL-35-15. The sequence continues at coordinate 2,631 of JBAXQU010000020.1, forward strand.
TCTTTTAATTTTTTACCCAAAAGTTCGGCATATTTTGTTGGATGCAAAGGCAAGAACACTTTTCCGAAACAAGCCGAGAAGGTCAATGTAGGTTCAGTAATCCCCATTTCTGTTCCAGCAACTTTAGCCGTATATCCTGATATAAAGTGATACATTGCTTGTCCGGTAGTAAGTTTCGAAATTGGAGGCAACACACCGTAAGCATCGCAAGTAAGGAAGAAAATGTTTTTTGGAATATTTCCTACCGATGGTTCTACCGCATTTTTGATGTGGTGAATCGGATAACTTACACGTGTGTTTTCTGTTTTCTTGATGTTGGTATAATCAACAGTGCAAGTGTTTTCGTAGTATTCAATGTTTTCGAGCAAAGCACCAAACTTCACCGCTTCAAATATTTCAGGTTCTTTTTCTTTCGACAAATCAACGCATTTAGCATAACATCCACCTTCGAAATTAAACACCCCTTTATCACTCCATCCATGCTCATCATCACCTATCAACCCACGGTGTGGGTCAGCCGATAAGGTAGTTTTTCCAGTTCCTGATAATCCAAAGAAAATAGCAGTATCGCCATCTTTACCAATATTAGCAGAGCAATGCATAGATAGCACACCCTTTTCGTGAGGCAAGATATAGTTCAATAACGTAAAAATTCCTTTTTTAATTTCACCTGTATAAGCCGAACCACCAATCAAAATCACTTTTCGGGTCATGTTTAGTATGGTGAAATTGTGTTGACGGGTTCCATCAATTTCTGGAGTGGCTTTGAAACCAGGAGCACAAATGATGGTCCATTCAGGATTAAAATTCATTATTTCATCAGTGGTCGGACGTTGAAACAAATTGTTTGCAAACAAATTCGACCATGGAGTTTCCGTAACCACACGGATGTTTAAACGGTAAGTAGGGTCGGCACAAGCAAACGAGTCGCGCACATAAATTTCTTTGCCCGACAAGTAAGCTGTAACTCTATTATATAATAAATCAAATTTAGCAGAATCGAATTTGAAGTTAACATCGCCCCACCAAACCGAATCTTTTGTTTTTTCATCCAACACGGTAAATTTATCTTTCGGAGAACGGCCAGTAAACTCGCCTGTGTCAACAGCCAAAGCTCCCGTATCAGTGAGCATACCTTCACCTCTTACGATGGTTTCTTCTACTAGTTCAGCAGCATTTAAATTCCAATAAGCAGCTGAAACGTTTCCTAATCCTAAAGCAGCAACTGTTGCATCTTTAGATTTAATTCCAAATTCGTTCATTTTATTCGTTTTAAGTTAATAATTTCAAAAAATTTCCGCAAAAGTAAGTATTTTTGGATAACAAAAACATGATATTGGTTAAAGAAATACCTGCGAAGAAGTAGTTTTTTGATAATTTTTAATTTGTAACTGCCTGATATGGCTAGTTCTGCAAATGAAATAAAGAAATCAACCGTTTTTTGTCGGTTGATAAATAAATGAATAACTAATTGATATTGTGCGCAAACAAAACCACTGTTAATAAGTCATTGTTAGCTTATTCTTTTGAGTGTTTTAATGCCGAAAAGGCAAGTAATAACCAACCTGCAATAAAAAACATACCTCCAATGGGGGTAATAGGACCTAGCCATCTTACATTTGCGAACCCCATGAGCCCTGCGGTAGCTAATAGATAAAGCGAACCTGAAAAGCATACAATTCCAATCATAAAACAGGATGCAGATTTATGTAGCCATTTGTTCGTTATTCGGTCGGAGAGCAGTGCCACAATCAATAAAACAATACTATGATACATTTGGTAACGGGCAGCCGTATCGAATGTTTGTAGATTGGTTTCGGTAATCAATCCGGTTGCTAATTTCGATTTCAAGAAATGGGCAGCCATCGCTCCCAACGCCACAGCTATTGCTCCTGATATTCCACTAAATACAATGATGCGTTTTTGCATGGTTTATTATTAGGTATTGTTTAATTCTATTTATTCCAAATACGCCAAGCTTCTTCGGCTTGTTGTTTCAACATCGAGTACCCATTCACAATGGTTGTTCCTTGTTGTTTTCCTCGTTTCAAAAACTCAGTTTCCTCTGGATTATAAGTCAAATCGTAAAGCAAATGCGAAGGGGTGAGGAATTCATACGGAATAGCTGGGGCACTTGTCACATCAGGAAACATTCCCAGAGGAGTCGTGTTCACAATCAGTTTAAATGCTTTCATGTAATTTTCGGTCAATTCTTGGTATTCGAACCTGCGATTAGAAGACAATCGGTTCGTTTTCGATGCTTTGTCTCGCGACACGAAATAACAATCAATACCAATTTCGTTGAGTACATATTCTACCGCTTTCGAAGCTCCTCCAGTGCCTAATATCAAGGCGCGTTCATGCTGACTTTCGAGAAAAGGTTTGATGGATTGCCGAAAACCAAACACATCCGTATTGTATCCAATCAGGTTAGGCTGAGCATTTGTTCTTTGTATTTTGATACAATTTACAGCACCAACTTTTCGAGCCGTTTCGTCCTGCTCGTGTAGCAATTCCATCACCGATTCTTTATACGGAATGGTCACACTCAATCCTTCGATATTCGGATTAAGTTGAAGGAGGGACGGCAATAGCAAAACATCACTAAGCGGAAAGAGATTAAATTCGCAATCTAATATCTCTTCCTTCACAAACTTGTTCGTAAAATAATCTTTCGAAAAAGAATGAGTAAGAGTTTTACCAATTAATCCGAAACCTCTTTTTTGTTTCATTTATTTCTTCTTGGATGGCTTTTTTGCTTTTCGTGCAGCAAGTCGTTTCTCTTCTTCCAACTTGATGTTATATCTAATGTCTCTCCAATATTCGGCACCATAACTCACCAAAATCTCTTCACCAGCTTGTATGTTTTTTTCTGCTTTTATCCATCCGCTGCGTTTCCAAACTTCGTAGCAACAGTTGTTGTTAACTCCTTTCACACGCGTCAATCCTTTCGCATCATTCGCCCATCGTGCCATTTCTTCGGGCGTGTTGTAGGCATCAATGCATTTGTTTTTACTGATATAAAAGATATAACCATATTTGTCTTCTTCTGCACGTTTATCACATTCTCCATCAGTTATTACTTCACCCAGGTATTCTACAATTCTTTCCCCTTTTTTAATATCACGCAAGGTATAAAGACCTTTTCCCGCTCCAGGTATTTGCGATTTCTTTACTCTTAAAAATTCGTGTAATGTTTTAGTCATTGGTCATTAGTTCTTTTAGAACGTTTTCTATTGTTTCTTTAGTTGTAAAATACGAAAGTAGTTTCTGAAGCACGTCATCTACCACCGAATCAGGACAAGATGCCCCGCTCGTTAAGATGATGTTCACTGTTTTCTTTTCTGGTATATATTGGTTGGTGATGCGATGCAACTGATGTGTAAAATCGAAATGTTTGATTTGTGTTTTCGAAACGATTTCGGCTGAAGAAGAAATAAAATAGGTTGGCAATTTTTTCTCACAAAGTTCAACAATGTGCGAAGTGTTCGAACTATTATATCCTCCCACCACAATGGCCAAATCGGCTTTTTGTTCTAACAATCCATACGTGGCCTCTTGATTCTCGTTAGTGGCATAGCATAAGGTATCGCGTGTATCTGCAAAATGTTTATTGATAACGGCCTTTCCATATTTTACCATCATCACACTTTTAAAGTAATCAGAAATTTCTTGAGTTTCGGTAGCGAGCATAGTGGTTTGATTGATTACACCCACTCGCGTCATGTGTTTGGTTACGTCAAATCCTTCGGAGTATTTTCCATTAAACGTTTTTTCAAACTCTTCATAAGTCACATTGCCAAGAATAAAGTCGCCTAAAACTCGCGATTCGTGAATGTCTTTAACGATAATGGCAGGAGCATTTGTTACACTCCGTGAAAAGGTTGCTCTTGTTTCCTCGTGTTTATGTTTGCCATGAATAATAATAGTGTAATTATCTTCGCCTAGTTTCTCCGACTTTTTCCAAACTCGATCAACAAACGGACAAGTGGTATCGTATTTGCGCACTGCTATTCCAATTTTTTCAAGTTCTTTTTCAATAGTCAAAGTGGTCCCAAAGGCAGGAATGATTACAATATCTTTCTTTGTTAGTTCAGAAAACGAAATAATTTGCTCTCCGTTTGTATCCATCAAAAAACGAACACCACGGTTCACTAAATCATTATTCACTTCTGGATTGTGAATCATTTGACTCAACAAAAAGATTCGTTTATCGGGATTTTCTTCGATGGCTTTGTACGAAATTTCGATTGCGTTTTCCACACCATAACAAAACCCGAAATGACGCGAAATATAAAAGCGAACACTTCCGAAATCAAGTACCGTTGGACTAAAATCTTTTTTACGTGGATCGTTAATCCTCCGTATTTCTTTCACCTTAGAGATAACCGAACTCTTATAAAATTCGGGAATGTTAAATGTTTTCATTTTTTCTGTTGATGTAAAAAGCGCGTAAAAATAATAATATTAACTGATGCATGAGCAATAAATAGCAGGTTTTGACAATACAATGATGTGGATCTACATACGAACATATTTTGTTCGATTTTCTTTTTATCAACAATCATCTGTGAATGTCTTTGTAATTTGTTTCTTTTAGGCAGGTACAATAATGAGTATTTTTACACAAATGAAAAAACAACGACCTTTAATTTTGGTTACAAACGATGATGGAATTACCGCTCCAGGCATCATTGCCTTGGTGAGTGTGATGAAAACACTTGGTGATGTCATCGTGGTGGCTCCTGACAAACCTCAATCGGGAATGGGGCATGCCATCACTATCAACTCTACCTTGCGTCTCCACAAAACTAAAACACATGGAGTAAAAGAAGAATACAGCTGTAGCGGCACACCAGTGGATTGTGTGAAGTTTGCGGTCAATAAGATACTGAAACGCAAACCTGATTTATGTGTTTCGGGGATCAATCATGGTAGCAATATGTCTATTAATGTAATTTATTCAGGGACCATGTCGGCAGCTGTTGAAGGTGCCATCGAAGGAATTCCATCTATCGGTTTTTCATTGAACAATTATTCCATTGATGCCGATTTCTCGGCTGCAAAGAAGATTGTAAAAACAATTGCTGAAAAAGTATTGAAACACGGAATGCCGAAAGATGTTTGTTTGAACGTGAACATTCCAAAATTAAAATTCAGCGAGATAGCAGGTATTCGCATCTGTCGCCAAGCAAGTGCTAATTGGGTTGAAGAGCTAGACGAACGTCACGACCCAAGTGGAAAACCTTATTATTGGCTTACTGGTAAGTTTGTCAATTTTGAAATCAATAAAAAAGATACGGACGTGTGGGCAGTAGAACATAATTTTGTTTCTGTGGTGCCCACACAATTCGATATGACAGCGCATAAAAGTATTAAAGAGATAGAGAAAAGTTGGGCGAAATAGTAGTGGCCTCAAAAAGCGGAATAGTAACATTCTTTGGATAGGTGATTGAGGTATTTTAGAAGATATATAATTGAAGAATATTAATTTTGATAAAGTGTGGATCGGTCTGTTGCTAGGGTTAATTGCTTCGTTGGTAGTTTTCTGGCTTTATTATTTGTTTGCCGACCAATATGTATTGAAGCGTGTAAATGTGAGCCTGTGCATGGTCATCAATCTTGCTCCTTTTTACCTTACTCTGAACAAGGAACAATATAAATCCACTAAAGGGGTGTTGATAGCAACCGTTTTGTGGGCTGTGGTAATTGCATATCTTAGTTTTTTTACCAGTTACTTACGCATCTTTTAAAATGAAATACTACATCATTGCTGGAGAGGCATCGGGCGATTTGCATGCATCTAATCTGATGAGGGAATTGAAAGTGCTTGATACCAATGCGCAGTTTCGTTGTTGGGGAGGCGACTTGATGAAAGCTCAAGGTGCCGAATTGGTAAAGCATTATCGAGATCTAGCATTTATGGGTTTCACTGAAGTGCTCATGAATATACGCACGATTTTCAAAAATATCGACTTTTGTAAACTCGATATTCAGCAGCATCAACCAGATGTGTTAATATTGGTTGATTACCCTGGATTTAATTTGCGCATTGCTGAATTTGCGAAAGAATCAGGAATAAAAGTGTTTTATTATATCTCTCCTCAGATTTGGGCTTGGAAACAATCGCGTGTGCATAAAATAAAGAGTGTGGTGGATAAGATGTTTGTGATCCTCCCATTCGAAAAAGAGTTTTATCAAAAATTCGACATGAAAGTTGATTTTGTTGGCCATCCGCTTTTGGATGCAGTGGCTAACTATGCAACTGAATCCACCAGCTTATCAGTCGATACTTCGAAAAAAATAATTGCCCTATTGCCTGGAAGCCGCAAGCAGGAAATAGCAACCATGTTGCCTTTGATGCTTTCGATGCAGAAATATTATCCATCCTATGAATTTGTCATTGCTGGTGCACCTTCGCAAACCAAGGAATACTATCAGAACTTTGTTAAAGGTGATGAAGTGAAAATTGTATTTAATCAAACCTATCAATTGTTACAGAAATCGGAAGCAGCATTGGTTACTTCGGGCACTGCCACCCTTGAAACTGCTTTGTTTGGCGTGCCCGAAGTGGTTTGTTACAAGGGTGGTTCCATTTCTTTTGCCATTGCAAAACAATTGGTGAAGGTGAAATACATCTCGTTGGTGAATTTGATTATGGACGAAGAAATTGTGAAAGAACTTATTCAAAACGAGTTGAACGAAACCAATTTAAAAACAGAACTTGACAAGTTGCTAATAAGAGAAGGTAGAGACCGCATGATGCATAATTATGCCGAGCTAAAGTCCAAACTCGGTGTCAAAGGAGCTTCTAAAAAAGCGGCTGAATTGATGGTGGGTTATTTGAAATCGGCATAAATAAAAGAAATGAAAAAAAGCATTTTACTCCTTTTTATTTTTATTGGGTCGCTGGTTCATTCTGAGAATTTAACTAATGTATCCGTGCGAATACTAACCACTAAAGTGATTACTACTTTTATTTTCTCCCCGTTAAGTGGTAGCTACATGGTTTATGCTGATGGTGCTTTGCTAAGTGACTGCGACCCCACGGGTATATATCAAATGAGTATCGAAAACGACTCAATTCGATTAAAAACTTTTGAGAAAAACATAGGCAAATTTCGGTCGCTCAAGTTTTTGTCGAGTGATGTCGATGCGGTATTCAAAATTAAATCGGTGAATCCTCAAGGAAAAGTACGTACCTGTGACAACAATGTGGAAGTTGTGCTAAGTGGAGACCGCAAACAATTTGTGATCATAAATAATGTAGATTTGGAAAAATATATAGCTGGTGTAGTGCAATCGGAAGCAGGGAAAAATATCAGCCTAGAATATTATAAATTGCAAGCTATTCTTTGTCGCACGTTTCTTCTCTCTCACCTTATTCGTCACGAAGCCGATGGCTTCGAAGTATGCGATGATGTGCATTGCCAAGCTTACATTGACAAAGCTACCGAACCAAATGTACTCAAAGCGGTGCTTGACACCCGAGGACTTGTAGTTGTAGATAACGATTTGAACTTAATAACTGCAGCCTTTCATAGCAACTGTGGCGGAGTGACCTGCAATTCGCAGGATGTTTGGTCAATTTCTACAACTTACCTTAAATCAGTGAAAGATACTTTTTGCCTCCATAGTCCAAATGCGCATTGGACTCGCACCATATCACTTGAGGATTGGAAAACATACCTTCAACTGAAACATAAAATGCCAATGGCCGATAGTCTAAAAGCTTTAGTCGTGTCATCATTTTCGCAACCAAATGGCCGTGCAATATATTACACTGACAAAGATTTGAAACTACCCCTGAAGATGATTCGTTCCGATTTCAAACTCAAATCCACTTACTTTTCGATTGAACAAGATGGTGATTCGGTTCGGTTTGATGGACGGGGGTATGGACACGGAGTGGGATTGTGTCAAGAAGGTGCCATGCGACAGGCTTCTATCGGATATTCGTACAAGCACATCCTTAACTATTATTATCGTGATGTTCATTTGGTAGATTTATCTGCTCTCAAATACTTTAAGGCTGAATAACGATAGCATACCCTCGATTTTAAATTTGTCCAACACCAAGTGTGTTATCGTGACTTACCAGCACCTAAATCTCTTTGAATAGTAAACAAATATAGACAAGATGTAATTTTTAAATTCTATGCAATGTTAAGTACAAAAAAAATCCCGCAACCTATTTAGGTAGCGGGATTTTTCAAGAAAGTTGATTCTTAATAGCGGTATGCATCCGATTTAAATGGACCATCAACCGTAACACCAATATAAGCAGCTTGCTCAGGTGTCAAAACATCAAGTTCGCAATTGATTTTTCCAAGGTGTAGACGCGCCACTTTCTCATCAAGATGTTTTGGTAAAGTGTACACTTTGTTTTCGTACTTGTCGGCATTGTTCCAAAGTTCTAATTGAGCCAATGTTTGATTAGTAAATGAATTACTCATTACAAATGAAGGGTGACCAGTAGCACAACCTAAATTCACTAAACGACCTTCTGCCAAAACAATGATGTCTTTTTTATCAATGGTATATTTATCTACTTGTGGTTTTATCACATCTTTGGTAGTTCCATAGTTTTTGTTTAACCATGCCATGTCAATCTCGTTGTCGAAATGTCCAATGTTACAAACAATAGCATTGTGTTTCATGGCTCGGAAATGACGTTCGCTGATGATGTTTTTGTTTCCTGTAGCGGTAACAATAATATCAGCCTCTTTCACTGCGTTGTCCATTTTCATTACTTGGTATCCATCCATCGCAGCTTGTAAAGCACAAATTGGGTCTATTTCAGTAACAATCACCCTTACCCCTTGCGATGACAACGATTCAGCGGAACCTTTTCCGACATCTCCATAACCGGCTACCACCGCCACTTTTCCAGCAAGCATTAAATCGGTAGCTCTGCGTATAGCGTCTACTAAGGATTCACGACAACCATATTTATTATCAAATTTCGATTTAGTCACTGAATCGTTAACATTAATAGCTGGAATATGTAAGGTTCCATTCTTCATACGTTCGTACAATCGGTGAACTCCTGTTGTTGTTTCTTCCGAAAGTCCTTTAATTCCTTTAATCAATTCAGGGAATTTGTCAAACACCATGTTGGTTAAATCGCCCCCATCATCAAGAATCATGTTCAACGGTTTACGGTCTTCGCCAAAGAATAAGGTTTGTTCAATACACCAGTCAAACTCAGTTTCATTCATTCCTTTCCAAGCATATACGGATATACCTGCGGCAGCAATAGCAGCCGCAGCATGGTCTTGAGTAGAGAAGATATTACAAGATGACCAAGTTACTTCAGCACCAAGTTCTACTAACGTCTCAATCAATACAGCAGTCTGAATAGTCATGTGCAAACATCCAGCGATGCGAGCATTTTTCAACGGCTTTGAAGCACCGAACTCGGCACGTAGCGACATTAAGCCTGGCATTTCTGCCTCAGCTAATTTAATTTCTTTACGTCCCCATTCAGCTAAGGACATATCTTTTACTTTGAATTTTACGAATTTTTCCACGGATGCGTTTGACATTTTTTTATAATTATGTTAGTATTAAAAAAGAAAGTGCGAAATTAGTTGTTATTGTTATAACAACCAAATCTCGCACTTGTTTACAAATGATTTTAACTATTTTTTTGGTGTAGCAGTCCAAACAGACTTTCCTGTCTTATCAATATAAGTAAGGACACCGTCATAACTCACATAAGCTAATCCTTTATTAAAGTTAGCAACGAAATCAGAACCTTTACTCACCACTACCTTTCCGTTCTTATCAATGTAATTCCATTTAGCTTCTTTCAAACTTCCGGATACCAACGCAGAGGTACTGATACATGCTAATCCATCCCAAAAAGAACCTGCTCCAGTATAAATAGGGTTGATGACCATCTTACCCTCGCGGTTTATAAAACCAAAAGTTCCCGATTTAAAATCTCCCACACGTATACAAGCCAAACCATCAGTGAAGGCATAAGCTCTGTCGAACTGAATATCAATTACGATTTTTCCTGTTTTATCAATGTATCCCCATTTACCACTCTTCTCGTCTCCAATTCTTACATTTGCTGTACCTTCAGAAAAATCAAACACCTCATCATATTTAAAATCAATTACCACTTTACCAGTTTTATCAATAAACCCCCATTTACCATTTTTCTTTACACGAGCCATCCCTTCTTGAAAATCCCATGCACCTTCATAAATTGTTTTCACTATAACCTCGCCTGCTTTATTTATGTATCCAAACTTCGATTCGGTTTGTACTCGAGCCATTCCTTCTGACATTCTGAAAGCGTAATCCGATTTTGGTTCTATCACAACTTTACCAGTTTTATCAATATAAGTGAATTTGGCACCTTGTTTTACACACGCTAAACCATCAGAGAAATACATGTCTAATTTAGAATCATATTGTGCAGGAATAACCAATTTGCCAGTAATATCCACAAAACCACGTTTGCCATCCTTTTTCACCACGGCCATTCCTTCATAAAATTTCTCAGCAAAGTCAAATTGTTCAGGAATCACCACTTTACCTGATTTATTGATATATCCATATTTCCCTTTATCTTGAAAAGGATAAAGCGTCTCTTGAGCTTTTACAGAGAACTTACTGCATAAGCCAATCATAATTAATACTACAATTTTTTGTGTAAGATTTAATGACTTCATATTTATGTGTCTGAAATTTTTTGTAAATATCTAAAATAATTTGAACTCAAAAAACTTTTATTTGAATAAAAATTACTTTTTTAATAAATATTTGGTTTTAGGTTAAATGATTTAATTAATATTGCGAGGTAAAAGTAATAGTTTTAATGATACAAAACACTATTTATTCATCTATTTTAAAAAGCAAAAAGAAAGCCGAAAAGAAATTCGCCTTACTTGTTGATCCAGATAAATTCGACTCCAAAGAAACCATTCGACTCGCTGAATCTGCCTCTGTTGATTTTATCATGGTAGGTGGGAGTTTGATTTCTAATGGGAATTTTGAAAAGTGCATTGGTGTCATTAAAAGTCAAACATCCATTCCTGTTATTATTTTTCCTGGCAACTATTTACAGATTAGTAAAAATGCAGATGCGGTCCTATTGCTTTCACTTATATCGGGTCGTAATCCTGAATTTCTTATAGGACAGCACGTTGTTGGTGCTCCTGCCATTAAATCTTCGGGTTTAGAAGTTTTACCCACGGGTTATATGTTGATAGAAAGTGGAAAACAAACTTCCGCATCTTATATGAGCAATACCAGCCCCATTCCATCTGAAAAGTACGATATTGCTGCATGCACAGCAATGGCAGGCGAACAACTTGGACTAAAATTGATATATTTGGATGCCGGTAGTGGAGCAAAACAAGTGGTGAACCAGGAGATGATTCTTAAGGTGAGTCAATCTGTATCCATTCCTATTATTGTTGGAGGAGGTATAAATACTTCAAAAAAAGCAATTGAAGCATGTAAAGCAGGAGCCGACATAATAGTGGTTGGTAATGCCATAGAAAAGGATAATTCAATAATAAAGAGTATTTCATTAGCCATACATTAATTATAAAATAGAACAAAATGCGATTAATAGTAATTTCAAGCTCAAGAACGATTGAAAATGAAACAGAAATAGTGACAAAGTTCTTTGAACAAGGACTTCAAACGTTCCACTTACGCAAAAGAAGGTTTTCTAGGGGCAAGACCAAGCAGTTTATTAATAGTATACCTAATATGTATCACGAAAGAATTGTGCTTCATTATCACCATACATTGGCTCGAAAATACAATCTAAAAGGAATCCATCTTTCCAAGTCACATAAGAAAAAGCAACTAAAAACATGGTTAATACTAAAGTTTCTGCGCTTCTCAAATCCAAACATAGAGGTGTCTACCTCTTACAATAACATTGGTCAATTGCTAGAACCTAATAAAACGTATAAATATAGTTATGTGTTTTTGAGTCCAGTATTCGATAGTTTAAGTAGTAAATTTCAAAGCGGTTTCACTGAAAATAGTTTACGTACTGCTCTTGAAAAGTCGGAATATAAAGTGATTGCAAGAGGGGGTGTGGATGTAGAAGCGATAGAAAAAGCTCACCGAATTGGATTTGAAGGATTGGCTTTCTATAGTGCCATCTGGAAGAAAAAAGATGCAATTACGGAATTTCTAAAGGCCATTGAAAAATACAAATCATCAAATATTTCAATCGAGTAATCCCGAAATCAATAAAGAAATTTTTCTTATGGTTTATTTGTTTGAAGCATGTTATTAACATCTGTTTTCGATTCCATAGTGAATGGATTCGAACAAACAAGTTATATGGAATGGTTTATTTTCGCTTCTGCTATGGTCTACGTGATTCTGGCGGCTATCGAAAATGTTTGGTGCTGGTTATTTGGAATACTATCTAGTTTCTTATCCATTTATCTTTGTTTTTCTGGTAAATTATTCCTTGAAAGTATTCTTCAAGTGTTTTACGTTATCATTGGTATTTATGGGTGGTATCAATGGTTATATGGCTCTAAGGAAAGAACTGAAATTACTATTGTTTCATTCCCTTTACTTCGATTCGTGTATTTAATTATTATTGGTTGTCTCCTTTGGATTCCGTTGGGATATATAGCTCAACGGTATTCTACTCAGGCTATGCCTTACCTTGATGCTTTCATTACATCCTTTAGTATCATTGCAACTTGGATGACTGCAAAAAAAATCATTCAAAATTGGTTGTTTTGGTTAATTATTGATGCTTCTGCCATCCTATTGTATGCATACAGAGGGTTTCATTTAATTGCTTTGCTTTATATTATATATACATTCCTCGCATTAGTGGGTTATTTTCAATGGAGAAAAAAGATAAACATGTAAAACGAATCGCCCTTTTAGGTCCTGAGTGTACTGCTAAATCAACACTTTCTGAAGCATTAGCAAAACACTTTAATACGGTTTGGGTACCTGAATACGCAAGATCTTACCTAGCTCCATTAACAAGAAAGTATACCCCAGGGGATATTATCGAAATTTCGAAAGTGCAAATTGAACAAGAGCGAATAGCCATTGAGAAAGCTAACAAGTATATATTTGTTGATACCGAGCTTATCATTTCGAAAGTTTGGTGTTTGGATGTTTTTAATACTTGCCCCGAATGGATAACATCCACACTCTTGAAAACAAAATTTGATTTATACCTACTAACTTATCCCGACTTACCTTGGGAGGAGGACGTTTTGCGTGAGAATCCTCTCCGAAGGGAATATTTGTTTGATTGGTACGAAAAAGAATTGATTGAAATTTCGGCCAACTATGCAATCATAAAAGGAAGAGGCTATGCGCGTCTAGAAAATTGCATTAAGGCAATTAACCAATTATTATAATTTCCTAGAACTTAATACCAACAGTAGTCATAAAACTTGAATTGGTATACTTATTTGTTACAGCATCTAGTAAAGGAGAATCGTAAAGATAATTCTTCTCTGTATAAAAAGTGTGGACGTATGCTAAATCCATGAAAAAATGTTTGTAGCGATACCCAACCCCTGTTGTTATGCTTGTTCGTTGTGCAGTTTTATTGTCTCCGCTTTTAAATGGACTTCCATAAAGTGCGTAACCCACCCTGAATGCGAATGGGTCGTAACGAATTTCACCACCAATTCTGATATTACCGGTTGCGGTGTATTTCGATCTGATAACAGAATTAACATCTGAAAATACATTTGGAGTTGAACTCAATTGAGCATACGAATAATCAACATATTCGTACTCCACATTCAATAGGGCTATTTTATTAATTATAAATCCTAAGCTTCCGATTGCTCTAAACGGTGTTGTTATTTTATAATTGAACGAACCTGAAGGTGAAAAATAAGTAAATGTATCTCTTGTTGCATCTAGGTCGGCAAACATGGAACTTGTGTAAACATCCTTTAATTTAAGAACTGTAGGAGTATGCACCGCAACCCCAATGTTCAACCACTCTATTGGCTTCACAATTACTCCAAACTTGAAGTTAAATCCTCTTCCCTGAGTTGTTAGGTTTTGCTTAAATGAGAATGATTTAAATCCTGCAATTGTATCTTGTGTATCCACTTCGTTATACTCACTTGCTTCAGTATATCTCGCGTTGACTATACCTAATGTGGCTCCTAAAAATAATTTACTTCTATAATTAGTACCCACACTTATTACCGTTTCACCCATCGACCCTGACGAACTCACGGTTTTCTTTTGCGTTTCGCCATAATGCGAAATGACTTGACGATAAACTAAAGGTACAGCTGTGGTATCAATTAGATAGGTTTGCCAAGCCAAATCAGTTGAAAAGGCATCGAATGATGTAGGACTATTCCCATTTGCTAAAGCCACATAGGTGTCGAGCAAAGAACTTGTTTTGTTATCGCCTTTAATACTGATGTTGTTGTTGAAATTATTAGTTCTATTGTATCCTATACCGAGATTGAAATATTGCCAACCACCGTTCTTATCATCTTTTAAATGAATAGCTCCAACCAATCCTATGTTTCCAAGATTCACATTTAGTTTTCTATCCATGGAAGAAGTACCATTAAATGTAGAATTGGTGGTTTGCGAAAAAAGAGAAGGAGATATGGATATTTCTGTTTTTCGAAACACTCCTATCCCTGCAGGGTTAAAACTAAGTGTAGAAATGTCGCCTCCCAAAGCGCCCATAGAACCAGCCATGGAAGCAAAACGAGAAGTGCCTCCAAAGGTGATTTGCGAATAACGCATTGCATCAATGTCGTTTTGAGAACTAGCAGTGTTTAAACATACTGCTCCCAAGCTCATTATTAAAACTAGCTTTTTCATGATTAACAATTCTTATCTATTATCTCTTTCTTCCTCCAGAAGCTGGTGATGAAGAATTTCCTCTACTACCACCTCCCGAATTTGACGGGGAAGAGCTTCTTATCCCTTCGTTAGCACCGCTAGAGCGTGGTGTAGGTTGACTTATTCTTGGTTCCGAATACGTAGGTTTTGGTGGTTCTCTTGGTCTGTCATTACTTGGCTTTGATTGCTCGTTATGCTGTTGCTCATTTCGAGGTTGTTCATATCTAGGCTCATCGTTGTTTCTTGGCTTGTTGTTATCAATATTCTGATTACCGTTGTTTCTCAAAGGAGGTTTACGATAATAATCTTCGTTGTGCTCAGTAGGTCGAGACGTGTTATTGTTAGTTGGTTTCACATTATCTCTTCCAATGCTCTCGGTTGGTCTGTTATTGGTACCAGTTGGACGTTCATAATTAGTATTAGTATTATGCACAGCAGGACGAGTGGTCATGTAATCCTCTACTGTAGTTGTTTTCAAATACGGATTATTAGTTCTACCTTTAGTTTCAGCAAAAGGTTTGTTGGTTTCTGCTTCTACAGTCTCCATGTATCTATGACCCAACGATGGTTGTGCTGTTCTACGGCCATTACCACCAGTTGTTTTGCGTGGACCGTAATAGCTGTTGTTATCATAACTATTGAAATAATTATTGGCATAATAACCACTGTTGTATCCATTGTAATAACCACTCATGTATGGATTATATCCATATCCATAAGGGTTGTATCCATACGAATAGGGATTATATCCCATACCCATGTTCGAATACATTCCGTAAGGATTGTAATAAGGATCGTAACCCCAACCCATGTTTGAATACATGTTGAAACCTGGGTTATAAGCATACATATTGTAGCTTGGTCCCCAGAAATTATAACCCATATAGATGGACGAACCATAGTAATAAGGGTTTGGATTGTACCAATATGAATTGGTATAATAATCATCGTAATATCCGTAATTGCCTACTGGGCTATGGAATCGTCTTAATCTTGCAGCATATTCGTCATCGTAATAATCATCATAATTAAATGGTTTGTCATAGTAATTATTGATGGTGGTGGTTCCTTGATTATCGCTAGAAGTATTGGAATGCGAAGGACTCTGATAATAATCATCAGGTGAACTAGTAGAAGACGATTGATTAGAATTGTTTTTATTCTGAAGATTTTCCAATTCGGCAGTTTTACGATCGTTCTCGGCCTTTAGTTTTGCATTTTCTGCCATCAGCTGACGTTTTTCTTTTTCGGCAGCATCGTCTTTGGCGGTGTAGTATACATCATCATTATAGGTACTCGAAGTAGCTCCCTTTGGCGAGTTACAAGAAGTTAGCATGTATAATGCTATTACTGAAACTGTGAATGTACTTTTCATTTTATTTTTGGTTTTGAAACTATTTTCTTATATCCTTATGACAAACAAACAAACAAAAGGTTTATTTTCTATTTTTGTCATTCGTTATTAAATGCAAAATTACAAAGATTATACCATAAATTAATTAAATGAGTAAAGAATTATCAACCAGAGAAGAAAACTATTCGGAATGGTACAATGAATTGGTTGTAAAAGCAGATTTAGCCGAACATTCGGCTGTGAAGGGTTGTATGGTAATAAAGCCTTATGGTTACGCTATTTGGGAAAAAATGCAACAAGCATTGGACAAGATGTTTAAAGATACAGGACACGTAAATGCTTATTTCCCGCTGTTCATTCCAAAATCATTTTTCAGTAAAGAAGCTAGCCATGTGGAAGGATTTGCCAAGGAATGTGCTGTGGTTACTCACTATCGATTGAAGACTGCACCTGATGGAAGCATTGTGGTGGATGAAACGGCTAAGCTTGACGAAGAACTTATCGTTAGGCCTACTTCGGAAACAATTATTTGGAATACGTATAGAGGATGGATTCAATCGTATCGCGATTTGCCATTGTTGATTAATCAATGGGCGAATGTGGTAAGATGGGAAATGCGCACGCGTTTGTTTTTGCGAACTACCGAGTTCCTTTGGCAAGAAGGCCATACGGCACATGCTACTTCGTCCGAAGCAATTGCTGAAACTGAACAAATGCTAAATGTATATGCTGATTTTGCCGAAAACTTTATGGCGGTGCCAGTTATCAAAGGAATAAAAACAGCCAACGAACGTTTTGCTGGTGCATTAGAAACCTATTGCATTGAAGCGTTGATGCAAGATGGAAAAGCACTACAAGCAGGAACATCGCACTTCTTAGGTCAAAACTTTGCGAAAGCATTTGATGTTAAATTTTCGAACAAAGAAGGAAAACAAGATTATGTATGGGCTACTTCATGGGGTGTTTCTACTCGATTGATGGGTGCTTTGGTGATGTCGCACTCGGATGACAAAGGACTGGTGTTGCCTCCTAAACTTGCTCCTTTTCAAGTGGTAATTGTTCCTATCTACAAAGGTGATGAGCAATTGGAACAAATAAATGCTGTGGTGGCTAAAATGAAAAAAGCATTGGAAGCGAAAGGCATTTCGGTGAAATACGACAACAGAGATAACCAACGTCCAGGATGGAAATTTGCGGAATACGAACTAAAAGGTGTTCCTGTCCGTATTGCCATTGGTGCGCGCGATTTGGAGAATGGCACAGTGGAAGTAGCACGAAGAGATACCATGGAAAAGGAAACGCTTCAACAAGCAGACATAGAAAATAAAATTGAACATTTGTTGGCACAAATACAAAATAATTTGTACCAGAAAGCATTGGCAATGCGCGAAAACAAAACGTATTCGGCAGATACTTACGATGATTTCAAACGAATATTGGAAGAAACTCCAGGATTTGTAATGGCGCATTGGGATGGTACCAGCGAAACGGAACAAAAAATAAAAGAGGAAACCAAAGCTACGATACGTTGTATACCACTCAACAATAAACAAGAGGCAGGTGTATGTATATACAGCGGAAAGCCTTCGGTACAGAGGGTAGTGTTTGCACGTGCATATTAAGATGAGCATAAAAACAAGAACAGAATAAAGAATAATACAGTATGGAAAAAACATCGCCACGAGACTTGATCGTGAAGACACTCAGAGAAAAATCGAGTTTGAAACAAAGCGTATATGCTACCACCCTTCAGGCTTTCAATTCGATGAAAGCGGCTGCCAAACAAATGGCAACTGATTTGAAAAAGGAAGCAGCAACGATAGATAAACGATTGGTGATAGAGTACAAAGACAAGGGTGCTTTCGAATTCGAATTGCGTGTAGCTGGCGATTTGCTTATATTTGCTATGCATACCAATATTTTCGATTTCGATAAATCGCATCAAATATGGCGCACTTCGTATTTAAAGGAGGATCCTTTCCGTTCGTATTGTGGTATTATCAATATCTATAATTTCCTGAACGATTCGTTTACTTATAATCGTGTGAACGACTCAGGATATGTGATTGGACGTATTTTTACGAATAAAGAAAATCATTATTTTGTGGAAGGAAAACGACAACTAGGATTTTTGTACAACGATTTTGTGCATGATACGTTAACTCCCGAAGCCATTGTATCGGTGCTCGAATCGACCATCTTGTATTGCATCAATTTCGATTTATATACTCCGCATTTCGATACGATAAAAGAAATATCGGTGGCCGATATGCAAACCGCAAGCGAAGGGATGCAGATAAAAACAGGCAAACGCCTGGGCTTCCGCTTTCAGGCCGATAACGATGAGTTTTCGTAATCATCGTTTTCATTTTTTATGCACACCTTGTTCATGTCCTAATGCTTTAATCTTGATTAACCAATCGTTTCTGAAATCGATGTTCGAATTTCGGATTGGTTGAATGCAAGTAACGCCTACTGGATTAATTCCACAAAATTGTAAAACTGTTTTTTTTAGCTGATTAATACTTGGTCGAGCATTTACAAATTTATTATACCAATCGGGAGTGTCGAGTGTGATGATGATGTGAGCCGATTTGCCAGTAAGCAGTTTGTCCCAAAGCACGGAATTTTCTCGGTATCGAAAAGCTAAACCGGGTAAAAAAGTACGGTCGATAAATCCTTTGGTAATGGCAGGTAAGCCTCCCCACCAAACGGGATGAATCCAAACCAAATGGTTGGCCCATTTAATTTTTTCCCAAGCTTCTACTAGGTCAGGTTCTAAT
Source organism: Bacteroidota bacterium (assembly GCA_037131555.1). Taxonomy (GTDB): domain Bacteria; phylum Bacteroidota; class Bacteroidia; order 2-12-FULL-35-15; family 2-12-FULL-35-15; genus 2-12-FULL-35-15. The sequence goes on from JBAXQU010000020.1 coordinate 21,618, forward strand.
TCAGTTCTTTTCTGATAACCAAATTTTAGATTGGGATTGAAAACTAAATCTCTAATAATAATTTCTTTTACCTCGGCATCCGAACTTAATGCACCTTTTTTGTATGCTTCGGCTATTCCAAAACAAAAACTGTCCTTGTTGGGATGCCCATTTATGATAAGTATTTTTTTCATTCGATGTTGGGTTTAAAATATCGTGCAAAGGTGAGTAGTTTTATATTCTAAAGGATTACGAAATTGAAAACGACAATTACATCATTCGCACCTTGTGATGTGTAATGATAAGTCAAAGGGTGCTAGTTTCGAATTTGGAAATTAGGATTAAGGATTTGGAGATTTAGGATTGAAAATGAGGGCTTAAAGATTGTTAGCGATGGCTCTAAGATTGTTGACAATGGCTCTAAGATTGCTGACAATGGTTCTAAGATTGCTGACAATGGTTCTAAGATTGCTGACAATGGTTCTAAGATTACCGACAATGGTCCTAAGATTGTTGACAATGGTTCTAAGATTGTTGACAATGGTTCTAAGATTGTTGACAATGGCTCTAAGATTGTTGACAATGAGACCTCACCCCCGGCCCCTCTCCAAAGGAGAGGGGTGACGGAGTGGGTTGGGGCATTTTTAAGAGTATAGTTAAAGGTTATTAGAAGTGATGCGCTGAATAACTGCACCCGATTGAAGTGGAAATCCTTTTTCTTTGACCTCTTCGGGCAAAGAAAAAGATTGGAACGGAAAGCAGGAGGAAGGGAAACGAAGAGTGAGAAACTGCCTGCCACAATTTAGTTATTAGTTGTTAGTTGTTAGTTGTTGGTTGTTTGAACATTTGAATAATTGAACTTTTGCCTACTGCAAAATTGCTAAATTTTCTTCGTGTCTTCTTGTCTTCGCGGTAAATTAAACTTTCCAACTTTAAACTTCGAACTTCCCAACTTTCAACTATCTCATCAACATCTAAAAATTTAACTATCTTTCGAAAAAATTTAGAAGAACCAATAGCAATTACCAAAAACGTGAAGGCCTTGATGATGAAAACAATGATTACCACTCTGTTTATAATAAGTAGCTTGGTGCTGATGGCACAGGAGAAAAATGCAGTGTATTGGCATAGCAAAGGCAAGGAAGCGTATTACAAAAAGAATCTGGCCGAGGCTTCGAAAGATTTTGCCAAAGCCATTGAGATGAATCTCAAATACGATTCGGCTTATTTTCATCGCGGGGTGGTGGAATACGACAAAAAACTGTACAAGGAAGCAGCCGATGATTACAACAAAGCTTTGAGCCTTAACCCAAAATATGCTGATGCGTATGCCAATCTAGGATTGATAGACCATGAAAACAAAAAGTTTGAAGCCGCTATTGAGCACTACGACAAAGCCATTGAGCTAAAACCAAAGGATGCCGACTATTACCATTATAAAGGTTTGGCTTTGTATAATCTGAAAAATTATCAGGATGCTTGCGACAATTACACCAAATCGATAAAGCTAGCGCCTATGGTTTCGGATGTGTATTCCGACAGGGCTTTCTCGTACATCGGCCTCAAGCAAATAGAAAAAGCCGATGCCGATTTGAAAAAATGGAAGCAGTTGAAGAAGTTAAATAAATAGCCTACGCTGGGTGTTTAAAGAAGTGTAGCTAGGTTTAACTTTCGAGTTCGGTTTCTTCAATCTCTTGTTCCTCTTCGGCAGCGGTGCCCACACGGTGTCCAAGGAAATAATCTTCGATGTATTGCCAACGTTGTTCGTTGCTCATGTTGTTCTGGAAAAAATAGGTCATTATTTCCATCGAGTCTTTGTGTTTGCGTTCAATTTCGGTCACCACTTTGTTTTCGTTTCTCAATTTGCTCAGCGAGTTTAGTTTCTTAGGGTCGTTGATGCGCACCATCAGTTGAGGTGCTTCGCCACCGCTTATTTCGTAAGTAGAAAGTTCGAAAATCTCGAGCAAATAAATCATTTTTATTTTCTCTTTGGCTTTGTCCATATCGGCCGGAATAAAACCTGTAAACTGTTTTGCATTGGCATTTACACCATCAAACAATATTTGGAAGTTGCGTAGCAATTGGGTTTTCACCTTGCTGAACGCAATGGCATCAAATCGGTATTGAATTAAAAAACCAAATTGTTTGGCCACCAAAAAATTTCCAGTGCTCATGCCTACCTTTCCGCTTTGCCCAAACTGGTCGGTGTCGACAAAGAAAGTACAAATCAAATCGGTAAGTTTGGTACAGGTAGTTTCGTTTTTTATTCGTGTCAAAAATTGTTTTGTCAAATCTTCTTTTCGAAACATTTTTTTGTCTAATGATGCCAAAGTAGCACCAATAAAGTTGATGCCGTTTTCGAGCTTGGTGCCAGCAGCAGCAATAGGGCCAGTGAAATGGATGCGCATTTTCATCAAAGGCTCTACATAAGGGAACAAACGCTTGTCGAAAAACTTGGTGCGCACATCCGGAAAACTTTCTTGCGGAAAAGCCGTTTCCCATATCTTGTCGAGCACTAGTTTCACATTCTTTTTATCCTCTTTTTCCTCGCGCATTACTATGGCTCCATTCTTCAGTTTGGTGCCAGCACGTTCGTATTTGGTTTTGTTTATTTCTTCCACATGCTCGCCATAGCGTTGTTTCAGCAGTTCGAAACCTTCTGTATCCACAGCACCATAAACGGTGGAGAACATACTTTTAGGTTTTACAATCAACACATTGTAGCCATACTTTTCTACCAAATCTTTTTCAATCACTAGCAATGCCGATTTTACTTTCTGTTCAGGATTATTGTCTTTGGTAAATATCCATTTAAAATCTTCAACCGATACCAGCAGGTTTTTGTCTTGAGCCGTCATGAAAAGTTTGTTTATTTTTTTCAATACCAAGTCTACCTGAAACTGTTTGAGCGAAGAAAGCATGAATAGCATCTTCGAATATTTTAAATCTTTTGGGTTGAAGTCCATCTTCGCAATGCCTTTCATTCCGGGCACACGAGCTATACGGCCTATCTCTTGAACATAATCGGCCAACGAACCCGAAGGCGCATGATGATATACATTTTCGATATCACTAATATCTACTCCCATACCAAAAGCCTTGGTAGCAAGCACCACCTTTGTTTTTCCCGATTTAAAATCGCGAATGGTTTCCTTGCGGATGGTAGGACTCAACTCACCATAATATTTTTTCACCTTCGGTTTTATATCCGCATCCAGTGTATGGGTGATGTTGTTGATTTGTGTTACCCAAGGGAAATACAATATCGTTTTGTTATTCGACTCCACGTACTCTCTTATTCTCGAAATGGTTTTTGTCATTCGCTCCACATCATATTGTTTAGGAGTAAAGGGTTGATAGTCGAACGAAATTTCGGGACGCATGATGTTACCAATATAGGTGCGGCAATTTTGCATGTTCAAGGTACGTATCGTGTCGAACACCATATCGTCAGCACCATTGTACACTGCGGTTGCAGTAAGTGCAACCACTGGAAAGCGATAGGTTTTTATTTTGCCTTTTATTTTCTTATTCACCGTGCCATTGCCACGAAGCTTACGAATGAAGTTGCCCAAAAACCAATAGTCAATCCTGAAATCCCTGCCCCACGTGGTCACCAAGTGGGCTTCGTCAATAATCAACAAACCCAATTCGCGCGAGCCAATAAATGTTTGAAGTTCGTAAGCAAGCAAAAGTTCGGGCGAGAGATAAAGCACCGAAATCTCACCATTCATTACTTTGTCAAGTATTTCTTTGCGTTCGATAAGCGATAAATCGGAGTTCACAAACGCCACTTTTTCGAAATGCCTATCGTTGATTAAGGCTTGCACTTGGTCGTACATCAAGGCTTTCAATGGCGATACTACAATGGTTACTGAATTTAACTTTTCGTTTTCGGAAAGATAAATCGCTGGCAATTGAAACAACAATGATTTACCTGCACCTGTGGGAGCAGTCAAGAAAACATCTTCGAACAAGGCATCTTCTCTCGATTTCTCTACTTGTCGAATGATGTGTTCTACTATCGAACCTTGCGAATGTTCAATCAATTCTTTATTCGTATCGGGGCTTTTGTAGATGTTTAGTTTTTTAAACTTTGCTTGTTCGCCCCAATGTTTTTGTAGCAACACATCAAGTTCTGGCCGCCAATAGTCTTTATAACTTTTATGTTGTGTGTAAAAACTAACCTTGCATTTTGCTTCGCTAAGAATAAGAAAGAGAAGCTTTAATTCATCCAAATCTTTTTCGATATGGTTGATGCTTTCGTCCACAATGATGTTGATTTGCTTAGGTACAACATCATTAAACAATCCGAATTTTAAATGATGATAAGTGCCATCGGCAGCTTGATATTGAATGATGTTTTTTTCGTTCGATAAGTCATCTAAAAACGCAGGAAGCGATACCTTGCTCGAATCGAAAAAGTTGATAGTATCAATACCTGCAGTAGTTAAATCTAAATCGTAATCTAAAAATTGAATGCAATTGAAACCTGCAATTTGTCTACAGTCGGAATAAAACCGATTAAATAACTCGTTTTCTTCAATCTCTACATCGCTATTGATGCTGTCTTCAATGTCTGGAAATTCAAGAAGTGTTTGATTGGGATAATATTCGTAAAAATTGTTTTTAACGATTTTAAAACTTGCTATTGATTCGGTAATGTTTTCGGTTGGTATCAATAGAAATTCTTCGAAAGTGATAAACACCAGCGAAGATTTTGTTTTTTTGATAGCAGCCAACAAAGCATCAGCATTGTTGATGATAGATTCAAGATGGGTTTTGTTTTTCGAATCTATAAAATCAAGGGCACGTGCATGAGGAATATGCTGTTCGAGTTCTTTTAAAAAATGATTTGGAAATCCTTTGTATACCACTACAGTTGTTTTCTTACCCTTCATTTTGGTCAATGCCGAAAGGTGTTTGGTGATTAGGTTTTTATTCATTTTATAAAAAGTTTTGAATGAAAAGGAACGATTGTTCTTTCCTTAATTCCGCAAAGATAGTTAAAACAAAAATCTATAAATTGAAATTTGAATCGGATTAAACAAATCTCAATTTATAGATTGAATGAAAAGGAGGGAAAGGGGGATTAAATAGTCCAGGTATTGTTTCCTTTCAGTAGGGCATCTAAGTTGCCTTTTCCTTTTTTAGAAACAGCTTCCACTAGTTGGGCACTCATAGCATCTTCATAACAAAAACGGTCTTCGGTATAGAATACTCCAAACGGTCGAGGAAGCGCATTTTCGTCACTCGGTTTGTTGAAGAAACGAACCAAGATTCCTGCTTTTACTTGATCTTTTTCGTCATGTATCCATAAATCGTTAGCCGAAACATCAGCAACGTTTACCACCACGGGCTTGAAGCCATCGAGCATAATTCCTTTTTCTGATTTCTCTCCAAACACGAGTGGTTTGCCATGTTCAACCATCAAAGTGTTAATTTTTTTAGTGCCTTTCTCAGTGAATACTTCGAATGCCCCATCATTAAACACATTGCAGTTTTGATAAATCTCTACCATCGAAGTGCCTTTGTGACCGTTTGCTCTTTTTAGTATTTCTCTCAAGTGGATAGGGTCTCTGTCCATCGAACGAGCAACAAAAGTAGAATTGGCTCCTAAGCATAGTGCCAAAGGGTTAAATGGAAAATCGATTGATCCCATTGGTGTCGATTTGGTGACACTTCCATAAGGAGATGCAGGAGAATATTGACCTTTTGTTAATCCGTAAATTTCGTTGTTGAACAACAACACATTTACATCAAAGTTTCTACGTAGTAAATGAATTAAGTGATTTCCTCCAATTGATAACGAATCTCCATCACCAGTCACTATCCAAACCGATAGTTCAGGGCGAGTAGCTTTCAGTCCACTAGCGATGGCTGTTGCTCTACCGTGTATACTGTGCATCCCAAACGTTTCCATGTAATATGGGAAACGTGATGAGCAACCAATACCAGAAATAAAAACAATCTGTTCGCGAGGAATGTTTAATTCAGGCATTACTGTTTGCACTTGTTTTATAATCGAATAATCACCACAACCAGGACACCAACGCAATTCTTGATCGGTTACAAAATCCTTGCCTGTTAATTTTGGTTCTATTGTGTTTGTTTCCATAAGTTTTTTCTTTTAAGCTTTTTTAGTTGGAGTTGATTAGTTGGTTAATGTTTCAATTATTTTGTTTTTTATTTCGGCTGCCGAAAAAGGAAGACCTTGAATTTTATTCAAACCTTTTGCATCAACAAAATATTTGTCACGAATCACTTTTATTAATTGCCCATTGTTAATTTCTGGAATCAATACTTTGTCATAGTTACCTATTACTTCGCCTAAGTTTTTAGGGAAAGGATTCAGGTATTTAACATGAGCGTGTGCTACATCATAGCCTTCGTCTATTGCTTCTTTTACCGCTGTTTTTATTGAGCCGTATGTGCTACCCCAACCGAGTACTAACAATTTTCCTTTATTGTTTCCATTATCGATGGTTTGAAGCGGGATGTAATCAGCTATTTTATCCACCTTAGCCTGACGAATCTTCACCATGAACTCGTGATTTTCGGGGTCATAGGATATGTTTCCTGTTTCGTTTTCTTTTTCAATACCACCCACACGATGTTCTAAGCCTTTTGTGCCAGGTATAGCCCATGGACGTGAAAGTTTTTCGTTTCGTTTGTAGGGTAAATACTTTTCTCCTTCTTTTAATTCGTTTTTTGCAAAGCTTACATTTATGTCAGCTAAATTAGCCGAAGCAGGAAACTTCCATGGTTCAGAACCATTGGCAATGTAGCCATCGCTAAGAAAGAAAACTGGAGTCATAAACTCTAATGCAATTCGACAAGCTTCGTAAGCAGCATAAAAACAATCGGATGGTGAGTATGCCGCAATAACAGGAACAGGAGCCTCGCCATTTCTACCGTATAATGCTTGCATCAAGTCGGCTTGTTCTGTTTTTGTTGGCAAGCCTGTGCTTGGTCCGCCACGCTGTACATTTACAATAACCAAAGGTAATTCAAGCATAAGTGCAAGTCCAATGGCTTCGGTTTTTAAAGCGATACCCGGGCCAGAAGATGTAGTAATGCCTAATGCACCACCGAATGAAGCACCAATTGTTGAAGTAATAGCAGCAATTTCATCTTCAGCCTGAAACGTTTTTACTCCAAAATTCTTGTGTTTTGATAATTCATGCAGAATATCAGAAGCTGGTGTTATAGGATAGGTTCCACAAAATAAAGTTAACCCAGCTTTTTCGGCAGCAGCTACCAATCCAATAGCAGCAGCCTGATTTCCCATGATGCTTCTGTAGGTTCCATGCTCAACAGGGGCAGGTTTCACTTCAAAGCGTTGCATTGGTGCTTCTACAGTTTCTCCATAATTATAACCTGCTTTTAGAACTTTTATGTTCGCATCAATTAATTCAGGTCGTTTCTTGAATTGCTCATTAATGAAAGTTATCGAGTTCTCTATCGAACGGTTGTACATCCAATAAATATAACCAAGCACAAACATGTTCTTTGATCTATCCATTTCTTTTGTACCCAAACCAGAATCAGCTAGGGCCGCACGAGTGATTTTAGAAACATCAATTTCAACGGTTTTGTATTTATCCAGACTTCCATTTTTAAGAGGATGAACACCTTCAGGATAATTTGCAAGCTTCAAGTTTTTGGCATCGAATCCATCTGTATTTGCAATGATGATTCCACCGTCTTTCAGTTGCTTTAAGTTAGCTTTAAGAGCGGCAGCATTCATCACTACCAATACATCTGCAGCATCGCCTGCTGTGTATATTCGTTGACTTCCAAAATGAAGTTGAAATCCTGAAACTCCAGCAATGGTTCCTTGCGGAGCACGTATCTCAGCAGGGAAATTGGGAAATGTGCTAATGTCGTTTCCGTACAAAGCGGTAGTAGTTGAAAACTGGGTGCCAGTTAATTGAATTCCATCTCCTGAATCTCCCGCAAATAGGATGACAACATTCGATTTAATCTCTGTTTGTTTATTCATAGTTATAGTTTAGTATTTGATTATGGTTAAGAGCGTTTAATAAAATAAAAAACAGAGTACATTTTTTATTTCGGGCACAAAGTTAGATTTAATTGCAATTCAAACAAGTGTCTTAATAATTTTAAACAATACACAAGTTTTGAAGGTTGTCAACATTAGGGTGTAGGGATAAGATTATCATCTGCTCGTCATTCACAAATCAAAGACGAACATTCATATTGTTAGTTGAACAAGGTTCATAAGATATAGGTCATTCAGCTAATCTTTTTGGGAATCAAGATTTTTAACGAGGGACAAAATTTTTTATTTAAAAATTAGATGTAATCTTTTTTTATAATTTTGAATCCTCTAAAATTAAAATCAACTATGAAACTACAGAATTACGCTTCTGGCCAATGGGTTGCCGGAGAAGGTGAAGGGCAAGCCTTGTTCAATGCAATAACAGGCGATGAAATAGCAACCGCTTCAAGTAAGGGACTCGATTTTGAATCAATGATGAATTATGCTCGTAGTGTGGGTGGTCCCGCTTTAAGGAAGCTTACCTTTCAAGAACGAGGTAGAATGTTGAAAACATTAGCTCTCCGCTTACAATCAAAGAAAGAAGAATTTTATAAATTGTCGTGGGCTACAGGTGCTACACGTGCTGATAGTTGGGTGGATATAGAAGGTGGAATCGGTAATTTATTCACTTACGCAAGCTTAAGACGACAGTTCCCAAATGAAACTTTTTGTCTAGAGGGCGATGTTGCCAAGTTGAGTAAAAATGGAACTTTTATTGGGCATCACATCTGCGTACCAAAAGAAGGGGTGGCTATACACATTAATGCATTTAATTTTCCTGTTTGGGGAATGTTAGAAAAAATAGCGGTAAATCTTTTTGCTGGCGTGCCTGCTATCGTAAAACCTGCTACGGTGACTTCATTTTTAACGGAAGCAGTTGTTAGAGAAATAACTTCTTTTGGAATATTGCCCGAAGGAGCCTTACAATTGATTTGTGGCAGTGCTAATGGAATTCTGGATCATGTCGAGTCTCAAGATATTATAACTTTCACAGGTTCCGCAAGTACAGGTAAGATGTTGAAATCTCATCCACGATTGATTCAAGAAGCTGTTTCTTTTAACATGGAGGCTGATTCACTCAATTGTTGTGTACTTGGTTTGGATGCCACTCCCTTAACTCCAGAATTCGACTTATTTATTAAAGAAGTGCAGCGCGAGATAACTACCAAAGCAGGACAAAAGTGTACAGCAGTTCGGAGGATTATTGTTCCCGAGAATTTGATAGAAGACGTTCAAATTGCTCTTGGTAAACGGTTGGCGTCAACCATCATTGGTGATCCAAATGTTGAAGGGGTAAGGATGGGTGCTTTGGCTGGTAAGTCGCAACAAAGAGAGGTAGCTGAAAAGGTTTTTCAACTGGCAAAGACCCAAGAAATCATTTTTGGAGATATGGAAAATTTCATTGTAAAAGGAGCGGATAAACTTAAAGGTGCTTTTATGTCCCCAATCCTTTTCTTAAATAAAAATCCATTTAAGTTTCAAGATTGTCACAATATTGAGGCTTTTGGGCCAGTGAGTACCATCATGCCTTATAAAACCACTGAGGAGGCTATTGAGTTGGCTAAAATGGGGAAAGGTTCCTTGGTTTGTTCTATCGTTACTGGAGATGATAAAATAGCAAAAGCTTTCGTGCTTGGTGCAGCTTGTATGCATGGGCGAATACTTGTATTGAATGCTGATTGTGCCAAGGAAAGTACTGGACATGGTTCTCCTATGCCTTTACTCACCCATGGTGGACCAGGTAGAGCTGGAGGAGGAGAAGAAATGGGCGGTAAAAGAGGTGTTTTTCATTATCTTCAACGCACTGCCATTCAAGGCTCGCCTACTACCATTACTGCCATTACCAACAATTATCAATATGGTTCGAAATATATTATTAAAGAAGTGCATCCATTTAAACGATATTTCGAAGAGCTTGAAATTGGTGAGACTCTGATAAGCAATACACATCTTGTAACACTAGAGAACATTGAAGCATTTGCCGAATTGAGTGGTGATAAATTCTACGCACATATGGATGAGAATTCATTGGATGGAACCATTTTTACTGGAAGAGTGGCACATGGGTATTATATTCTTTCTAGGGCTGCAGGTTTGTTTGTGGATGCACCTAAAGGGCCTGTATTATTAAATTATGGTATTGATGAATGCCGATTTACAAAACCAGTCTATCCAGGTGCCACTATTGGAGTGCGTTTTACCTGCAAAGAAAAAGTGGACCAAGAGAAAAAATCAGAAGATGATATAGCCAAAGGTATCGTAAAATGGTTGGTAGATGTGTATGACGAAACTGGTGAAACAGTTGCAATTGTTACCATCCTAACGATGGTTAAAAAGAAAAATCAAGATTAGGTAACTTTTCCAACAATATTTAGATTATCAGTCTCAATAACACTTATATTTCTTGAATGGAGGATACTTATTTACTAGCATTTTACAACGCTTTCAATAATTTGTCAATCGCATATTTGCACTATGAAGAATAAAAAGCCTACTTGTAAACTCCAATTTGCATCGTTTAAATGAATTATTAGAAGAAAGGTGACACGAAATCATTAGCCCGTTTTTTGACTTAAACCCCGCTTTTAATAAAAAAAGTAAATAAATATAACATTGATAACAAATTAATTGTATATCTTTGTCCCCCCATTAATAAATAATACATGTTTGAGATATTAAAAAGTTTTGAGACTAAGTATGGTCATCTTCGCAAAAAAGGTTTGGTCATTGAAGGATTATCTTTAATAGATGTCAAGAAAAAGAAACATGTAATTAAGATTAGTAGACCTTTGGTTTTTGATAACCGATTGTTACCAAAAAAATTCGAAGGACTTGACATTAAAACAAATATCAAATTAACAGATGAGATGCCAAAAGAGTTCAAAGTTGACCGTAGTCAACCTGATTGGCATAAACGAGAGTACATTTGGGCTCCTGAACGATTTGTTAAATATGTAAATCGATGTGAGAAGGAACTTAAAGCTCAGTTGAATTGTCCAACCATGACAAAACCTGAATTACTAGATGCATTATGTTTTGGTAATTTTGAGGAACACAAGCAGAAAAGCATACAATTGATTAAAGAAGGTAAATTACCTGCATATCACGAGAATTAATATCATCTTTTGAACAAAATAATTAAAGCACTTTAGCAATAAGGTGCTTTTTTATTTTTATAACTTCGCCTCCCAAATTATTTAAATACTAAAAAATGAACGGATTTGTAATGCACTCAATAAAAGAAGGAATAGCAACCATTACCTTTTTTCATCCTCAAAGCAATTCGATGCCAGGAGATTTATTGACACAACTCGCCAATGAAATTACTCAAGTCGGAAATAATCCTGAAACAAAGGTTATCGTTTTGCAATCGGAAGGAGAAAAAGCCTTTTGTGCTGGAGCATCATTCGATGAATTAATTGCAATCAAGGATTTAGCTGTAGGAAAGAAATTCTTCTCCGGTTTTTCTCAGGTTATTAACGCCATACGTAAAGTTCCTGTTTTTGTGATTGCTAGGGTACAAGGAAAAGCAGTAGGAGGAGGAGTTGGTATTGCATCAGCTGCCGATTATACGTTTGCGGTTGATGGAGCTTTAGTTAAATTAAGTGAACTTGCTGTTGGTATCGGTCCTTTTGTTGTCGGTCCTGCTGTCGAAAGAAAAATAGGCACTTCAGCTTTTGCCACATTAACTATAAATGCCACCGAATGGCAAACAGCGAATTGGGCAAAAGAAAAAGGATTGTATGCTGAGGTATTCAAAACTGTTGAAGAAATGGATAATGCAATTGGTGTTCTGGCTCAAAAATTATCGAAATCGAATCCTGAAGCAATGATGGAACTAAAAAAAGTCTTTTGGAAAGGTACAGAAAACTGGGATAGTTTATTGGTTGAAAGAGCCGAAATCAGTGGAAGACTTGTCCTTTCTGATTTTACAGTTAATGCAATTAATAAGTTTAAAACAAAGAATTAAAATTCGGAGTCTTTATAATTGATTCGCTAATCAAAATTTTCGTTTCAAAAAGAATGAAGTAAGAACATTTTTTCATTCTTCATTTGTGGTATCGTTATCTTGAGATTTCCATTTTGATCTTTCTGTTTTTTAGCTTCTCTGTTTTGATTAAATCAAGCACTGATTCTATCTTATTGATACTTACTGCCGCATACGAAGAATAATCTAGCACTTCAATCAATCCTAGTTCATCTTTGTTTAATTTGCCTTTTTGCAATAGAAGTCCAACTATATCTACTTTATTAATTTTATCTTTTTTACCAGCAGCGATATATAATGTACACCATTTTGATTTTTCTGGCAATGAACTTGTTTTTAAAAGTTCAACCTCCGTTGGTTTTTCTTTAATAAATGGAGGAATAAATTCCGATTCTGAGAGTATTAAATAAGACGTTCCTGTCGTATTCATTCTTGCTGTCCGTCCATTACGATGAACAAAAATATCTTCAGTGTGAGGAAGTTGATAATGAATTACATTTTCAATTTCAGGAATATCCAAGCCTCGTGACGCAAGGTCGGTGGTGATGAGAATGCGATGACTTCCATTTCTGAATTTAATCAATGCTCTTTCTCTGTCCATTTGTTCCATTTTACCATGAAAGGTGTCGTGTGCTAATCCTTTTTCAGAAAGTAAATCGCTGATACGTTCCACTGCATCTCTATGATTACAGAATACAAGTGTAGGTTTATTGCCGACTTTACAAATCAATGCGAATAGCGCGTCAATTTTATCTTTTCCTTCGGCCTTTACTAGTTTTAATTTGAGTCCTTCTGGTTGTGTTGGAGATTGATTCAGAAAGTTAAGTACGATAGGGTCCATTACTCCCGTGAACTTTGGAATTTCTTTCATCGATGTGGCCGAGGTTAGTATTCTTCTAGTTAGGTGATTCAGGTGGTTTACAATAAATGACATGTCTTCTTGAAATCCAAATTCAAGAGCCTTATCAAACTCGTCTAGCACTAAGGTGTGAATAGAACTGGTATCAAAATTTAAATGGTGAATATGATAAGCCAAACGGCCAGGTGTTCCAATAAGCAAAGCTGGAGCGTGTTTTAAGTTGTCCTTTTCTGTTCGTGTGGAATGGCCTCCGTAACAACAATTGACTTTAAATCCAGTACTCATTGTTCTAAACACTTGTTCTATTTGCAATCCAAGTTCACGCGAAGGAACGATGACAAGGGCTTGTACTCCTGTTTTGGACGCATCTAATCGAAATAAAACCTGAAGTAAAAATCCTAAGGTTTTTCCAGATCCTGTAGGTGAAAGCAGAACAATGTCACTTGATTTTTTTCCCGCATCAATAGCTGCAAGTTGCATTTCATTCAGTTCTGCAATCTTTAAATTCTTTAAGGTTTTTTCAATCATCGGTCAAAGGTAGACTTATTTGTTCACTCCCTTGTATTAAATAGCAATATGAGCGAAGGTGCTCAAAAAAAATCGCCCTGCACTAAAGATAGGGCAGGGCGATTCATTTGTTGCGATAAGAGTTACTCTACTACTATCACAAGATATTTTGAAGCACTCCAAAATTCTTCTCCGTTTAAAATAGTAAGCTTTTCAGCTTTCCCATCAGCACCTTCTATCTTATAAGAACCACTTGGATGAGTTGTAATTAATTTTGCTTTTTTAGCTCCAAGAACAATTGAATTGGTGGTAGAGATATCCACTTTAGTAAAATACTCTTTATTGAAATCTGATTTAAGTTTTTGATTTTTACCAATACCAATGAAACCACCTTCTTTAGTCAATACATTGTTTTTGATAAGTTCTTTAGCTGTTCCAAAAGCATAAAAAGCAGTATTCAGTTTTTCTGTCTTAACAGCTGATTCTTGTTTTGCTTCCGTATAGTTGGTATTCAATGACGAAAGTGCTACATTTAGTTGCTCTAATTGAGTTTTTAAATCAGCAATTTGAACATCTTTTGCATCTATTTCTGCGGTCAATCGAGTGATGAATTTTTCGAGCACTTCATTTTTCTTGTTCGAATCTTTCAATTTGGCACGCATATTAGCCAATTGTTGTTTGTTTTTATTCATAATGTCGTACATTGCTTGAATATCGTCAACAATTTGCTCTTGCTTGGTTTTACGCATTTCAGCATCTTTGCTGTTGGCTGTTACCATTTTCTCTTTTTCTTTTATCAAATCCAAGTTGTCTTGAATATCGTTGAACCCACGAATAAAGGATTGAATGCTCGAATCTTGGTCGTGTATACGAACAGCTTGTCCTCCTGACACGGCTCTCAAACTGTCTTCAGCCGAAAGGATACTTCCTTTTTTACCTCCTCCACAACCGAATGCAAAGGGCACTAATACTACTAATAAATAAACTAATTTTTTCATTTTGTTTTGTTTGTGTTTTATAAATTTGGGCAAAGATAATATAAAAAATTCTACGCACTATCTACTAATTGTGATGCTTTAGAAAAATGCAAATCACGTTTAATCACCTGAACCAAGGTCGGGCGAGGCTGCTCCTTCATTAAGGATGGGTAAAACGTCCTTAATTTTATAAGCCATACGGTTGTCGATATTCGAAAGAATGATGATGGTGGTTTGGTCATTCAATCTTCTGAAGAATTCACTGTTGTAGCCATGCCACCAACCATTGTGAAACACTATTTTATTGTTTTTTCCATCATCTATCATTCTCCATCCATAGCCATAGTTGCGAACTCCTTTATGTTCGTTGCTATATCCATTATACGATTGTTCGATGGTTTCTTTTTTCAATAATTTCTCGGTGTAAAGAGCCCTGTCCCATTTAAACATATCGTCTATGGTTGAATAGATTCCTTTATCGCCAACTACATCGTCAGCGAAAACAACCGTTTGAAGTCGACCTGCAGCATCGTGTCCTGTTGTTAAGTTTTGATGTGTTTTATCTGCATTGGGGTCGTGAACCCAAGTATCGTGCATGCCTAATGGTTCGAAAATATTCTTTTTCATAAAGTCAGCAAAACTAATGCCTGATGCTGCTTCGATAATTAATGGTAACAAAGCATAATTGGTATTGCAGTATTCGAACTTGCGATTGGGAACATAATACATAGGTGGTTTTTTGGTGGTCAAAATTTCCAACATTGATTTGTTGTTGAAATACGAACCATTATATAAATTGGGTTTTTCGCAGTATGGTTCACAATCGTAGACATAATTACTCAATCCCGAACGGTGAGTTAACAACATTTGTATGGTGATGTGATGGTATGGAAATTTGGGCAAATATTGCTGAACGCTGTCGGTAAGTTTAAGCTTGCCTTGCTCTACCAATAACATAATGGCTGCAGCTGTTAGTGGTTTCGAACTGGATGATAATTGAAAAGCTGAATTTAATTTAAGTGGTTCTTTGGTTTTAATGTTGGCGTATCCAAAGGTGTTTTTATAAATAATCTGTCCTCTTTGTGCTATCAACACACATCCATTAAAGCCTTTGTATTTGGCCTCTTCGGTGAATACTGCATCCAATTGCTTAGCTTTTTCGGCTGCATGTATTTCTTTTAATATTTTGTTGATGCTATCCTGATTGATAGGCTGAACCTTGCTTGGTGAAGCCGAATTGACAACCGATGTAGCCGAACCTCGATTGCAGGCTTCCACCATAGCGATGGCAACAACCAATATAAATAAATTGAAAGTTTGC
Source organism: Bacteroidota bacterium (assembly GCA_037131555.1). Lineage (GTDB taxonomy): Bacteria > Bacteroidota > Bacteroidia > 2-12-FULL-35-15 > 2-12-FULL-35-15 > 2-12-FULL-35-15. Next base: position 37,314 of record JBAXQU010000020.1, read on the forward strand.
AAAACAATCCTTAATCTCACTAACGCTTTTCTTTAAAAAGATTCAACTATTACTTACTTCTCTATCGTCTTTTCTCTACAGCAATGTCTACTATCAAAGCTCTGCCATTCACTTCTTTTCCGTTGAGTGCATCAATGGCTTTGTAGGCTTCGGTTTTGTTTCCCATTTCTACGAATCCAAATCCTTTTGATTCCCAAGTAATGGTATCGTAAACAATTTTTGTAGAAACCACTTCTCCGTAAGGAACGAATAGGCTTTCTAGTTGTGCTTCGTTAATGTCTCTATCAATGTTTTTTATAAATAATTTCATTTTTACTCTATAATTAAAACGTTTTTTGGTATCAAGAAATGCGGTTCTTAATATTTCACAAAAGTATTGGATTAATTCATTTTTCGTTAACTTTGTGAAAATAATTTTACACAATCATGAAAAACATTCTTGTTTCTCTATTGCTTTTGTTTTCTGTTTCGATGGTATTTTCGCAAACCAAAACGGATGATGAGTATTATACTCCTGCTAAAACAAAGCCTCTTGCAATGGACCGTGTAAGTGCTACCATAAGTGCAGGTGCTGGTGTAAGTTTTTTAAGTTCGTCAAACCATACTGCTTTCACCACTTATGTGGCTCCTAAAATAAGTTATCAGTTGAATTCGAAATTCCGACTTACCATGGGCATGATGCATTACACCGTTTCGGGTAATACATTGATGGCGATGAATAATCATGAAGCATTGCTGAACAATAGCAACCATAGTATTTCGGGCAATAGGATGATGATTGGAGGGGAGTATCAACTCAATAAAAAACTAATTCTTGGAGGTGCAGTGATGATGGATGCAAATGATTTTTCGAAAAATAAAATGAATTCGAAAGCTGCTGCATTCTCTTTAGAATATAAGGTTTCGCCTAGGAGTTCTATTCGTTTCGAAACCATCATTGAACAAGGTCAAGGAAATTATTTGAATTCATCCAATCCGGCTTTCGATAAAACTAATCCTTATTATTACGGATATGGCAACAACGATATGTTTAGAAGTATGACCACCGGAGGCCTTGGCACATTGGCTACTCAGAGCTTAAACTCATCCATACGATAAGTCTTTAGTTTTCAATTTACGATTCTTGATCGAAATAGATTTTATAAAACTTTCTTCCGTCTTTCTCTATTCCTTGTTCTATTAGTTCTCGGTTTCCGTGTATATAGATATGAAAATTTTTATCGAGCTTGAGTACTGATTTAAACACACGTGCTTGCTTTTTCACAGCTTGTGCTGATATGTCGAAGTTATCATCAAGCTCTATTTCGTTTTCTTCGCGATAGATTTCGTCAAAGTTCTGAAACGATTTTATCATGTTTTTATCTTGAAACACTTCTTTCTCAAAATCGTCCTTATCAAAGGTTTCGTGCGATTTGAAATACTCAACCGAACGATTTAGTAAATCTATTTTATCCGCTTTGCTCACTTCAAACTCTTCGGAAAGTTGATTGGTAACAAAGTTTTTGGTGATGGTCAAAAACTCTTTGGTGTAGTGATAATCGTCACTGCAAGGAGTGATTTGAAGAAAGCTGTCTTTCCAGTATTGTGCTTCGCCTCCTTTGTTCGACTTGTCGATGATGCAGATTTTATAACCTTTATCACGGTCGGTATTAAAAATCAAACAACCTTTGTCGAGCTTTTCAATATTAATTCCATCCTCGTAATGCAAACCAAACTCGTCAGAAGCCGCATCCACCTTAAGGAATTCTTGTCTGTTTTCCGATTTGAAAATTCCAATAGCATCCGTCATTTCGTCCACCGCATTGATGTTTTTGAAATAAGCAACAAACAAATCGCCCGATTTTATTTGAGGATGAATAGAAAGTTCGAACAAATGTTTTGCAATGTTGATGCTTGTGGCATGAAACAGTTTTGGGCTATCAAAAGCTTGCGAAGCATAAGTAAACAGTGGATTAAGTTCATGGTTTTCGTTGGTAGAAGTAAAGTTGTAAAACTCAGGAGTGACAAACGAGTGCAAGAAAAACTTTTTGAGCAAGCCGTGTAGCTTATCGTCCGAAGCATTTAACATCGATTTTGATAAACGCAATTGTTCGCCATTGGTTTTGTTTCCTACCTGATGTACCGAGACTTTTTGTATAGAAGTTTGTGAATATTCGAGCATATAATGAATGATTAATTAAAAATAAAATTTCTGTTTGTCAGCGGAAGTAAAGATATATAAAAACGATAGCGTCAGCGGGAGATTTTTATTAACTCCCTGTTTTTACCAATCATACTTTTGCGGTATTTAATTAAGTAACTAGCATTCGCTATTTAAAGATTGTAATTTAGCACTACCAACAACTAACAACCAACAACTAATTTATGGCAGACAGTTCATCACGCTTCGGTTT
>JBAXQU010000021.1:0-39314 GCA_037131555.1 Bacteroidota bacterium
GAGTCGTTCGAGTATTCCGAAGGGTCTTTCGCTTATTCGGATGAGTTGTCCGAATATTCGGGAGAGGTCATCGACTATTCGAAAATATTTTTCGAGTATCAGGAAGAGTCATTCGAATATTCCGAAGGGTCTTTCGTTTATTCGGATGCGTTGTTGGAATGTTCGGAAGCAGTTATCGACTAGTCGAAAATAATTTTCGAATGTCAGGAAGGTTTAATCTTTTATCCAGAAGCACCATTCGAGTAATCGAAAGAAGTCGTCTTTTATCAGAAAAGAGTTTTCGTTATTCAAAAACTCCTAACATGAGCATAAACACAATTGGCTTGTGTTGCTATTTCGCGCATATTAATATAGAGCATGTTTACTTAATATAAACGTTTGCTGTCTTTCTTAATTAGCTGCTTTGTTGTCTAATTTATTAGTCAAAAACATATCCAAAGAAGTATGAGCAAAACCGCTTCCGTGTTTTTCTATTATCTCCATTATCTTTAGGTTCATGTCCTGACGTACGCTTAAGTATACTTTATATTCTGAGCTATCAACCGTATACATAACCAAGATAACAATGCCAGTTTCACTAAAATTGTGGAGCTTTATCAACGTTTCGTCACGGATAATAATTGGGTTCGAATCCAAAGTCATTTGAATATCATTAATAATGTTGGTAACTTTTTTAGCACTTGTCCCATAGGCAAGTCCCAAATTGAATTTAACCAGTCGTTGCATACGCATCGACAAGTTATCGAGTTCACTGTCTACCATTTTTTTGTTTGGTACGGTTACATAGCTTTTTTCGGCCGTTCTAATGCGTGTACTTCTGAACCCAATTTTCTCAACCGTTCCTTCAATGTTTCCAACCTTTATCAAATCGCCTATCACAAAAGGCTTGTCAAGAAAAATGGTAAACGAACCCAACAAATTTTCTAACGATTCTTTGGCTGCCAGCGCTACTGCCAAACCTCCAATACCCAAACCAGCTATTAGCGAGGCTACATTTAATTGGAAAATAGCACCGAGTATGAAGAATAACGAGAAAATGCTCACCACCACCTTTGCTGCGTCTTTTATAAAAGGAACAATTTGGTCGTCCGTTTTTGTTTCGGTACTCGCTGCTTTATGCGATAGTACGAGTGCTAAGAAATCAATTACCCTTAGCACAATCCAAGTAATGTTAATCACAATCATGATTTGAAACAATCTCATCAGTATCAAACGAAGACCAAACTGTTCGATAGCTACCAAATTCCATTCTTCCGGAAAGTGTATTCGGTCGAAGGCCAGATAAAAAGTGGTCAACAGGATGAGAAGTCCTAAAGGTTTCTTCAGTAGAAGTAATAGGCGTTCGTAGCCTATTCCTTTCGAATATTTTTGAAGAAACTTAAACACACATAACGCCAGAAGCTTTGATAGCAAGCGCTTGAACAAAACCCCAAGCAGAATAATGCCTACGAACCAACAATACGATTCGAGTGTATTACCTAAAAATGTGCGTTGAAATAATTCCTTGATTAGCATATTTGTTGTGATTAACGGTGTGAAATTTTATGAAGCCACAAAGGTATATTGAATATTTCGAAAATTATTTTAAAATTATTTTGTTTTGAGAAATAATTTTTCAGAAATTTGTATTAGATATTTTTTTAAACAAATTTAACAACACAATTTAGTACGCACAAAAATTTCATTTCGAATGAAAAAGTTAGACAAGTCAAAAAAGGATTCTGCTAAGAAAGGAGGTTCCAAAAATCAAGATTCAGATGAGTTACGAAAGCCCACAAAACTCAAGCCTTTGAAGTCAAAAGAGAAGAAAGGATGGAAGCACAAAATGGATGATGAAGAAGATGATTTCTCGATGGAAGATGATATGAAATTCAACAATCATTTTGACGAAGAAGATGATGATGATTACTACAACGAAAATTATTAATCGAGAACTTAAACAGAGAAAATAAGAACAATATTCCAATTCGCATCTCCACAATTCTTGACAAATTGTCGATTTACCCTCTAATATTTACAAAAAAGCATACACACTACCCCCACAGTTGTCCATTAAAGAGCCAGTAACACTTTTAAGGCAGTTTACTTCATTTCTTAATCTGAGTACCCCTAAAAAAGCAAATATCAGCGCCTCCTTAAATTCAATGGTTGTTTTCTCAGGGATAATAAATTGATGTTTACAAAGCGCTTTCATTCGCTCCATCAAATAGGTGTTGTAAGTTCCTCCTCCAGTTACAAGAATTTTACCGTTGGGTAAATTGTTTAATTGTTTTGCTACTTGAATGGCAACATGCTCGCAATACGTACATAACACATCGCTTTCCGAAAGTTCATATAAGTCAATAAGTGGATAAACGTTTTTAAGAACCCATTCTTTCCCCAGTGATTTCGGGGTGTTTAAGATTTGTTTATAATGTCCTAGTTGATTTAGTTCGTTCAAAAGATAATAACTTTGCAATCCTGCTCTAGCAAGTTCTCCATTCTCATCGTAGGACTTTCCAATTCGCGAACAGATTTCATTGAGTACAATATTCACAGGGCATATATCATAAGCAATACGTTGGTTATTGAACTCGTACGATACGTTGGCAAAGCCTCCAAGATTCAAACAGATGTCATATTCACCAAAAAGCAATTTATCACCAATTGGCACCAATGGAGCTCCTTGTCCACCCAACGCAACATCAAGCGAACGAAAATCACAAACTACAGGGAGTTTACATTTTGATGCAATAGCGCTTCCTGCACCTATTTGAACGGTTAGTTTTTTTTCTGGTTGATGAAAAATCGTGTGTCCATGAGAAGATACAAAATCAGCTTTAATATTATTCTTTACGATGAAATCGGATACTCGTTGTCCGAGATAAAACCCATAATCAATGTTTGCCTGTTGAAAGCTCATTGCATCACTGGTTTCAAGTTGAACTAATTTTTCTTTCCACTCTTCAGAGTACTGTATGGTTTCGGCATGAATTAAATCGTAAGTCCAGGTTGATTGATCAATTACAAATCTGCAATACGCTATATCCAAACCATCCAACGATGTGCCCGACATTAATCCTATTACCTTGTATTCTTTTGTATTGATATTTGTCATATTAGTAGCAAAATTTGAATAATAAATATACTTTTGTGCCTCTCAAAAATAAAACAATATTAAACATAAAAAATAAATACAATGTTATTTAATCTTACAGAAGAACATTTAATGATTCAAAAGGCCGCTCGCGACTTTGCTAATGATGTGCTAAAACCTGGAGTTATTGAACGTGACGAACATCAAAAATTTCCAGCAGAAGAGATAAAACAAATGGGAGAACTAGGATTTCTTGGAATGATGGTAGATCCTAAATACGGTGGAGGCGGAATGGACTGCATTTCTTATGTGTTAGCCATGGAAGAAATTTCTAAGGTGGATTCATCTTGTTCTGTGGTGATGTCAGTTAACAATTCATTGGTTTGCTGGGGTCTTGAAACATTTGGAACTGAAGAACAAAAACAAAAATATTTACCTCGATTGGCAACTGGGCAAATCATTGGGGCATTTTGCTTATCAGAACCAGAGGCTGGTTCTGATGCAACTTCTCAACGCACCACAGCTATTGATAAAGGCGACCATTACCTATTGAATGGAACAAAAAACTGGATAACCAATGGCGGATCGGCTTCTGTTTATTTAGTAATCGCGCAAACGCATCCCGAAAAAGGGCATAAAGGAATTAATGCCTTAATTGTTGAGAAAGGTGCTCCTGGTTTTGTGGTTGGGCCAAAGGAAAATAAATTGGGTATTCGTGGTTCCGACACACATTCGTTAATGTTTACCGATGTGAAAGTTCCAAAAGAAAATAGAATTGGTGAAGATGGTTTTGGATTCAAATTCGCAATGCAAACATTGACTGGAGGAAGAATTGGTATTGCCTCTCAGGCGCTTGGTATTGCCTCTGGAGCTTATGAATTGGCACTTGCTTATTCAAAAGAAAGAAAAGCATTTGGTAAAACAATTAATCAACATCAAGCTATTCAATTTAAGTTAGCTGATATGGCTACTCAAATAGAGGCAGCAAGATTATTATGTTTGAAGGCCGCGTGGTTGAAAGATAAACATCTTGATTATAACATGGCTAGTGCTATGGCAAAAGTTTTTGCTTCAAAAGTTGCAATGGATACCACTGTAGAAGCGGTACAAGTTCATGGTGGATATGGTTTCGTTAAGGAATATCATGTGGAGCGTTTGATGCGCGATGCAAAAATTACTCAAATATACGAAGGTACAACGGAGGTACAGAAAATTGTTATCTCGAGAGCGCTACTCGCTTAATTATTCAGTTCTTTTATAGTAGTGGCATATAGGTCGGGGAATAATCTTCGACTTATATGCTTCTGCCCTTCATCAAAATACTCTCAATTGAAGTGTGAGAATAAGATGTTCTAGCCACTTTTCCTGCTTTCTTTAAACTTCCATTTGAAGGACTACTAGAAGGACTTGGAGTGGCTATTATTTTAAAAATAATAATATTACTCTTCACTCCTGTGGTGGAATCAGAGTTGGTGATTGAATTGTTTTCGGAAGCAACATTATTATTTGTCCCATCATTTGCAGCATTAGCTTTTGCGGCAATATTTAATAAAAGAACAAATATCGAAATTTTAAAAAAGTTGTTCATTTGTGTCTGTTTTATAAATCCAAAAGTAGTAAAAAAGAGAAAAAAGAATACATTTCTCGGTAAATTTATTCAAAAAAAAGTCCTGCATAATTTGCAGGACTTTTTTGTTAATTAACCTAAAGACTATTGCGTGAAAATAAGTTTCTTTGTTGTGGAATTACCATCTAATGTAAATTTAACGAAATAAATTCCATTGTTCAGGTTATGTTCTAGTTTTGATACATTATAGTAATAATCACCTTCTCCTTGATTAGTATTTGCAATTTCCATCACTTTCTTGCCTAATACATCCATCACCTCTATTTTCACATTGCCTTTTGAATTTAAATGATAGAAAACAGTTGTTGTTTCATTTGAAGGATTTGGATAAAGTGAGAAATTGTTTTCTGCAAGAGTGTTTTCTGCAATTCCAACAGTTCCATTCACATTAATATCATCAATGAAGATATTGTTACTAGCATTTCCAGTTTTGTATTCAAACTTAAACTTCAAGTTTGGTACATTATAACTTGAGCTGATATTAATAGTGTGCAAAGCCCATTGACTTGGCGAAGTTGGAAAAAATGAATTAAAATAATATCCATTGTTACACAATGCTGTACCTTGGTAAGTAGAGCCAGCCATGGTTGTCCAAGTTTGGCCACAATCTTTAGAAGCATACACTTTTAAGACATCATTTAGGTCAGAAGCAACTAAAGCACTTGAAGCTGCTGCGCATCTGAAAGAAAGTGTAGAACCTGACATCATGTATAAGTTAAATCCAGGAGTAATAAAATCATCAATATCATCTGAATAATTGTCAAACCCATTCATAACCATTGAATGGCTACCGCTATATCCTGCACCAGAGTATAGTCCCCATGCATGTGGATTGCCATCGTAGTTATCCAATATCCAATTCCAATAAGAAGAAGAAGGACTTTCGAAATTCTCCACTAAGTTACCATTGTACTGTGCCCATGGCTGATAAACGTGAATATACGAGCTTTTGGTTGTTGTTCCTGTTCCAGATGTGCTCGACAATGCCAAGGTAACATCATAGTCACCTGGAGTAGTATACGTAACAGTAGGGCTCGCTAAAGCTGAAGTGGTTGGAGTTCCTGTTCCGTTTTGGAAAGTCCAAAGACGAGTGACTGCACTTCCTTGAGTAACATTCGAATTGATTGCTGAAAATGTCACAGAACTTCCTGCACATATTTGAATACGGTTTGAATAAAAATCTGGTGAAGGAACACAAACCACGCCAGTAGGATATGGATCTTGAGTTCCAGTAGCTGTTAAGTTCGAGTTAATCCATAAGTTCGATCTATAAGATACTGGGCTTGCAGCTGCAGCTCTCACTCTTGCTTTTTGTCCCTTGGTAAAATGGTTATCACAATATGAGTAATCCATTATGTTTTGATAATCCTCAATTAACCCAACAGTATCAGTTAATTTTACATTATCAAGGCTGAATGAACCTGTTGAATCTTCAGCATTCCATGCGTAGAATTTAAATGTTACAGGAACAAGTAAATCCTTATAAGCAGTTCCACTTAAAGTTACTTTAAACCCTGTTTTTGTTAAGTTGGTATCCTTGTTGTAAAAAATTTCATTCCCATTAAGAATATTAATATTAACATCTGCAGTTGTTGCATAAGAAACTGGAAGGTTTGACGCGAAGCCATTGATGCTTGAACGAACCACAAAGCTTTTTGCTCCTGTCAAATTCCGCTTGATATCAAAAGTCAAAGACGTAGGAGTCATTGAATGTCCCCATTTAGGAGTTACAGTAAATGCATAGTTTTTAGAAATATCGATGGCTCCTGTCTGATTTGCATAAGCGGTATCTCCGTTAACTCCTCCTGTAGGCCATTGAGTATATGAAAAACGTGAAGAATCGATAGGGCTGGTAGAAACTCCATTTGCACTAAACTGTCCAAGTGTTGCAAAGGTATTAATAGGAGCATTTGCAGTATCAGTGGTTCCTGAGTTAGGTGTAATTGAACTAAAATTGTAGGTGTATTTAATTGTGTCTCTTTCGCAATGAGGCGTTTTGTCGCATGTTAAATGGCCCTTGGTATAAGGAGTATCATCCACACCATCATCACCACAAGGACGTGTTGGGTCGGTAATGTCTCCAGCTGTAGCCCAAGGATGTTCTAGGTTAAAGTAATGTCCGATTTCGTGCGATAAGGTTCTTGAATTAAAAGCAGAACTAGGCGATAGACTACCAATATAGTCATATAAAGAAATTACACCATCAAACCGTGCCATCCAACCGCTTGTTCCAGATGGAAAATAGGCATAAGCAGCAGGTTGAACACCTGAAGTAGCAGTTTTGAAATCATGAATTACCCAAATGTTCAAATATTTATCTCTTGGCCATTGGTTCAACTTGGAATTATCATCAGCATTATATGTTAAGTGAGAATAAACGCGGTCGATACCGTTCGTGCAGTTTCCATTAGGGTCGATAGTAGCCAAGCGGAATTCGAAATTCATTTTGGCCATGATGGTATCGAACGGATTGTTTGCCGTTCCAAATCCAATTACTTGACTAGTGTCAGGATTTCTTTTATTCCAATCTGTATTGATTACATTTATCGCATCATAAATATTAGCATCAGGAAGATTTTCTGGTCCATTACAATGGATGATGTGAAACACCACTGGGATAATGTGTTTTGCCTCAACAGTTTTTTCCAACTTCATGTTCTTAATAAGTTCTGTTAACGAATTATTATAGTCAATCTGCTGTTGAAGCATTTCTGGGTGACTAGCGTATAATTCCCTCATTTTTTCATCAGTTCCACACTTTAGGCCACCTTGTGCGTTCACTTTTGAAATTTGTGCTACTAATAAAAGAGCACTTATTATCACAAATTTGTAATATTTACTTTTCATGGTATATAGTTTTTAATTATTTTCGAATGGCAATATTAGAAAGAATAAAAACACTGTGCAAATAAAATATTGCGAATTGTACAATTTCCATATTTTGCGGTCACTTTTGGCCTGTGAGCGGTCACTTTTCTGAGTAAGCGGTAAATGGACAAATAACAGCAGGTTTTTATGCTTGTTTTTCTCTTATTCCTTCACTATTTTTTGATTAAAATTAACGTCCTTTCCCTTTATTTGTAATAGATAGCTGCCTTTTGTCAAATTTTCAATGCCAATACACTTGGTATCCTTTCCTGAACTTACCGACTCCATTTTGCTCATCACCTTTTTCCCTTCAAGGTCAAAAATGTCGAAACTGAGTAGTTCTGGATTTCTTAATTGTAAGGAAATGGTTAGGTTGCTTTGGACTGGATTAGGATATACCGTTACCCCATTATTTTGGGTGTAGTTTTGAATTCCTGTCACAATATTATTAGCCGAAAGGATATGTAATTCAGGGTCGAAAATAACATTATCGATTGGGAAATTGAGAGTGGTGGTAAATACTTGCCCCGAATAAGTATGATCAAAGACAATGGTTGTATCGTGTCCGGCTCCAATAAACTCAACAGGAATGGGCAATTCGAAAAACGATACCGATGGGTCCGACTGCGATTGGTTTACTGTAAGCGTCACCGAACTTCCATTTTGGTTCCAGACCAATTGATAAGAAGGGTAACCTTGGTTATAATACCATTCGTTGAAATAGGAGGTTAGGTTTTGACCACTTACCGATTCCAAATGGGCTTTCAAATCAGGAGTTTTAGCATAAGCTCCCGCCAAAAGTGGGTCGTTTAAGTAGTTTCTTACAGCTACGAAGAATAACGAATCGCCAAGTTTCCAACGGAGCATGTGCAATACATAAGCACCTTTGTTATACGACAATCTTCCATCAAAAATCCGGTTTACATCGTTTGTGTCGCTACACAAAACAGAACCATCAGGAGCACTTGTGATATAGTTGATAGCGTTTTGTTTCCAGGTCATCCAAGTAGTTGGGAATAGGAATTCTTCCGAAAGTCCTTCCATATAGGTTGCAAAACTTTCATTCAGCCAAATATCTTGCCAGCTACCACAGGTAACATGGTCGCCAAACCATTGATGAGCACATTCGTGAGCAATAAGCGAATGTCCGAAACCAACCACAAACGACATGGTTTGGTGCTCCATTCCGCCTCCCCAGCCAAACTCGCAATGTCCATACTTCTCATTCGAAAAGGGATAAAGGATGGTTAAGCTATCGTATAGTTTAATCACATTAATAATGTCGGGTGTTTGCGATTGTGCAGAAACCAAATCTTCTGGGTAAACATAATTCAACACTTCCAACGAATCGCCTGTGCTTAGAGGTACATAGTTGGAATAATACACGTAATTGGTAACTCCAATTGCGACCAAGTAAGATGCAATAGGGTATTTTGTTTTCCAATGAAATTGCACATTGCTTCCCATCGGTGTTTCCGAAAGCAATACTCCATTGCTCGCAACTCGGTTGCCTTGCGGAACAGTAACAATTACATCCATCGAATCGGATTTATCAATCAAATCATTTTTGCAAGGCCACCAATCTTTTGCACCAAATGGTTCGGATAATGTCCAAATGACAGGTGTGCCATTATGATTGCCTTGAACAAACGACCCAAACCCACTTCCTGATGGCGCGCCTTGATAATAAATGGTAAGCGAATCGAGCGTATTCATAGGTAAAGTGGAAGCAAAATCTATTTGCAATAAATCGGCTGGATGGGTATAGGTTAAATTGGAAGAATGATACTTCACCGAATCGACTGTGAGTGTAGAAGCTAAATCGAATTGAATTTGGTTGAAACCCAAAACCGTTGGTTTAAAGAAAAAGCTCACCGCTCCTTTGATATAATACACTGCCGGATCGACTTGCCACTCGCAGCGGTTGTAAGTCAAATCATAATTATTTACAATGGACGAACGCAACGATTTGCTATTGAGTTTTACCGCTTTCTTTTCCATATCAGCGATGTTGCTGGAGTTCCATTCTTTGGTTTTATCCTGTCCCATCAAGTTGAAAGAGGCTACAAGGGTAAACAGAAGTATTGATTTGTTTTTCATTTTTAAAGGTATTAATGTGAAACAATAAATTTATTTTTTGATACTATTCGGTCAGTCGATTTTAAAATAATGAAATACATTCCATTCTTAAAAGCAGACGTATTAATGGTAGTAGTGTTTTTCGAATTGGTTATCGTTTCTTGATACACCAGTTTCCCAACCACATCGGTCACCATCAAAGTGCAGGGGTTAGCAGATTTGGTCAAGAGTTCAACACTCATCAAATCATTCGCTGGATTTGGAAATAGTTTTGCCACTTGCACATTGGACGCAGCATCCGTGTTAGGTACTCCCAATAAATAATCTTTCATGGCAAAAGTGAATTCGCCCAAATGAAGTGTATCAATAATAATTTGGCCATACTTATTATTATTGCTGCCAAGCATGTTTTTGTGATAATAAGGATATACACTCCAATCGGAAGCTGCATTTCTGCGGTAGAGCAGAACCAAACTATCTTCGTAAGTATTAATCAAATTATTGTCGAGCCAATTGTAACCACTGTACGAAGTAGTTTGCCCATTGTAAAAAATCGTAGCGGTGGCTTTAAAGTTGGAGGGCAATATACCATCCACTTTCCAATAATGATTAGGCGACAATCGGTAAGGCATGCAGCAATGTTGAAACGCATCGGGTGCAGCAAAATTATGTTCTACCCTCACAAATGCCGAATCGGAAATACTGGTTACATTCATAGTCATCTTTGCATTTGCAAAACTTTTGCTTCCCGTTGTTTTTATGGTTTGATAGGCAGGAGCAACGGCATGACTTATTTTTTCGTCCATATTCACAGCAGTGAACACCGGGTTGAAAGGCAATGTAAACTGAAACGAAGCATTAGGCCCCGACATGTTTACCTGTCGTATTTGTTCGGCCCAGTTAGCTGCTTTGAAGGTAATGTTCAAGGGCACTTGATTGAAATAATTGGGTGCTCCTGTTAGTTTTTGTTTCAGATAAACAGTCACCAAATAATTACTTCCATTGGCTACTGCATTTGTCGAATCGATAGAGAAATGAGGCCATCCCGGATTGAATACCCAATCGTTGAAAAAATCAGTAAGGTTTATTCCACTTGCATTGGTGAGTGCATCTCTCATATCAGCACTCGACACATCTTGGTATTGATGCTGTGCCAAATAATCTTTCAACGAATAGAAAAACAAACTATCACCCATGTATCCTCTTAAAGTGTGCGCAATGTCGGCACCACGGTCGTAGGTTGAAGTTACCGGTGCACCTATCACTCCGTATGTCATGCTCAGAGGCATGTTCGATAGGGTTTGAAAACCTCCTTCAATAGGTTCTAAAAACTGCAAACAGTTTTCGTGATTCACCCTTACATCATTCAAATAACTAGTATAGCCACTCAGTCCTTCGGTGAAGATGAACTCGCAATACCTTGCCCAGCCTTCGTTCAGCCACATGTCTTGCGGGGTGCGGCAGGTAACCAAGTCGCCAAACCAATGATGCGAGAGCTCGTGTGCCATCACCGTTTGATTGAGCAACGAGCCAGTAGCTGCTGCTTGCGGGTACGAGATATTAGTAGCATGCTCCATGGCGCCTGATGAAAACGGCACCATGCAATAGCCTACTCTGTTCCAACGATAAGGCCCGAAGCGGTTTTCGTAAGTCGACAAAGCTGACGGAAGGTTAATGAATGAGTTTTTTACATTGGTAGTATCTCCGACCAATGCGGCTATCACAATAGGTTTTGGTCCAGTGAGGCTATTAAAGGTTTGGTTGATTTGTGCATAAGCTGCCACCGACACCGATGCCAAATACGTTGGTATTTCTTTATCCAAAATCCATTTGCGAGTTCGGTTTCCGCTCAAGTCGGTGGTGTCGTTGGCAAGATAACCATTGCAATAAGCCAGTTTGCCATTGTTGGTGGTGATGTTGAATTCGTAAACCGAACGTTCCACAAAATTGTCGAAACACGGAAACCAAACCCTACCATAACAATGCGGCTGTGCTGCAAAACCTACTCCTAAATTATAAGCATATCCGTTCTGAAAATAAAAACCTCCCCAGCCCGAAGCATCGCCTTGCGGCTTACCATGATAATACACCACCATAGAACTGGTATCGCCTATATTCATCGGTTGTGCAAGGCTTACCAACAACAAAGTGTCGTCATAGGTATACATCAAATTCGATGTGGCCCACTTCACCGAATCTACCGTAAGTTTCAACAAATCTAAGGCAACAGTGCTCACTCCATTTAGTTTGGGTGCAAATTTTATTTCCGTATTTCCGCTGATGCTGCTATCTACAAAACTAGTAATGTTGAGGTTGATAGTATATTTGAGGATATCCACCGTGTCGCTGCGCAAGTTAGATGCTTGAAAACTAGGATGAGGTAAATTAGTTTTTTGATGTCGATGCTGTGCTTGCAAGCCAAGCGAAATGCACAAGGCGAGAAATAATATCTTGAGTTTCATAAATACAATGCCATTTGTTGAGACAATAAAGGTAATAAGATTTTTAACACGAAGCGAAATCTTGATGAGTTTATTTGGTGAAGAAATCACTATTGATTTAGGATTTCTTATTTATCGCAAAGAACGCAGAGTTAAAAATCGCTCCCGAAGGGTCGGGACAGGCGAGTCTCGCAAATCCTAAATCTTCAAATCCTAAATCTCACATCTCCTTTCAAATATACTTCTAAAATGAGTTTGATAATTGAAAAATGAGAATTTTTAGGTAAAAAAGTGACGGATAGGGTTCCAGAAACAGAATGTATCAAACCACAAGTGGTTTGCATGGTTTTGTTTTCGTAATGTATCAAAACACAAGTGGTTTACATGGTTTTGTTTTCGGAATGTATCAAACCACATTTGGTTTACATGGTTTCGTTTTCGGAATGTATCAAAACACAAGTGGTTTACATGGTTTTGTTTTCGTAATGTATCAAACCACAAGTGGTTTGCATGGTTACGTTTTACGTAATGTGTCAAAACACATGTGTTTTACATATTTCGTAATCCGGAATGGTATGTGTCACTTTTTTTGAATAACATTTCACTTCCGAAAGTGTATATAATTCAATTCGTTAGAACAAAACAAAGGATTTCATCACAAAAAGCCAAATCCTCTTTTTAGAACTTTATAATTAGTATTTAGAACTAAGTCCCTGAAACTTCGGGATAGAATTTCTTCTTTGCGTCTTATTAATTCAGTCCAGCAATTTGCTCTTCAATGGCTTTTATTTTAGCTAAAGCATCGGTTTCTTTTTTGCGTTCGTTGGCTATCAGTTCGGGTTTTGCTTTGGCCACAAAATTTTCGTTCGAAAGTTTTATTTGTACCGATTTCAGGAAACCTTTATTGTAATCCAAGTCCTTGGTAAGGCGCTCGCGCTCCGCAACCATGTCGATATTTTGAGTCACCGGAATATAAAACTCAGCATGTTCCACATTAAACGAAAAAGCATTCTCCACCTTAGCCGTTACATAATCGAAACTGCTAAGGTTGCAAAGTTTACTAATAATGCCATCGTAAGCATTAATAGGTTTTCCTTGATTCACTTTTTCGAACAATTGTAATTTTTCTTTAGGCGAAATATTTTTTTGCTTACGCAAATTTCGAACGCTAGTTATTACTTCCATCACAAAATCGAAGTCTTTTAAAATAACCATATCTGCAGCCTTCGACTCAGGCCAAGGGGCCACAATGATGCAGTCTTTCTCGTTCCGCTCTTGTATCAAATGCCAAATCTCTTCGGTGATAAAAGGCATAAAAGGATGCAATATTTTTAGAATCTTTTCGAAAAAAGCAATGGTGGTATCGTAGGTAGCTTTATCAATAGGCAATGATTTTCCGTCCACAAATTCGGGCTTAATCATTTCCAAATACCAAGCGCAGAAATCGTCCCAAACCATTTTATAGGTGGTCATCAAGGCTTCGCTCATTCGATATTTGCTGTAGCAATCGTTTATAGCCATCAGCTGTTCATTCAGTTTGGCATCAAACCACTCAATGGCCATTCGGCTGGTGTCGGCTTGCTTCAGTGTGGCATCCACTTCCCATCCATTCATCAGTCGGAACGCATTCCAAATTTTGTTCGAAAAATTTCTGCCTTGTTCGCAAGTACCTTCATCAAAAGGCAAATCGTTGCCAGCAGGCGAACACAAAAGCATTCCCACACGCACTCCATCGGCCCCATATTTCTCCATTAGTTCAATAGGGTCGGGCGAATTGCCAAGCGACTTGCTCATTTTTCGGCCTAACTTATCGCGAACAATTCCGGTTAGATACACATTGTTGAATGGTTTTGCACCTCGGTATTCGTAACCAGCAATAATCATTCGAGCCACCCAAAAGAACAATATTTCGGGAGCAGTTACTAAATCGTTGGTTGGGTAATAATAGTTAATATCGGCACCATTAGGATTCTTGAAACCATCAAAAACGCTAATCGGCCAAAGCCACGAAGAGAACCAAGTATCGAGCACATCTTCGTCTTGTTTTATTTCTTCAATTTTGATGGCGGCATTGTTCGCTTTCAATTTTTCAAGAGCCTCCTCTTTTGTTTTGCAAACAACGGTATTCCCTTTGTTGTCGTACCATGCAGGTATTTGTTGTCCCCACCATAGTTGTCGGCTGATGCACCAATCGTGTACATTTTCCATCCAATGTTTATAGGTGTTTACAAACTTTTCGGGAATCAATTTTATTTCGCCATTCAATACATTTTCCAAAGCAGGTTTCGAAATGTTTTCCATTTTCAAAAACCATTGCATCGAAAGTTTTGGTTCTATCACAGCATCTGTCCTTTCGGAGTAGCCCACCTTGTTTTTGATGTCTTCCACTTTCACAAGTTGACCCATTTCTTCCAAGTCTTTGGCAATTTTTTTGCGTACCGCAAATCGGTCTTCGCCAATATAAAACTGAGCAGCAGCACTCATCTTGCCGTCAGGGGCAATAGTGTCAACCACTTCAAGTTTGTGTTTCACACCCAGATTATAGTCATTAATATCGTGGGCAGGGGTTACTTTAAGCGCACCCGTTCCAAATTCAAGGTCGATATACGTGTCGAATATAATAGGTACAGAACGATTCACCATAGGTATAATCACACGTTTGCCTTTCAAATGCTTGTATCGTTCATCCTCTGGATGAACACATACAGCAGTATCGCCAAGTATGGTTTCGGGGCGAGTAGTGGCGATGGTTACCCATTCGTCAACAGAGCCTTCAATCTTATATTTTACATAATACAATTTCGAATTTACTTCCTTATATATTACTTCCTCGTCAGAAACCGCAGTCAATCCTTGCGGATCCCAATTCACCATTCTTACCCCACGGTATATTTGTCCCTTGTTAAATAAATCAATAAAAACATCAATAACCGCTTCGCTCAAATTATCTTCCATGGTAAACCGGGTTCTATCCCAATCGCAGGAAGCCCCAAGTTTTTCGAGTTGTTTCAGAATGATACCCCCGTATTTATCTTTCCAATCCCAAGCATGCTTCAGAAATTCTTCGCGCGATAAATCGGTTTTTTTTATTCCTTTTTCCTTCAACAAAGCCACCACTTTTGCTTCAGTAGCTATTGATGCATGATCGGTACCAGGTACCCAACAAGCGTTTTTCCCTTGCATTCGTGCCCTTCTAATCAGCACATCTTGAATAGTATTGTTGAGCATATGCCCCATGTGTAGTACCCCTGTTACGTTAGGAGGAGGAATCACAATGGTATATGGTTCGCGCTCATCGGGCATCGATTTAAAAAATTTCTGCTTCAACCAATGGCTATACCATTTGTCTTCGGTTAGTTTGGGGTCGTACGTTTTTGGTATATCCATAATTTATTACTTTCTTTGCGTTTCGAAAAAGAACGCAAAACTACAAAAAATTAATTTTCATACAGATTTTTGATTTTGGCACGGTTTTAGTAAATAAAAAATTCGTAAAATTTAATCTTATCAAAACGTTTAGATTTACAAGATGAAAAAAAGACTAATTACATTCAGTACCGTATTATTAATGACTGTTGTTGCAAGTGCTCAAGAAGCACCTAAAACAGCAACTACTACTGCTACTCCAGCATCAACTAGTTTGGCAGAGATGACATTTGAAACCGATCTTCACGATTTCGGTACCATTGAATATGGAGGAAACGGATCGTACGAGTTCAAGTTTAAGAACACCGGCAAAGAACCATTAATTATATCGAATGCCAAAGGTTCGTGCGGTTGTACAGTGCCTACTTACCCAAAAGATGTGCCTATCAAACCAGGCGAATCGAATGTAATAAAGGTAACATACGACACAAAAAGAGCTGGTAATTTTTCGAAAACAGTAACCATCACTTCTAATTCTAAAACACCAGAAAAGGTGATATCAATAAAAGGAGTGGTTCAACCAGCACCTACTGAGGAGGCGTTTCCAACAAATGGAAAAAGAGAAAATGGTGCAGTGCCATTAGAAAAACATTAAATAAAAGAGTAAAACAATAAACAATAATAAATAACAATTAATTAAAAATCATCAGAAAATGAAAAAAACAATTTTTACAATCGGATTAATGCTATGTGTTGCTATCGGAGCGAATGCGCAAGAAACCACAACACCAAACCCTGTAAATCCAAATGCACCTAAATTTAAATTCGTAACAGAAGAAATTGACTATGGTACAATTGAACACAATGCAGATGGTAATCGTGAATTTAAATTTACTAACGTAGGTAAAGAGCCTTTGATTATTTCAAATGCAGCAGGTTCATGCGGATGTACAGTGCCTACTGCACCAAAAGAACCAATCAAGCCAGGTGAAACAGCAGTTATCAAAGTTCATTATGCTACTGATAGAGTAGGAGCTTTTGAAAAAACAGTTACTTTAACTTCAAATGCTGACGTACCTTCAAAAGTGCTTAAAATAAAAGGAGTTGTTAAACCAGATCCTGCACCAGCTGGAGGAGCAACACCAGTTGCACCAACTGAACAAAAACACTAATTTGTTATTATTAGTATTGCTTCAAATCCTTCTTTGATTCATTTCAAAGAAGGATTTGTTGTTTAATATGGTTTGTAAAAAACACTAGTTTTTTATTCTAATCATTTTTCTATTCATTGCAGAATGCTACCTTTGGGGCCCTAATAAAATAAAAATATGCCAAAAATTTCTACAAAAGGCAATAGTATGCCTTCTTCTCCAATACGTAAATTAGTTCCATTTGCGGAAGCAGCCAAAAAGCAAGGAAAAAAAATATATCACTTAAATATTGGGCAACCTGATATTGAAACTCCAGCTGTAATGCTCAATGCCATAAAGAATTCAAACATTAAAGTATTAGAGTATTCGCATTCTGCAGGCTTCGAATCGTATCGAAAAAAACTGGCTCAATATTATAACGGATACAAAATGCCAGTCGATTGGAATGACATCATCATCACCACTGGAGGCTCTGAAGCCATCTCAATGGCCATGATGACATGTTTCAATGAAGGGGATGAGATAATAATTCCTGAACCATTTTATGCAAATTACAATGGTTTTTCATGTGCAGCAGATGTCATCATAAAACCTGTTAAATCAACCATCGAGAACGGATTTGCACTGCCTCCTATTTCTGAATTTGAAAAGTTGATTACCCCTAAAACAAAGGGGATAATGATTTGTAACCCAGGAAACCCTACCGGTTATTTATATTCTCGTGCCGAATTAGAATCACTTAAACAATTAATAATTAAATATGATTTATTCTTGTTGAGTGATGAGGTGTATCGTGAATTCTGTTATGACGGAAAAGAATATGTATCGGTTATGCACCTAGATGGAATTGATAATAATGTTGTTCTTCTAGATTCTATTTCGAAGCGTTACAGTGCTTGTGGAGCACGAATAGGAGCACTGATTTCGAAAAACAAAGAGGTGATTTCAACTGCAATGAAATTTGCTCAAGCTCGATTGAGCCCACCAACATTTGGCCAAATAGGAGCAGAGGCTGCATTGGAAACTCCAAAAGAATATTTCGATGGTGTTCAAAAAGAATACGTAGGACGAAGAGACTTTTTGATTGAAGCATTAAATAAAATGGAAGGTGTTTTTTGTCCTAAACCTAGCGGTGCATTCTATTGCATTGCCCGATTACCGATTGACAATGCAGATAAATTTTGCCAATGGTTGTTAGAATCATTTGAACACGAAGGGCAAACTGTTATGCTAGCTCCAGCAACTGGGTTTTATTCAACACCTGATGCCGGATTAAATGAGGTTCGTTTGGCTTATGTGTTAAACAAAGAAGAACTCAAAAATGCGATGGCTTGCTTAAGTAAAGCGTTGATGGTTTACCCTAGCAGAACAATATATAAGTAGTTATTTTTTCTTTTTAAAATCAACTACCAAGTTATCGTAACAGATATAGTAAATGCCTTTTTTGAGATTCGCTATCGCAAGGTTTTTTCCATAACCTTGTTTTACTATCGCCCCATAGGCATCATAAACTTGATACATGGTTTCATCTGAAAAGAGAATGTTTTTTTGATCTTTACTTATAATATAAGTTGGAATGGCTACACTCGAGACATAAGAAATGGCTGTAGATTTTTTTGATTTTTCTCCATATCCAACTTGTCTAACTCTAAACTTATTTTCACCTGAATGGGGAGTTATTTTGAAAAAATAAGTGTTTTTACCAATCTCTCCGATTCCTTTTACTTCTCCAACTTTAATCCATTTGTGCCAACGAAACTGTTCGATAACAAAAGGTAATGAACCCATTTCATTTTTGGTGGTCCAATTTAATATTTCATTTTTATCAATATTAATGTCTAATACTTCGAATGTAGCATGAGGCTGTAATACTTGAGGATTTATTACTCTAGGACTACAATCATCCTTGTGGTCAATTTTTACAATTACGTACGTTCCTGGTTTAATATCAAACTGGGAAAAATCAATAGCGAATGAACTAGAATTCACTTCATCTGTTGATATTCTACCATTTATTGATACTTGATAGGTGCAGAAACCAACTCCATTATCAGTTGGTCCATTCAAAACATAAAGATTTTCATTTTGGTATTTCCCCTCTAAAACAATTGTCCCCGCATGAGCCAAATCAAGCAGGAAGAAAAGAAAACAAAGACAAAGTATATGAATGCGTCTCATTTAATTGGGGCTTATTATTCTTTTTGCAAAATTAAACAATTTATTAATGCAAACAATAAAATTTCTTAATAGTCAACAATAGTGATCTCATTTTTCATGTATACATCTAATGAAAAAAGAAATGTTTCAATTTGACAATGCCGTAAAGTGCAAAAAACACAAACACAGAGAATAAAAGTATTTTGTAACTTCCTTTAAAGAGTAATTTGTTTGATTTCTTATCTTTAATATAGGCCCAACTGATGGTAACTACAAATACAATAAAAAAAACTAAAGCGAAAATGATTTGACCTTTCGAAAACATTATAAAAGTTTAAGTTAATATTTGTTGTAAAATTACAATTAATATATCCTGCAATTAAAATAAATTTTACTTTCGTTGTAATTGTTAATTTTACTGCCAATAATAATCGAGGGATTCAAGAAGTGAGGCGTTTTCTTATATTAGGTTTATTAGTTTTAAACAATTTTGCTAGCGCAAATAAAATTTCAAAAGCTTTTGATGCTCTCAAAGTATTTAATTATTTTGAAGCCAAGCGTCTATTTGAAAAGTCATTAAAAAGCGAAACCGCCTGCGCAGCTTATGGATTAAGTGTTATCTATTATCGTAATGATAACCCCTTTTTTAATATTGACACAGCTTACAAATACATTATTATTTCTGAAAAAGCTTACCAATTATCCGAGATAAAATCAACCGAAAAGTATATTCGATACAATGTTACTTCAACTTCAATAGATTCGCTCAAAGATTTGGTACATAAAAAGGCATTCGAATATTATAAAAGCAAAAAGCGAATAGATGCGCTTAATTCATTTCTAGAAAAGTACTATACCGCACCTCAATGTTCTAGGGCAATCGAGATAAGAGACAGCATGGTTTTTGAGCAAATAAAAAAGGATGACACCTATCCTGTTTATAAAAAGTTTATTGAGACATATCCTTTATCGAAACAAATTCCAGAGGCGAAGAATAGATACGAAGCAACTTTATTTCAGGCCTCAACAAAGAATAATACCATTGAGGAATTTGAACGATTCCTTGTCCAATATCCTCGAAGCCCTTATACAGATGAAGCAGAGAATTCTATTTATGCCCTCTCTACATCACATGGAACCATTGCAGAATACCATAATTTTATAAAAAAATATCCGGATAACGATAATATAGAAACAGCTTGGCACAATATATATAGCCTTTATACTGCAGATTATAAAACAACTTCGCTTATTCAATTCAAAAAAGATTTTCCTGATTATCCGTATTCTGAAATTGTTAACGAAGATATCGCATTATCTCAAAAACCACTTTTTGTTGCTAAAGAAAATGGGAAATGGGGATTTGTTGATTCTACAGGCCAAACAGCCATTCCATTTATTTATGAATGGGTAGAAGATTTTTCGGAAGGTGTTGCTGAGTGTGGTCTAAATGGTAAGTCAGGATTCATCAATAAAGCAGGAAAGTTGGTAGTCCCATTTGTGTACGAGGAAGTAGAACCTTTTAAACATGGTGTTTCCATTGTGAAGAAAAATACAAAATACGGAATAGTCAACAAAACAGGTAATTTGGTGGTTCCTTTCCAATATGACGAGATAGGTGAGTTTTCGGAAGGCTTGGCCGCGGTTACAAAAGCAGATAGAACAGGTTATATTGATGAATCCCTAAATCTGGCCTTGCCCCTAAATTACAATAAAGCAGGCGACTTTTCGGAAGGATTAGCCTCAGTTGAAATTGGGGGACAAAAAGGTTTTATCAATAAATCAGGGTCACTTGTTATCAATTGCAAGTATGATTGGGTAGATAAATTTAAAGATGGAATAGCAGTAGTAAAATCTTTAAAGAAGTTAGGAACCATTAATACAAAAGGAGAAATTGTGTTACCATGTGAGTATGATTTTATGGGTGAATTATCTGAAGGTCTTATGATGGTTGTAAAAGACAATAAATATG
The DNA here is from genome assembly GCA_037131555.1 of Bacteroidota bacterium. Taxonomy (GTDB): domain Bacteria; phylum Bacteroidota; class Bacteroidia; order 2-12-FULL-35-15; family 2-12-FULL-35-15; genus 2-12-FULL-35-15. The sequence goes on from JBAXQU010000021.1 coordinate 20,738, forward strand.
GTTTTGTTAATAAAGAAGGGGTTTTGATTATTCCCCTAGAGTACGACTACAACGGGACTTTGGTTCAATTCAGAAATGGTTGTGCAATTGCTGAAAAAAATAAAAAACAAGGGTTAATAGATAAGACGGGGAAATACATTACTACAAAAGATTTCGAAAAAATTGAACCTTTTAGCGAAGGATTAGCAGCAGCTTTGCGTAAAGAAAAATGGGGATATATTGATGCGAAGATGAAATTACAAATTCATTATACATACCAATCGGCTGGAGAGTTTATGAATGGATTGGCGAAAGTAAAAAAGAATGATAAAGTAGGGTTTATTGATAAAAGCGGAAAAATAGTGATAGCGTTAAACTATGACGAAGCTGAAGATTTTAAGGGTGATTTGAGTCAAGTAAAGATGGATGACAAAATAGGAATAATTGATGTTTCAGGAACAACGGTTGTTCCATGCGAATGGGACGAGGTGGCAAAATTGACGAACACAATACTTAAAGTTGAGAAAAACAAGAAGCTTGGTTACTACAATATCAAAGAAAGAAAATATATTTGGAAAGAAGTTGGGTTTTAAAATCCAGAACAGATTTCTAAACTTTAATTTTTTGACCTAAATGTAAAACCGAGTTGGTTTTCAAACCGTTCTTTTGACATAAAGCAGTAACCGATGTTCCATATCTACGAGCGATGTTGTACAAAGAGTCTCCTTGCTTAACCACGTAAATATTGCCTGATAATAACTTCCCTGCGTTAACGACTACATTACTTTTCTGATTAGTTGCTACGCCTTTTTTTGCATAAGCCTTATTATACGTTGGCTTGGTTGAATAACTAAATGTCTTTTTGCTCAAAAGAAAAGTATCAGTGACGAGTTTATGTTCGTCAAAAGAAATGATATCAGCCGGATTAATTGGTTGTCCAAGGTAGCGGACTTCAAAATGAAGATGACTTCCATGCGACCAACCTGTATTGCCTCCTAATCCAAGAATGTCGCCAGCAGAAACTTCTTGACCAACAACCACATTTAATTTTGAAAGATGAGCATAATAGGTTTCTAATCCATTGCTATGTCGAATAACAACAACGTTTCCATAACTTTTACTCCTTTTTGCGATTCTTACTTTCCCATCAAAAGCTGCGCTTACGGCATCTCCTGTTTGTAAATGTAAATCCATTCCATAATGAAAATACCTGCGACAACGGCCAAAAGGACAATTTATTTTTCCAAGAACAGGAGGAACAAACCCACAACCATTTTTCTCGGCAAGTACGATTTTCTTAACACTATCTTTTAATGACTCAACCTTGAACTTTGTAAAATGAATATTTTCTGTGTCAAATTCACCATAAATATCATTTGATGATAATTCGGCAGCCAAGGAATCAGTAAAAGTTATTAAGTCTTCTTTATTGAAATTGTCAGGAACGGTATCTGTTGGGTCGGAATTAGGTGAACTAAAACCAAATGCATTAAAATCTGCATTGGCATGAGCCATGTGCAGCAATGAAAAGAGAAGAAGAAAAGAAAAAGTCTTTTTCATTTATGAGATTAATACAATTATTACTATCCGTGTCCATCTTTTTTTGGAAACGCAAATATGTGAATTATTTTTTACAATTCACGAGTTAATTTATGTTAACCCTAAATTAATTCACGATTAAATGTACGGTAGTTTTTGAATTCACACGAATCGTCAATTTCGAACGCTTAACTAATTTTATAGTCTACTAATCAAAATAATGTTATATTTGCTGAAGTATTAATTTAATAATTTTAGAGTAAAATGAAAACAGGTACAGTAAAGTTTTTCAACACAGCAAAAGGATTTGGTTTTATTACAGCCGATGACGGTAAAGAATTATTTGTTCACGTAACAGGTTTGGTTGACCAAATTCGTGATGGAGACAAAGTATCTTTTGAAATTGCAGAGGGTAAAAAAGGATTAAATGCAGTAAACGTTAAAAAGGCGTAATTGCAAACTATTCAGCATTCAAATAAAAAATCCTGCAATTTTAGCAGGATTTTTTATTTGAGGTAAATTGTATCTCTTATATTTGTGTTACAAAGAATTAACTGAAATCTTATTATGGACTTATTTAAAATAAAGGAAGATTACATTCATCTTAACCAATTACTAAAAGCCATTGGTTGGGTAGCAAATGGAGCCGAAGCAAATTCGGTAATAGAAAATCATCTGGTTAAAGTGAATGGTGAAACAGAACTTCGAAAACGCAATAAATTAAAACCTGGAGATAAGATTGAGTTTAACAGTCAAAAGGTGACTATTGAGTAACTATTTCCCAGAAGTTACATGAGAATCCATGATGGCGGATGAAATTATGAGGCCGTCCTTTATATTTAACACTTCGTTTACTTCCATATCAGGTTCATTTTTCACAGTTCTTTTGTACACCATTTGAACAAAATCTTTGTTAACTGTGAATGAAATGATTTCATATTGCAAATCAGGTAAACGATCAAATGCATCGCTCCACCAATCACGCAAAGCCTCTTTGCCTCCTATCACTCCATTCGATTCTGCATAGCGAATCTTAAGTTTAGGACTATAATGTTGTGCATCCTCATGATACAGCGAAAGTAGTTTCTCAATATCATGCTCATTAAAAGCCTCGAACCAATTAAACGTGATTTCTGTATTTTCTTTTATTTTCATGGCATTGTTTTTTTTCCAAAGATAGTTGAAAATTCGATTATAAAATATTTTTCGAACATGTTTTAAAGCTAATTGGAATTACTATTTTTACCCAATTGGAAAATGTTGAAAACAAATAGAGCGGGAAAAATCTAAAACAAGTTATTAAGGATATAATGCTGAGAGCGCAAAAAAACAACACTAATCAAGTACTCGTAATTCTTTTTCTCTTATTGTGTTTCTCTATTTCAAAAGCTCAAACAAAAGGACCAAATTTAGTTCCTAACCCTAGTTTTGAAAATCATAAGAATAAATCAAAGGATATTAAGAATGCATTTCCTTGGAAAGGTATTGGAACGGTTGATTATTACCTGAAAGCTGAAAAGCAAGATACTTCCAAATATCGTGGAGCACATAAAGGAACCTGTTTTGTGGGTTTGCGTTTTCAGGAAGCGTACAAGGAATACATGTATGTGCAATTGAACGAACCTTTAGAGCCCAACCGTACGTATCATTTCCGAATGTTTATTCGACTATTGTTCGAAAGCACAGTAACTGTCAGACAACTTGGTGTTTATTTTTCTGACGATGCTTTTAAGTTTGGGATGAAGTTTGACGAAAGAGGATTGATTGACACTACTTACAAAAAAGGAATTTCTGGAGCGATGAACTGGATTCCGATACAAGGAGATTATCATGCCCATGGTGGAGAGAAGTATATTATAATTGGGAATTTTAATCCTGTAACTAAAGAAGATTTTATTAAAAGAAACAAATGGGATTTGTTCGGTTTTAAAGAAGCCTATTATTTTATTGATGATGTCTCTTTACGAAAAATAATCAGTCCTAACGATTCATTGCTTGGATTGAAACCTGTTAAAAAGAAAAAAGTAAAAACATTGCCTGATACTTTAAAGATAGGGGAAACCATTGTTTTGAAAAATATTCAATTCGAAAATAATCAAGCTACATTAAAAGTGTCGAGCGAAATAGCTTTGGAAGAATTGGTGAACAAACTAAATAATAACCCATTTATGGAAATACAAATAAATGGATATACTGATAACAATGGAAAAGAATCGGCAAACAAAACACTATCAAAAGAACGAGCTAAGGCAGTGTATGAATATTTGAAAAAAGAAGGGGTCCTGAATATTATGACGTATAAAGGATTTGGTGCACAAAAACCAATTGCACCCAATGATACGGAGGAGAATCGTGCCTTGAATAGGAGAGTGGAGATTGAAATTTTGAAGATGGAAATGGACTAATGATGAAAATAATTTTTTATGTATCTTTATGCTTTATCTTTAAAACTCTAAACTAATAAAATTATGAGCGAACTAAAAAAAGGTGATAAAAGATTAATTAACGCTTGGGCATTTTATGATTGGGCAAACTCTTCTTATCCTTTGGTTATTACCACAGCTATTTTTCCTATCTTTTATGAAAAAGTTACGAGCACTAAAGATGCTAGCGGTAATGTAAACGACATTGTAAATTTGTTTGGAATCGACTTTATCAATACCGAATTGTATTCCTATGTTGTCGCGTTGTCATTTATCATCGTTTCACTTTCATCACCTATACTTTCTGGCATTGCAGATTATAGTGGAAGTAAAAAACGTTTCATGCAATTCTTTTGTTTTCTCGGCTCACTCTCTTGTGCATCGTTATTCTTTTTTAGTAAAGATCATTTAGCTTTCGGAATGCTCTCGATATTGCTTGCTAGTGTGGGATTTTGGGGGAGCCTAGTTTTTTATAATGCTTACCTACCCGAAATTGCCGACCCACAAGACCATGACAAAGTAAGCGCAAAGGGTTTTGGAATGGGGTATTTCGGAAGTTCTTTGTTATTGATTTTAAATTTAATTTTAATAAAAGGATTTAATATGGATGCTCGCTATTCATTTGTTTCAGTAGCGATATGGTGGATTGGGTTTGCGCAAATAACATTTGCCCGATTGCCAAAAGCAAAAAACAAACATGCTTCGGAGGGGAGCATAGTACTAAAAGGGTTTAAAGAACTGTACAACGTATGGCTCGAACTAAAACACATTAAACAATTGAAACGATATTTAATTGCATTCTTTTTATATAGTATGGGTGTGCAAACAGTAATGTTGATGGCTGTACTTTTTGCAAAAAAAGAAATCGTTGGATTGGATGATGGTAACCTTATTGCGAGTGTTTTAATCATTCAATTTGTAGGTATTTTGGGTTCTTTCCTTTTTTCGCGTCTCTCGAAAATAATTGGAAACATAAAAGCTTTGGGAGTTTCGCTATTTATTTGGATTGCCATCTGCATAGGCACTTATCAATTTGTTTATACTCCTTATGGATTTTATATAATAGCTGGTGCTGTGGGCTTGGTGATGGGCGGAGTACAATCTCTTTCTCGATCTACCTATTCAAAACTTTTGCCCGAAACCGAAGACCATGCTTCTTATTTTAGTTTCTTTGATGTTTGCGAAAAAATTGGAATCGTTATCGGAATGTGTTCTTTTGGAGCAATAGAAGGGATTACAGGAGGCATGCGGAATTCGATATTAGCACTTATTACCTTTTTTATTCTTGGCTTTGTAGTTTTACTTACCATTCCAAAATCAAAAAATGTGAGTTAAGGTGGTTTGTTTTGTAAATTCGCACCTTATTGAACTAATTAACGAATGATTGTAGATATTTTTATTCCTTGTTTTATCGACCAGATTTATCCTGATACTGGATTCAATATGGTGAAGATTCTTGAGAAGGTGGGATGTGGGGTGAATTATAATCCCGAACAAACTTGTTGTGGCCAACCTGCATTTAATGCTGGTTATTGGGACGATTGCAAGTCGGTGGGAGAAAAATTTATTCGTGAATTTCAGAACGACCGATACATTGTTTGCCCTTCTGCTTCATGTGTAGGAATGATAAAAAACTATTATCCCGATATGTTTCACAATTCGGTATTGCACAACGAGTACAAACAAATACAAAAAAACATTTTCGAGTTTTCTGACTTCATGGTAAATGTTTTAAAGATTACCGATTTAGGCGCAAAGCTTGAAGGAATAGCTACTTATCATGATTCTTGTTCGGGATTGCGCGAACAAGGAATAAAAAAAGAACCTCGGATATTATTGGAAAAAGTACGTGGACTTGAATTGCGCGAAATGAAGGAATCGGATACTTGCTGTGGTTTTGGTGGAAGTTTTGCCGTGAAAGCCGAACCTATTTCGGTGAGTATGGCCGAACAAAAAATACAAAATGTAATGGATACCAACGCGCAATACCTTATTTCTACTGATGTTTCGTGTTTGATGCACCTCCAAAGTTATACCAAATTAAAAAACAATCCGATTAAGATGATGCACCTATGTGATGTACTCGCTTCGGGATGGGATTAAGAACAGTTAATAACTGAACTTTATTTTTTATTTATTTTCCCTACTATTTCTTCGAACTCTTTCATGGTTTTGATGGAAACAAACGAGCTATCGGTTTGTAAGCGAGGTAAATCATCGTAGCCATTTTTTATAGCATCATTTAGCGAAGCAATTGCTTCTTTCGATTTTCCTTGACGAGCCGCTACACTTGCGTTTAAATAATGTGCTTCCGAATTTGTAGGATCAACTAAAACATAAACTTTGCATAAATAATCGGCAGCGGTAATTGCATTTTGTTTTAATGCTCCGCTTGCTTGCATATAGGATGCTAGGCTTAAGTAACCAAGCACGCGTTTATACATTTGCACTTCGCTTTTTTTGCTTTCTGTTTTTATTTTCTGATTAAGCGATGCTATTTCTTTTTTCCATCTTTCGAAATCTGTCGACTGAAAGCCGCTTGAATAAAACTGTTTTAGTTTTTCTTCGTTGCTCCACGACACTTCTTCTAACTTCATACTTTTATCCACTGTTATATCCGTTTTCAAAGTTTTGTAAGTGGATAAATAAAAGGAAAGGTCGGCAAGTCCATCATAAAAATTAATTGTTTTTTTGCACAATAGAAAAGCATCATACATTTCTTTTTTCTGTAAAAGTGTTTCCACTTGTTTTTGAATAGGCTCTAATCTTTTCTTTATTTCAGTATCGTTTTTAGAGGCTAAATTATTTCTCATTTCACAAAGTTCTAACCACCAGAAAGCTTCATCCATGGTTTCTTTCGGGCACCATTCATGTTTTCCATCAAAGGTAATGAGTGCATGTTTCACATTATGTCCTGCCAAATCAACACGGTCGTATTTTAGCATTTCTATTAAATTAAAATCTTCGGTACCACCTATTCCTAGCCAGGTATAATTGTTTCGAGGAGTTTTACTATTGGCTGCCGGAGCGGCTGCACTGTTGCAAATAGCGCCTGCAATGGCTCCATTAAGTATTGTTAATCCATTGGCTACACGTGCACCTCCCGAAAATCCTAATACATAGATTCGTTTTGTATTTACCGACAATCGTGTTTCAACATCAGCAAATAAAAGTTCGGCAATGCGTTGCGATTCTTCCCACGAATTTCCATTTTTCGAATTATTTGAACCTACCATGATGTAACCATATTGTTCGGCTAGTTCTTTGTACTTCACCAATGGCAATTTGCCTGTGCCATGAGCATCAAATGCAAAAATGATTGGATATGTTTTTTCGCTTGTATAAGTGGTAGGCAAGTATAAAGCGAACGATTGACTTGCATCACCACGACAAACAACTTGATCAATTACTTCCCCTTTTGCAAAATTCTCTTTTGCTGCTGGCGCTACTGTATCCTTAGTGATTTCAGTGTTTTGTTTGGTTTTGGGTTGCGATGTGCAAGCCGAAAAAAGACTAGAAACTAAAACGATGGTAGCGAAAACCTTTTGAATCATAATTAAAGTATTAGGCAACAAAGATAATTGATTATGCCTGCACCTTGTTTTACATTTCATTTTTATTTGCTAGAGTGGGGGAGTTGTTTTCTGGAAATTACTTCCTCTTGTTCATCTCAACAACGAGAGTAATCCATACTTCATAGAAACATAATTTGTATTAAACCTCAATTTAAATATTTCTCAAAGAGTATGTTGTTTTATTATTATTTTCGCATCAAACAACATTAGCTATGAGACATATTTCGGCCGACTATATTTTCCCTGTTTTTGCATTACCTATTAAAAATGGCATCGTTACCATTGACGATGATGGCACCATACTCGATGTTTCTTCCGAACACGAATTCCATGACCCCACTGCAAAAGTAGAACGCTACGAAGGCATTATTTGTCCGGGCTTTGTGAACACACATTGCCATCTTGAGCTATCGTATTTGCACGAGCAGATAACTGAAAAGGCCGAAATGACTGGCTTTATCAAGCAATTTGTTGCCAAAAGAAATACATTTTCGGAACAAGACGTACAGAAAGCCATTGAAAAGGCCGAAGCCGAAATGATAAAGAATGGAATAGTGGCTGTTGGCGACATTTCGAACAACAATTCTACGTTTGCGCAAAAAGCAAAAGGCAATTTGATTTATCATACGTTTGTGGAAGTGTTCAGTATGGACGAACGCAAAGCCGAAGATGTTTTTAACAAAGGGCTCGAGCTCATCAACGAACTTCAACAGTTGGAAGAAACGCTCGACATCAAGCTTCATGCTTCGTTGGTGCCGCATGCACCTTATACCATGTCCGAAAAATTGTTGATGCTGCTCAATCAAGAAGCCATGCAGAACAATAGCCTTATTTCTATTCACAATCAAGAAAGCGAAACCGAAAGCGAATTGTTTATTTCGCACTCGGGCAAAATGTTCGACTCGTTTAAAGCAATGGGAATGGATGTTTCGATGATTCGCAAGACCGGTGTAAACTCGTTGCGCTCCACTCTTCCTTTTTTTAAAGACGTAAGTAAAATTTTGTTGGTGCACAATACCTTCACTTCGCTCGAAGACATTAAATACATAAAAGCGGAAGCGGCAAAATGGAAATCGGAAATATATTTCAGCACCTGTCCGAGTGCCAATTTATACATCGAAAACGCTTTGCCTCACTATCCTTATTTTGTTGACGAAGATGTGCACCTTACCATTGGCACTGATAGCTTGGCTTCCAACCATCACCTTTCGATACTTGACGAATTGAAACTAATAACAGAGCATTATCCGTTTATCGATTTGCAAACTTTGCTAAAATGGGCAACTAAAAATGGTGCCGACTTTTTGCGATTGAATAAATTGGGAAGTATTGAAAAAGGAAAAAAACCCGGATTGAATTTGTTGCGAAACGTTGATTTGGAAAACCTCCACATCACCGAGTTTACCGAAGTTCAGAAATTAATTTAATTCAAACAACCCATATCTCACTTCCAACAACCAAAAACCAACAACTAACAACTAACAACCAACAACTAAATAGAGGGCAGCCAGTTCATCACGCTTCGTTTCCTTTCCTCCTGCTTTCCCTTTCAATCTTTTTCTTTGCCCGAAAAGGTCAAAGAAAAAGGATTTCCAGTTCTATCAGGTGCATTTAGTCAGCGCATCACTCTTAGTAATCTTCACGTATACGCATAAAAAAAACATAGTTTGGCGTAGCAGCACACTGCGGTCGTAATACCTATTACTAAAAACATAACAGTCATGACACCCAACAGTCGTGACACAGCGCAGTCAACACCCTATGGTCGTAATACAAAACAATTGTAAAACACACCACTATTTTTCTTTTTTGCCTTTTCTTCTTATAATCAATACAACAGTAATAGCTGCGACAATAGCTGCAATAGATGAGTTATCCATATTTTTATTTATTTATTTTTTCTACTCCTCAGGTTTTTCGGAATATGCCCCGTTTTTTTAGTGGTCACTGGTCTCCACATTTGTGAATTAATTTTTCTTTGGTCTTAACATATCTGTCAAGACGATTCAAAAGTCGGTGGTTCTCTTGTCTGTGTCATTCCGCTGTGTCGTTTCTTAAACTTGCCTATAACTTGCTTATATATCTGACAAAACTACAAAGCATGTCGTTTTCTGTTGGCTTAGCGCATCCCTTTTTGTAAAATACTCTTCTTGGTTCTTAAACCATTACGTCCATCACAAGTATGTCGTCTATCTGTTCTGTATCTTTTCTGTAGTCTATAATAAACGTTTCTAAGGCAATACCTTGTTCATGTAGTGTTTTGTCTTGTACTGATAAAATTAAATCGTTGAATCGATTCTTGGTTAATTTCTTTTGCCCAGTTTCACCACCAAATTGGTCAGCAAATCCATCAGTAAATAAATCCTATCTCCATCATTTAAAGAAAATGAATGGTTAGTAAAAGGTCTGCTATTTTCATTCATTCCAATTGGTTGTTTGTCGTCTTGTACGGTTTTAAATTGTGCTTGCAAATTGAGTTGGCTATTTGAATTTCTCTACGATGTCTTTCATGCTGAACTCACCCGACATTTCTTGAATGTCAATCTTGCCAAGTAAAATGTCAAAGAAAAAGTTTGAAATATTTTCAATTGTCAACGATTTGCCTTCGCCTCCATTTTCAATTCCCAAGTCATAAGTTCTAAGCAACTGCGAACCAAGAGAGGCAGCAGTCAAAAGAAAATGATTGTTGAATTTGTCAATGTCTAAAAGGTCTGCCGCCAAAACTTTTCCGATAACGGTGTAACTACGAATAATTTGTTGTGTGTCTTCTGAACGCAAAACTGATTTTAATTCATCTGCTTCCATACTCATTTTAATTTTGCCTGAATTTTTTGATTGTTCTTGTCCTTTGAAAAGAGAACCTAAGTCAGCCAAGCTCAAATTATACATTTCAGTCCCAGGTATTGCGTTAATTTTCTCAACTGTAAATGCACTCGGCAAAAGTAAGTGAACCACTTTTGAAATTCTTGCAAGTGGAGCGTTAAATGTTCCTATAATAGAATTGTTGATTTCAAGATTCAATGAAGCAAACACACCACCAATTACAACACAATCTTCCAAAACAATTTCGTCTGCAAAAATGCTTCCAGCAATAAAAGCATTACGCAATTTCACTTGCTTCGCATTTACATCACCTTGGAAAATTACACGGTAACTTGGAGCAAGTGAAACGATTGAATCGGCAGAACCAACAGCTTTGCGAAAAATTGCTGAACCTTTTGCATCAGTATTTACATGCAATTCAATTTGCGTGAAAACAGCACCTTGCACTTCAAGTTTTCCTTTTTGAATTTCAAAGTATTTTGCATACACCGCACCTTCAATAATTGTGTCGCCTTGTATTACAACATCTCTTTCCAATTCGCTAGCTGCTCTCGGAAGTATTGAACTCTTTACAAGATTATCATTCAGTAATAATCTTTGGTCGTTCACTCGGATTTCTTTTAATTCATTCATTGGACTTAAATTTTAATTATTGGTTTGTATGTTAGTGTCATTGTTCCAAAGCTGCATGATTTGTTGTGCAACTCTCGGATTGATATTGTGTGTTTCGCTTTCCTGACTTGATAATTCAACTTTCAAAAATGTATTTATATGTTCTCTGTTCTTTGAATCAATGGTTTTCCATTTGCTAACAGAATTTGAAAAGCTATCTTTTAGTTTTGCCTTGTTAGATACCAATGTGGGAATTTGTTGAGAAGAAACTATTGCAACATCATTTCCATTTTCTTGATTCTTACTTTCAAAATATAAAACAGGGATATTTATTGTAACTACAACTCCAATTTCCATTGGAATTAAAATTTCTTGTAACTGTGCCGAAAGATTTTTTTCAGAAAACAAATAATGTTTTGCGTTGTCAATCAATGAAAGTGCTTTGCTTTTCAAGCCCGAAGCGAAAAGCATGGATTGAAGATAATTACCTTCCTTGTTGTAAATGGTTGCGATACTTGTGCTGATGTCGCTGAATGAACGATGCACGCGGGTTGTAAGTGTTCCGTGAACTCCAACTGCTGATTGATTCAACAAAAGAATTCTATTCCGCAATTCTTTGTCTAAGTCAAAAAATATTTTTGCATATCGCTCCGAAATTCTGCCAAAGTCGCCTTCCAATTGAACTTTCTTTTGAGCACACGTTTGTTGATGTTGCATCAACTCAATTATTAATGCATCAACTCTTGGTTTTATTTCTGTGAGTTGTTGATTGATTTCAGATTTTATCAATCCGAAAAATCCCTCAACCATTGTATCAGAAATATCTTCTGCACTTTTAACTTTTGCAGCTATGTGTGCGGCTTCTGTTGCTACTACTGAACCAGTAAGAAAATTGACTTGTCTATTTGCCGAACTCACGCTTCTATCAAAAGGATTGGTGTCAACATTAATTCTAACATTAACTGGAACATGCTCCGTGTAATGAACTGTAACAGTCATGCTTCCTCCTGATTCAGACTTCGGATAGGATACGGTTTTAGATTCTGAACCGTTGACTGTAATTGTTTCGTGATAATCTCTTGAATAACTCATAGGATTAAGAATTTAATTTTTGCCATTTAGATGATTCAAGTAAAGACAACATTTGATTTTTCACTCTATCGGAAACAGTGGATTGATTTACAAAATTTCCAAACTCTTGTTTTACACGACTAGAATTGCTTTGGTCATCATCAACCCATTTTAAATTTGATAATGATGAATAAATATGAGATTCAATTTTAGAGTTTGTGTTTTTCTTCAATGATGGTTGTGTAATCATCCATTGCGACTGTCTTACATTCAGCCCTTCTGATTCTGAAATGAGAACTGGAATATCTTTTTCAGTTGGCTTGGTTACAGATTCCTTGTTTAAAATACTACCGATTAAACTTTTCTGATTTTCCGAACTGCAAATAAAATCTTGCATGGAAGAAATATTCTTCATTGCATTATATTTTGTGTTGGAAACAGAAATCATTTGACTGCTTGCTATACTTTCTACTTGTGTTGTAGAAGATGAACCAGACAAACGCCTTGTTCTATTTGCCGTTGGTAAAACATCTTTCAAAACAAAGTTTGTTGTTGGCCTATCAAGTTCAAAAATTCTTGCCCGTAAAGCTTTGTTCAATCCTTCAAACAATTTTGTGTAACGGCTTGCAAACATTTGGTAATCCTTTTCCATTCTGCTTTTAATCCCAATTAGTGAAACTGATTGCTGTTGCAGTTCCATTATTTTTGCATCGGCTTTACTTTTATGCGTTGCAATTTTTTGAGAAATTTGGGAACGGATTAAAGAGTAAAACCCAAAATTTACATTGTTGCAAATTTTCTCTGCACCTTTTTGTTCTGCAATTACAACTGCTGTTTGCATTGCTATAACTGCTGCCGTAGTTCCGTCAACATGATTGGCAACCCCATCAATGCTGTCTGCCATTGGGTTGGTGTCAACTGTAAAAGTAAAATTAGCCATTGTATGATTTTTAAATTTAGGTTGCTATAAATTATACTTCATTATTTTCAGAAGTTTCCGTTTCATCTTCATCCTTTATTGGTTCATTGTTGCCTCTTAATTCATCCAATGCCGCCTTTGCAATTTTTGGAAGATTGATTGACATGTGTTCATAAGTAACATCTTCAATTGAAGGTGGTGGTGGCAACTCAGATGTTTCAGCGAAGAAAGGATTTACAGCAGCCAAAGGCATTCTTCTTACATCTAACTGATTTACTCTGCCGCTTGCAACGGCATACTCTTTAAAGTTTGTATCTCTCAATGAAGCATCATAAAACTCAATGTATTCAAACTTCTCTGCTCGTCTGTCAATATCTTCTTTCAATCTATCCATGTATTGAGTGAAATCTTCTTGAATCATTTTGAAATCTTTTGATTTGGCTTCAAACGCAGCAAATACTTCCGCTTCGTTCTCCTCTGATTTTACAAGTGAAGCGTCAATAGTTGTATTATTTTTAAGATTGTCTTCTGTCTTTTTCAAAGCAACCATCGCATTGTAGGATGAAATATATTCACTCAAAGTTGAACGCATGATGTTTATTAAATCATTGCTTTCTGCTCTGTTTCTTCCATAAAAATCCATTGTCTCTTGATGCCATTGATTGAGGTAAGATGTTTTTTGGTCTTTGATGTTGTTGTAAATTTTCATTCTCTCCAATCTTGTCTCCTCCATTAAATTCTGAACTATAGGAGCAACAATTTCTTCGTGAATTTGATGAACACCGAAAGGGAAATTAGTTTTGCTTCCATCTTCTCCTACCCAACAGTCTGAGATAATGTCATACTTCAATTTTGAACTTGGTTTGAGTTGGAACGGTTGATAATTTTCTACTGATTCTTGGTAATTGAATTTTTCATTTCTGATTCTTTCAATTTCATCTGCTTCAAGATTTGGCGAATAATGATTATAAGAACATTTCAAAATTTTGAAAAGCGTTTTGTTTGAAGAATCAACCATCATATTTGTTGAAGCAAGTTTTACTTTCGTTATGGCTTGAACTGAATTTGCCATGTTCATCATCAACGTTTTTAAGACTTCTTCAAACTGCGTTTGATTTTTCTCTAAAGATTTTTTCATTTCATTCAATGAATGAAATCTTGCTATCTCATCCTGATAAGGTGAGTTGTCAAAGATGTTGAAAACGGGAGCGTTTCCGGTTTCCGTTGTTGAATGTTCATTGATGAATTTTGAATGCTCGCTTTCGGGCAACACAACTGGAAGTGAAACGGAAGTCAAGTCCAAATCAGAAAGGCAGAAAGAGGAAGTGCGAAGTGTTCTGTCAATTTTCCCTAAGTAATCGTGATAAGTAACATTTTGAATAGAGAGAGAATAATCATCTGTGCTTACTGATTCTGTTTCTTCTGACTTTTCAATGATTGGTGCATCTTTCATTAACTCGTCTAAATCATGTACAGCATTTGTAAATAATTCAGCTTGCTTTAAAGTATTCAGATTAAAGTTTTGTGAGTTTACTGAGTTAGTGTAATCAATCATAAAGCTTTTGTCCTCAAAAGGAATTTGTGCAGCAACAGGAACATAACCGATTCCCAACTTTGTTACCTTGTAATCTCTGAAAATTTCTTTGTGCATTTTTTGAAACTCTGCAATCTTCTGCTCGTTTGCATCAATCTCTGCTTGCAGTTCTTTCATTTTTAAATGTGCTGTAATTGCAAAGTAGATTGGGATAAGCACGAAGAAAAATATCATGCAAATCAATCTTGTTTGTTTTGCCTTGGCAAAATCCTGACTAAGTTGAGCAACTCGTTCTTTGCATACTGCTATTTCCTTTTCATATTTTTCTTCTTCGCTGACAATTTTTTCAGCGGCTTGTTTGTAATAGTCAAAAAGGACTTTTGCTTGGTCTTGATAGATGTTTGCCGAAGTATTAAAAATTTTTCCGCTCATAACTTTTATTTGTTAGTGGTTATTTTGAGTAAGTGTTTTTTCTAAGTTTCAATAACTCCTCACACTTATTAAGGAGTGAAAATACTTCTACTCCGCCTTCATTTTTACTTCTTGCTATTGCATACGCCTGTTGAATTGTGCTTGCAATTTCAGAATCAATTTCTGCTGCGGATTGATTATTAGTTGGCGAGAGATAACGAACATCTTCTTTCAGAAAATTTATTTTCTCTCTTTCTCCTTCCCATTTTGCTGAATTGCCTGTAAACAAAATTTCAAACTGATTCAACGCTCTAAGGATTTCATCTTTCCCTTTTCTATCCATGTCTTGCTCTGCCTGAACTGACAAGGCTTTGCCTGAACTTAAATGAGAAAAGAAATAGCCAATTAGTAAAACGAAAGCTGCAAGAAGTTGAAAGAAAAGTTGGTAACGGAAATGAACATCAGCAAAATAACCGATGGCTATTATTACAATTGCAAAAAATGAATAGAAGCGAATGTAAACAAGACGAATTCCAAGACCACTAACTTGTTTTTCAAAATCAATATTGATTCCGAAAAGTCCTAACTCTGTCAAGGATGAAACCATGAACACAAGACAAACCGTTGCTAAATCCAACCAAAAAACATCGTTCCTTTTTTCTTGTGGAACGAAAAGAAAAAAACCTGTGAAGATTAACGCTAAGCCTGCAATTAAAACTATATAACCGAATGTTTGACTTCTCTGTTTCATATCTATGAGTTTTTAAATCCGCATTGAGAACAGAAAGGAGTGCTTCCTAATTTGTGTCCGCATCGTTTGCAACAACCTTCTTTTGCAGCAACAGGTTTTCCGCAAGTCGCACAAAACGCTGCTCCGTCTGCTAATGGCGAAGTGCAATTTGTGCAAAATGAACTACTTGCTGATAAACCTGTTCCGCAACTCACACACTTCTTTGCATCTTTGTCATTGTCTGCTCCGCACTTTGGACAAGCTGTGTATGGGTCGCCACAATGCGGACAGAACTTCATGTTGTTTGAAAATCTTTTTGCACAATTAGAACAATAAACTTCTCTTGCTGGTGTACCAACAGGATTTTGAACATTCGGATTTGTTTCTTGATTCTTATATGAAA
The DNA here is from genome assembly GCA_037131555.1 of Bacteroidota bacterium. GTDB lineage: Bacteria > Bacteroidota > Bacteroidia > 2-12-FULL-35-15 > 2-12-FULL-35-15 > 2-12-FULL-35-15. The sequence continues at coordinate 36,757 of JBAXQU010000021.1, forward strand.
CAGGATTAAGCAAACCTCCTCCTGACATATTTCCCATAAGGTTTGTAGCGAGAACCGCACCTAACAAACCACCTTGTCCGTTGCCTTTACCTATTGAATCCACCGCCTTGTCGCCTAACTCAAAAACTTGCGATTGCTGCCAAGTGTAACCTCCAATGATTTGTGCACTTTGCTGAGACATGGCTTTGAGAATCATTTTACCAGCATCGGTATTTGAATCAACTTCAATGGTTGTGATGTAAAAACTTATAAGTTGAAATCCATATTCTTCCCAAAAAGTTGCAATTGATAATCTCAAACTTTCTGAAAGTCCTTCTAAGAAAGCGGAAATAGTTTTAATGCCAATCTTGTTTGACATTATGAATTGAAGAATGATTGATTTTGTTTTAGCAACGGTTGCTCCGTAAAAATTGTCTGTCAGTTGTGATGCGGTAAAAGTTGTTGTTGTCCCTACCAATTTTATTAAAAACTTTTCAGCATCAACTACCTTGATTCCGTAACGTCCTTTTGCAATAAGTGGAACCATTGTCTGATAGTCAGGGTCATGATACATCATTGAATCAGTGGTCCAGTCAAGATTCAACGGCATCAATTTATTTACAAACCATACTTCAGCAGTGAAAGGATTTTTTCCTCCGAATGGAATACCAAAAAGGTTTCTAAGGATTGGCAAGTTCTCCGTGTTAAGCGTATGCTTGCCGGGTCCGAATTTCCCAACCACTTGTCCTTTGGAAAATAGAATCGCTTCTTGTGATTCAGAAACTACAAGTTGAGTATAGGTGCTCAAGTTTGTCGCTGGAAATTTCCAAGCGAATAGTTGTTCCTCTGGTCTTGTGTCCCATTTTACAAAATCTATAATTGCTGCCATTGTTGTTATGATTTAATTATTTGAATTGATAAGCGTGTTTAACAAAAGTATAGTTATTTATGAAATAGCAAGTTAAGTTTTAGTTTTATTATGGATAATCATTCCCTCCAAAATTTTTAGCAGAATCACATCTGTAAACCGTTTTTATAATTGTCTTTGTCCAAAACACAGTGCCAATAATGTCCCCAAGTTCCGTCTGATTTTATTTCTATACATTGCCCATCTGTTCCATTCTCTTTGTAATAAGTTCCACATATATCACAAATTGCATCAGCATATTTCCAAGTACCACCTTCATACAAAACTACTGTTTTCCCACTTTCGGTAATAGCATTCTGTGATTGTCCAAATGCAAAATTTATTGTCATAATAATGACTATTAAAAGTGCTGTTAATTTTTTCATTTTTAGTTTCTTTTAATTTGTTTTGCGTATTAGCTTTTTTATTCTCCGGTTCTTCCTGTCTTTTTCTCATTCATCCTATTACTACCTTTATTAATGTTTCCATCACTATCAATTCTGCCGGTTTTCCTTTCGTTCCACCAGTTGCTACCTTTATTAATATTTCCATTTTCATCTATTCTTCCTACCTTTTTTTCATTCCAATTATTTGTTCCTTCAAAAATATTTCCGCTCTCATCTATTCTTCCAATTCGCTCTTCATTAAACCAATTTGTGCCTTTATATATTATCCCATCTTCATCTACTCTGCCTGTGAGGTCTTCGTTGAACCAATTAGTTCCCGAATAAGTTTTATTCCCGCGATTTCCTACATAGTCCATTACTTGTGGTTCAGGTTCTGATTCGTTTGAACTATAGAAATTTTTTCCCGAATTAAAACTACTTTCAGTATCATTACTATTTTTATTACTCATAATTAATATTGCTATATAGATTATAGTACCTATAACTACTAATACTAAAGCAAGATATAGCAACCAAACCCAAGCGGCAATTAAATATAAAGTTACGGCAACCCTTGCTCCGTTTTTTAAACCCCTGTGTTTGAAACCGTCCGTCCAATTACAAAATAAAACAATGGCATATAATATTGGATTTGTTACATATCTTGACAGCTTGCTGTTTCCTGCTGCTGTTTTATTTTGTCGGCTTCTTGTAGCTGCTTCTACACTTTCTGTAGCTTTGTTGATTGCTGTGGAATTTATAGCAGCAATAATTCCTCCAATTACCAAAGGAGAAATGAGAATTAAAATTCCTATTTGTTGTTCATTCATCTTGTTTTTTTGCGTAGTCGCCACATTAGTGTATTTATTTCCCCGTTTTTATTGTGGTCACTGGTTTCCACTTTTAAATTTTAAAAAACAATCACCCCCACGAACACGCACCTCCCTCTCTCGCCTTTGCCCCCTATTCTATCACCTCCTCCGTCACCCCTCTCCTTTGGAGAGGGGCCGGGGGTGAGGTCATCCGAGAAGGTCAAGGCTACGGTCATCTCTCAAAAAAAAAGTCTTGTTTCAGCACCCACTTCCACAAGACTTCCCACACATCCAATCCTAAATCCTTAATCTCCCAATCCCAAATCCTCAATCCTTCCTATTCGTACATTCGTGCAATTCGTATTTCGTAAAGCATCATACCTCACACCAACTTCATCTTCACTGTCACACTCACCTTCGTACTTCTCACCACCACCACATCAAAATCAGCACTCACCCTACCTTCCGCCTCAG
>JBAXQU010000022.1:0-38933 GCA_037131555.1 Bacteroidota bacterium
CTCATACTTCCTTTCTTGTCATCGCACCCCTCTTGCGCACCATCGCAAGGCAATTCCGCACCACTTGTTCACAATTTCGCCTCACATGTCACCAATTTTACCCCACATGTCACCAATTTCTCATCGCTTGTACCCTCTCGCGCACCATCGCACGGCAATTTCGCACCGCTTGTTCACAATTTCGCCTCACATGTCAGCGTTTTCCTATCAAATGTCACCAATTTCACCCCACATGTCAAGCTTTTCTCACCGCTTATACCCTCTCGCGCACCGCTTGTTCACATTTTCACCCCACATGTCAGCAATTTCCTATCACATGTCACGAAATTCACCCCACATGTCAGCATTTTCCTATCACATGTCACCAATTTCCTATCACACGTGGCCAGTTTCCTATCGCACGTGGCCAATTTCCTATCGCACGTGGTCAATTTCCTATCACACGTGGCCAGTTTCCTATCGCACGTGGCCAGTTTCCTATCGCACGTGGTCAGTTTCCTATCGCACGTGGCGATTTCCTGTCGCACGTGGCCAGTTTCCTATCGCACGTGGCGATTTCTCGTCACACGTACCGATTTCTCATCACACGTAGCGATTTCTCATCACATGTCGGTCTTTTCACTTTTCCCCAACCCCCAATTTCCTAATAAATCTATCGTACACTAAAAATCGTGAATTCCGAATTCCAAATTTGTTTTTAGAATTTAGTACTTAGCACTTAGAATTTCTTCTTTGCGCCTTAGTGTCTTCGTGGCTAATTTAATCTTTCAAAAAAAAATCTTCAACTAAAGCAAAAAACTTTGAATAGCGAGTTGGTAAGAGTGAAGTCCGAAACCAGAGATGGAACCTTTGCATTTGGGAGCGATGAGGGAGGTATGCCTAAATTCTTCTCGGGCAAAAATATTGGAAATATGTACTTCGATAACGGGTGTGGTGATGGAAGCGATGGCATCGCGAAGTGCAACGGAGGTATGTGTGTACCCACCTGCATTGAGGAGGATGCCTTGATGGGTGAACCCTACTTGATGAAGTTGGTTGATGAGTTCGCCCTCGACATTGCTTTGAAAATAGCTGAGCTCGATTTGAGGAAAAACCGATTGGAGGTGCTGAAAATAGGTAAGGAACGATTGTGAACCATATACATCGGTCTCGCGAGTGCCAATGAGGTTGAGGTTAGGGCCATTAATGATGATGATTTTCATGGATAGTTATAAGCAAATGCCTGTTAGTTAAATAATGTAGAGGTAAAGATAAGTGAAATTTCTGTTCTGTAATTTTACTGCTGAAAAAAAATGAGGAACTAAGACTACCGAGTGAGATGAATTGGAAGGTGTATACGCAAGGTTTTAAATCGTTTTTGGCGTTGGAGAAATCGCTCTCGGCCAATTCGATAGAGGCATACGTGCATGATGTAGATAAATTGATTCAGTTTTTGGAATACCGAAATTACTCGCTAACACCCAAGGATGTGGAGCTGGCGCATCTGCAAGAGTTTGTGAAATGGATAAATGAACTAGGGATGAGTGCCCACTCGCAAGCACGCATTATAAGCGGAATAAAGGGTTTTTATAAATATCTTTTGCTCGAAAACATTTTGAACAACGATGCTACTACTTTGCTAGAAGCCCCCAAGCTAGGCCGCAAACTGCCCGATACGTTGAGTTTGGATGATATCAACAACATTATAGATGCTATTGATTTGAGTTCGGCCGAAGGCCAACGAAACAAAGCTATGCTCGAAACGCTTTATAGTTGCGGCTTACGGGTGAGCGAGTTGGTGAATTTACGCATCTCGAATTTGTATTTCAATGACGAGTTTATAAAAGTAATAGGCAAAGGCGATAAGGAAAGGCTAGTGCCCATAGGCAGTGTAGCGATAAAGCAAATACTGATTTACAAGGACATGGTGAGGTGTCATCAGGATATAAAAAAAGACAATGAAGATATTTTGTTCTTGAACCGAAGAGGTGCCAAGCTCACCAGAGTGATGGTGTTTACCATTATCAAACGATTGGCTTTTAAAGTAGGATTGAAAAAACACATTAGTCCGCATACCTTCCGACATTCGTTCGCCACACATTTGATAGAAGGCGGTGCCGACTTGCGGGCTGTGCAAGAAATGTTAGGCCACGAATCGATAACTACTACCGAAATATATACCCACCTCGACAGGGATTACCTGCGCCAAGCCATCATACAGTTTCACCCGCGGTCTTAAAAGTTTAAATAATAATCTTTGGTGAGTTCCTTGTATTCGGGGGTGTAGGAGTGTCGGGCATCTTGCTCGATGAGAATGGTGTCTTCGGAAAATTCTTTTTTGGTAAACTCGAATCGCATGAGGAGTCTTTTCTCAGGCTTATCGGTTCGTGTTATCACCCGTGTGAGTTTGGTGAGATAGAGCTTGTGCTCGAGTGCCATGTTGCTAAACACCTCGCTTTCTTTGGTAGGAAGAATGACGTAGAACTTACCCATAGGATTGAGAAGCTGTAGCACTCCATTTAATAAATCGGTATAGGGCAAATGGTCGGTATGCCGCGCATTGGTGCGCGATGTGCCCGAGGCTTTGTACGAATCGACAAAATAAGGAGGATTGCTAACTATTAAATCGTAACGATGATTGGCAGTAGCAATAAACTCTTGAAGCGAAGTGTGAACTACTGTGATGCGTTCGGCCCAAGGTGAGTTGTTTACGTTTTCGGTGGCTTGAATAAACGCTCCTTGATCGATGTCGATGGCATCAATTTTACCGCCAATTTTTTGAGCCAACATCAATGCAATGATACCAGTGCCTGTGCCAATGTCGAGTACCGTTTTTGCATTTGGAGAATTGACCCAAGCACCCAAAAGGACAGCATCGGTGCCAACTTTCATAGCACATTTGTCTTGAATTATTTTGAATTGTTTGAAATCAAATTCCTGATTTGGCATAAATAATTAATGCATCTAAAAGATAAATGATGCACTAAAAATAGTATTAATTTTTCAATAATTAATCTTTTGCTTCGTCATCGGTTTCTTTTTCCGAATCGGTATCAGCAGATTTATTGATATAAATATCGATTAATCCTTCGGGGGCATCAAGCGAAAGAATTCGCTGGGTTCTATCGATTTTCACAATAAAGTCGTCTTTAACAGGAACAAGGATTTCGTTTTTATCTTTTATGATTTGAAATACGGCTTGGTTGGGGAAATCTAAAATGCCTTTCACTATTCCTAGTTCGCCATACGTTTTGTCGATAGCTAAGTAGCCCGGCATTTCGTGATAATAAAATTTCTTACCGGTAAGAGGAGGTAAAAAACTTAATGGGAGGTAAAGCCCTGATTTAACAAGTTCGTCAGCGCGTTCTAAGGTGTCGATACCATCTAAGGAAACGGTGCAGAACGAACCACTAACGGCAATTTTTTTTATAAAAAAAGGAATCAAGGAATTGTTGATTTCAATAAAAACAGATTCTAATTTTTTATAACGAGAAGAATCATCGACATCGAGCACAAAGGCTAAGTCGCCATGGTTTCCTACTCTACGAGAGATGTATCCGAGGTTAAAACATTCTTCTTTGGTCATGATGTGTAATAAGGTTGATTGTTGAAGTGAGGTGATATTAAATGATAACAAAAAGGCAACTGAAATAATATCAGTTGCCTTTTTATAGTATAGATTCTCGAAAAACTATTCTTCAGTTGCAGGAGCTTCTGCCTCAGGAGCAGCAGTTTCTTCTTCAACAACAGGAGGAGGAACATTTTTAGCAGCAACTTTTGCAGCTTTTGCCTCTTTAGCAGCCGATTCGGCAGCCATACGTTTTGTGTAATCATCGTTTTTAGAAACTACTAAACCTGATATTTTGTTATCAACCTTAGCTTCTTTTTCAGCTTTCCACTTTTCGAATTTTGCATCGGCTTGCTCTTGTGTCAAAGCACCTTTAGCAATACCACCTTGCAAGTGTTTTTGTAACATTACTCCTTTGTAAGACAAAATTGCCTTGCAAGTATCTGTAGGTTGAGCACCATTGTTTAACCAAGCTAATGCTTTCGCATTGTCGATGTTAATAGTTGCTGGATTTGTAGTTGGGTTGTACGTACCAATTTTCTCAATAAACTTTCCGTCTCGAGGTGCACGACCATCCGCAATTACAATATGGAAAAAAGCACTTCCTTTTTTACCATGACGTTGTAATCTAATTTTTACTGCCATTTTTTATTGTTTTTTTTAATTATTAGTAATCCCCTTTTTTATTTGGGACTGCGAAAGTAATAAAAATATTCCAATTACAAATTTTTTTAAGAAAAAATGAGGTTCCGATAAAACGAAGGAGTTCATGATACCCCCCTGAAGTTTTAGCCTATCCCCTACTATAGTTGATGTTTAGAATGGAAAAGCAGGGAGAAAAAGCAAGGAAATGGGAGAAATAAACAATAAATCCCTCCCAGCTACCTGCTTACTTAAAACTAATTTTAACCAATTTTTCAATCGTTTCACCACGACTATGGCGGTCCAATCCCACTTTTATGTCATTTTGACCACTATAAAGAATACCCACTATAGTATTTGATTTTTTGTCATAATATTTGACTGCGAATTCCGAATATTTTTTTCTTTCGGGTTTTCCGAAAATATATTCTTTCAACACATCTCCATTCTCTTTTAAAGTAAGTAATACGGGTGAACGAGATCTGGCATTATCATAGCTATCAAATTTATTATTTATTGGTGTTTCCATATTCGTTTCCATTTCGTCAATAATTGCAAACACTCCCTTTGAATTGGTGACAGGGAAAAAAGAAACAAATGTATTCGGATAAGCCCAGGCATTGAGCTCTTTACCATTCACATCAAACTCAACAAGTCCATGCAATCCGTTTTGGGGAGCTAATAAAGCTAAATTTTTTCCATTAGATTCTATCTGAAAATTGTCAATCATTGATTTGTCATACCCTTTCTTTTTTTCAACTCTTTTAGTTACGTATTCATTCAACATATTATACGGAAGCTCATAAGGTTTTGTTAATTCAAGCTTTTCAGGTTCTATGTTTTGAAATATTAAAGCTAAATAGGTATTAAGTCCGGTCATAAAAGCAACCTTATCTTTACCAACCTGTGTATAAACCAAGGCTTCTATTATTTTGTTTTTTTCATTCCATTGCATTAAGCATTTATCAGTCTTGTAATTATTTTGATAATCTATTTCCTTATGAATAAATGTTTTTGTCCCTTTTTCAAGTTTTGAAATCACGAATTTATTACCTATGGTTCCCTGTTTTTCCGAATTAAAAGCAAACGATGATATAATAAGATATTTATCGGCAAACACTAATAAACTTAAGGGGCGGGCACACTCATATTTTTTGTTCACATACTCAAAATTTATATTGGTTATATCTTTATGTTCGGGCGAATAATGGAATATTTCATAATTCTTTCCATTACCATAACTCTTTTTTTGATGAACATATTTAATGATTGCATAATAATCGGAGTTATCATCTTTACTAAATAGAATATCAGGGTTATCAATTCCCTTTAATTCTGCATCCGATTCATATCCCCTGTTCATAGTAAATAAAACATCTTCTTTTTCAATTTCTGCCGTCAACGGGTTTACTATCACTCTGCCCAAAGAACTGCTTTTTTCACCTTCATCATAAAAGCTTATAAACAATACTATTTTGTTATTTATTGCAAAAGCCTTCCGCAAATAAGTTTTCTTTCTTTTATTTCTATTGTATTCAGATAAAGCTTTTGATGTGTAAACAAGTTCTTTTTCAGCTATTTTTTTTAAATCAGCATCAAAAATAGTTATTGCCGGAAAACTTTCTTTTTTGGTATACGTTTCATAAACTACACTTCCATTATTCATTAATAATAAAAAATCTCCATTTGGACTGTCATCACCAATAGTTGTTTTCAAAGTTTGCCCATAAATTCCATTGGCAGCAATAAGCAATACCAATCCCAATATCATTTTCTTCATTTCTCTGTTTTTTAATTTGTTTGTAAAACTATCATTTATTTTTCAATTCGAAATTTAAAATCCGAAATTACACCAGCTTCATTTCGACCGTTACCTCGGTAATTTTAGTCTATCCCTTGCTATAGCTGATGTTGAGAATGGAAAAGCATGAAGAAAAAGCAAGGAAATAGGAGAAATAAACAATGGATTTTACAATTTATTAACTCTGTAAAATGGTATCCCTTAACAACTACTGTGGTTTTAATTCGTACTTTTGTGCAAAATTTCAACGAAGAACATGTCAACATTTCATACCAATTGTATATTAGTACCGATAGATTCGACCGAACAAACAATCATAGCCCTTCAACAATCTTATAATTTAGCACGCTTAACCAATTCGAAAATTGTACTACTAAGTGTGGATGAAGGTGTGCCGCCCTTTGTTCAAAATCGTTTGGAAGAGCTTGCAAAGGAAGCATCTGCAGCATCGGGTCAACAAGTGGAAACGATGGTGAGAAGAGGAAATGTGTATGAAGAAATCATCACAGTGGCTGATGTGCTAAACCCATTGTTTATTATGATTGGGCTAACATCGAAAATAAACATAGGCAAGATCATTGGGAAGAATGCATTCAAAATGGTTCGTGAATCGAGACATCCAATCATCACCATACGCGGTAAGGAGCATCATGATGGATGCAAAACAATATTATTACCTTTAGATTTGTCGAAAGAAACGCGAGAGAAAGTGGATAAAGCAATTACTCTTGCCAAATTGTTCAACGCAACTATTCGTGTGATTTCCATTCTAACATCATCAGATGAATTCTTTGAAAACAGATTGATTTCATTATCGAATCAGGTTTGGAAACGAATCAAAGAAGAAGGAGTAAAATGTACCATCAAAACCTTACGAGGAAAAGATGTACCTCAAATGATTCTTGATTACGGTGATGAGGTTGAAGCAGATTTAATCTTGATAATGACTAAAGCAGAATTGAGCATGAGGGAGTTCTTTATTGGAACGGTAGCTCAACGTATTATCAACGAAAGCGAGATTCCTGTGTTAAGCTATCGTCCGATGGAGCGCAAAGACACAACGGTTTTTATCCCTTACTAATTTCATAAAAAAATAGGCTGAAGAGCCTATTTTACTGAACGAGTCGAGTTCTTTTAATTTGAAGAATCGACTATGCTATAATCGGTGATGACATTATATAATGTATCTCTCTCGATTGGAATTCTCTTCGCTTGTTTTATTAGTTCAACCAACTCTTGTGTGGAAAGTGCAGGATTCTGCTCCTCGGCACCTGCCATAGTGTATATCTTTGTTGAGTCGTCAATTGTTCCATCAATATCATCAACTCCGAAAGAGAGCGAAAGTTGAGCAGTATTTCTACCGATCATTGGCCAATAGGCTTTGATATGGCCAAAGTTATCAAGGAAAATACGCGATATGGCATAGTTCCTTAAATCTTCGATTACACTTACTTCGGGAATATGACTCATTTGATTTTCCTTATTGCGAAATTTTAAAGGAATAAAGGTATTGAATCCATTGGTTTTATCTTGAAGCAAACGAAGTCTGTTCATGTGATCGATTCTATGTTCGAATGACTCGACATGACCATATAAGATGGTTGCATTTGAAGGCATTCCGAGCAAATGAGCTGTTTCGTGCATTTTCAACCACTCGTCAGCCGTACATTTATCTTCACAAATTTGTTTTCTAATTACTTCATCAAAAATCTCAGCACCACCACCAGGTAAGGAATCCTGACCGTGTTCTTTAAGTATTCTCAGCCCTTCTTCGTAACTCACTTTTGCTTTTCGACACATGTACTCCAACTCTACCGCTGTAAATGCTTTGACATGAATATCCGGGCGAATGTCTTTTATCTGTTTAATTAAATTAGCGAAATACATTAACCCCATTTTGGGATGAACTCCACCGACTATGTGAACCTCAGTGATGGGTTTGCCATTGTAGCTTTTCACTTTTTCTAGAATCTCATCCTCCGACATTTCCCAAGTCCCTTCTTTCTGTTTCAAAAGTCGAGAATAGGAGCAAAACTTGCAATCGAAAACACAAATATTAGTTGGTTCGACATGAAAATTACGATTGAAATAAACAAAATTGCCATTCTTTTTCTCGCGAACATAATTCGCTAAAGTGCCTAAATATCCAAGCTCTCCATGTTCATAAAGCAATACGCCTTCTTCAAAAGTAATTCTTTGGTTTTGAAAAACTTTTTCTGCTATTGTTTTTAATTCCTTGGAAATAGAAGAGGTTAATAAGATAGAAGCACTAGTAGATAATGACATAATATTTATTTTTGGAGCGCGAAATTACAAATTACTTTTAATAAAATCGGTTTGGAACTATTGAATTAATTATATTTGTTTCCTTATGAGTAAGAAAAAAATCCTTTTGGTTGATGATGAAGAACATCTTTTGAAAACTATTAAACTAAATCTAGAATTAGAAAACTATGAAGTAACTACTGCTGTGACTGGATATGGTGCGCTTAAAGCATTTCGAAACGATACGTTTGACATAATAGTGTTGGATGTAATGCTTCCTGAATTGAATGGATTTGATGTATGTGAAGAAATGAGAAAAGAAAATAAAAAAGTTCCCATCTTATTTTTGACAGCAAAGGCATCGGGTGCAGAAAGAATTCAGGGTCTTAAACTAGGTGCAGACGATTATTTAACTAAGCCTTTTAATCTTGAAGAATTACTTTTGCGTATTGATATTCTTATTCGAAGATCAACACCGGAAATAGAAGATGTTGGAATTACACATTATTCTTTTGGCGGAAACGAAGTAGATTTCATCACCTACGAGACCGTGGGAGTGAACGGGAATAAGTTAACTCTAACAAAAAAAGAAATCGGACTTTTGAAACTTCTTATTTCTCGAAAAGGAGAAGTAGTGTCGAGAGATGAAATACTCGATGAAATATGGGGAACCGATGTGAACTCAACTTCGAGGACCATTGATAATTTCATATTGGCATTCAGAAAGTACTTTGAAGTAAACCAAAAAGAACCAAAACACTTTCATTCAATTCGAGGCGTAGGGTACAAGTTTACAGATGGAGAGTAACTAGATAATAAAAAAAACCGCTTTCCATTTCCATAGAAAGCGGTTTCTTTTTTTCAGTAACAATTCCTATTTGTTAACTGTTTTTGACAACTCTGCACCAGCTTTAAATTTCGCAACTTTCTTTGCTGAAATTTTAATCGCTTTACCAGTTTGAGGGTTACGGCCTGTTCTCGCAGCTCTTTTAGAGATTGAGAAAGAACCAAATCCTACCAATGCCACTCTGTCACCTTTTTTTAGTGCCTTTGTAGTGGCGCTAACAAACGCTGTAAGCGCTCTCGCTGAATCCGCTTTTGTTAGTTTTGACTCTGATGCAATAGCATCAATTAATTCTGCTTTGTTCATTTTTGTTTTTGTTTAAGTTAATACTGTAATTAATTATCACAGCGAAGATACAACAATTTCGACATACAAGACAATATTCCCCATGAAAAATTTTATATTTTGTTAATAAATCGACTTTTTGTTAATAATCAATCGTCAAAAGGTTAGTTCGTTCAGTTCCTGAATACAATTTGTTTTCGCGCTGAAGAGGCTACTTAACTAATCATTTGAAATGGAAGAAGCATAAATAACTGTGAGTAGTCCCTCTGAATAAGCTTTAGTCACTTTATATTTATTCCTCCTTTTTGACGGATGAGTTTTGAGTTCAGAAATGATTGCAGGCTGCCATTTCTTCTCTGTTAATTCAGCGAATGCTTTCTGTGTTTTTTGATGACTTACATCTTCTTTGTAGGCATCTCTTTTTTTGTTGTAAATGATATAGCTACCTCCTTTCTTATCAATCATCACTAAATCTCGAAACTTTGCTCTCCCTTTTGTATCAACGTAAACCAATAACCTAACTGTATCGGATTCTTGAGGTCGCATTCTAATGTCCTTTGTAAAATGGTTATTTATGAAGTATGATGCATAATCGAATAGTGATGCTGAATCATTTGTTGGCTTGGTATCTGTAATTTTTAAAAGAAGGCCGTTGCTGGCTTTCATTCTTTTTTGTTGAAATTGATACACAAATTCACTATAAGTAATTTGTGAAATAGGATTTTTGTAATAGACAAAAAAGTTAGTGAAAGCAGTTATATAAGTTGAGTCTTTGTGTTTCGAAACCTTTATGGTTCCATGTAAAGGAAGCGAATCAGATTGAGCATTCAGTAAGGCAGTAACGAAAAACAAACTAATAAAAAAAACAAAAACCTTCATACTAGAAATTAAGTGAAGCTTTTATTTCTTCCACAGTTGTCAGTTTTTGTTCAATTCTATTCATTTTTAAATTACACATTGCCTCTTTATTCGAAATACCGGTAAATTGTTCAGGTTTTAACCAGTATAATACACCATCTTCCACTGTCCAAAGAATATTAGTTGATTTAGGATTGAAAGAAAACTGTGTGATTGGATTTTTATGATAAGTGAACAGACTATTTCTAGCTTTATCAACTAAATAAATTTCATAACAAAGTAAGTTCACATTTTTTTCTTTCACCAAATTGGCAGTACACAGTATACCTTGTGGATATTGTTTCGGACAATCGCTATTGAACACTCCAAAGCTATTGATAGCAAACATTCGTTTTACTTTATCTTCTATATCCATTTGCTTGAACTGATTAGCTTGCTCTTCCTTAAGTTTACGAATAAATTCATCTTGTTGTTTTTTCAAGGCAAGTAATTTGGTTTGATATTCTTCTTCTATTCTCTTTTCTTCTAATCGGTGTTTTTCGAGTGTGGTGTTGTACATCGCAAACTTTTCGTCATAACTCTTCATTGCCGATTCGTAATTCTTACCTTCGAATACGGGATAAACAACCAATTCATATTTCTTAGTTCCCTTTTTTAAGGTAAGTAAATAGTTCTTCCCTTTTTGAGTTCCCTCCTTCAAGCTTGCATCGTCCCAGGTAATATCATAGAGTGAAGCATTAAAATTTTTGTTTTCATCACCAATCTCGAACAAAACACCTTTATATATTGCTAGCTCAGGAAACTCCTTTGGTTCCACTGCAATATCGAATGTATGTTTTTGCTTATTCACCTTGATGGGCTTTTTGGGTTCAGGAGAAAGTGTTGGCAATATTGAAAGAGCCTTTTCTTTTTCCATTTTTACTTCTTCTTTCTTCGCTTCAATAGCTTTAAGTTTTGGATTCTGTTCTTTCACCGAATCAATCGTTTTGGAGCTAAGTGTTTTCGCCACAACTTTATCTTTTCCAAGACATGACCAATTATTGCGCACTGTGTCAAGTTTGTAAAGATTAGATTCTGTACCGTTATAATTAGAAGACATCTCGATATTAATCGATTTCCCTTTTGCCATGTTCACTTGTTTTCCATCTTGAAAGGCCAATATCTCAATCATACCGGCTGACTCAAATTGATATCTCACACCTGCACTATCATAGGTCATGGGAATACCTGAAACAAAAAAGTCGACAGCATCATGAAACTCGCGATAATGTAATTCGATTTCGCCTTTCAGTACTTTCCCATTACTGTCTTCAAATGAACTCTTCGGAACAATTAATTTCGAACTTGTTTTAAAATCTAATACTGCTCCTTTTTCTGCACTTAATTTGTAAATAGTATACTCAATATTTATGTTTTTTAATGGAGGGCTTATGCATGGTTTTGACTCTTCCTTTTTATAGAAATCACTAAGCTCAAGGCTATCTGCCTTCACAACTGAAAGTTCTTTCTTTGCTGTTTTTGAAATTGGATTATTTAGCAAAGCAACAATTGAGACCGCTGCAACCACAGCAACTGCAATACTCGACAAGAACCATTTGTTTTTTAAAATAGGTTTTCCTCCTCTTGTACTCTGTTTTAATACTGAATTAAAATTCTTCCTCTTTGCAATTTCTTCCGAACTGATTTCGGCTCGGTCGACATTTACTTTTCGTTTCATTAGCTGTATAATTGTTTAATCATATTCATTATTTAGTTTTTTCAAATGTATTTAAAACATTATTTTTAACTTCAATCTAACAAATCACTTTCTTTAATTTATCAATTATTCTATAGGTCCGCACCTTAGCATTATTCTCAGTAATGTCTAGGATGTCGCCAATTTGTTTAAAGGAGCGCTTTTCAAAGAAACGCATTTCTATTATCTGCAATTCGTCTTCGGTTAATTGCTCTGCAATTATGGCTACGATTTTATCGTGATATAGGTCAATTTTGGTTTCCTCCATTTCTTCCATCACAGAATTGATACTCACCGAGTCGATGTTAATGGTTCTCTGTGCTTGTTCTAAGCGGAACAAACTCGTCAATTCATTTAGAGCAATTCGAAACAACCATGACGCGAACGGAACTCCACGGTATTCATACTTCGGCAAATTGCTCAAGGCTTTAATAAAAACTTGCTGAGTGGCATCAAATGCAAGCTCCTTATCATCTAATCTTTGAAAGATAAAACGAAAAATAGGCTCATAATATGTATCATACAACACTGCAAAATGAGCAGGATTTTTTTTGGCAGCCTCTACCTTCCCTTGTTCATTGGCTAGATCGGCTTCTGTGAGATGGTATTTAGATGTTTCCTGCATATCTTATTCCTGCATTTGTTTGTATAACGTATTTTTTAATAAAAGATACAAACTTTTTTTTCGAATCATTTCGTTAATAGTCTCCCCTACTCTATACTATCCTATCTATTGTTTTCTATACAAACGAAAATTGATTCAAATTATTGTTTTATTGCCCAATTATTAAAACCAAGCATGACCTTTTTAAAAAAACTTTATAAAGATACATTTTATAAATCATCTGTTTAATACATTATATTTGCAACTCGAAAATTAAGCATATATGAAAAATTTAAATTTAAAAACCATACTGCCAATTGTTGCAGCACTTGTAATTTTTATCGTTTTGACCTTTGGATATTTCGCACCATTAATGAAAGGCAAGGTGATAGAACAAAGCGATATGATGCAAAACAAAGGCATGTCGAAAGAGATTGTCGATTTTCGTGAGAAATATCATTCAGAACCCTTATGGACCAATTCTATGTTTGGAGGTATGCCGGCTTATCAAATTGCTATTCGTTATCCTTCTAACTTAGTTACTCCTATTCGTAACGCGTTCATGCTTGGCTTTCCTACTCCAGCCAACATGGTGTTTTCGTACTTAATTGGTTTTTTTATTTTGCTCCTTGTTCTAAAGGTTGACCCCTGGTTGAGTATTGTGGGAGCTATAGGATTTGGGTTCTCGGCTTTTTTCTTTCTCATCATAGATGCTGGACATAATACACAAGCTTTGGCCATAGCCTATATGGCGCCTGTGTTTGCAGGAGTAATTCTTGTCTGCCGAGGTAAATATTTACTCGGAGCTGCTGTACTTGGTTTGTTTGCTGCCCTGGAGCTGTTGTGTAATCACCCACAGGTAGCTTATTACCTCATTTTGTTTTTGATGATTTATGTTATTTTCGAATGGATAGCTCGAATTCGTGCTAAAGAGTACAATCATATTTTCAAGAGCCTCGGAATTTTCATCGTTGTTGGAGCTTTGGCTGTTGGCTGTAACATCACCAACTTATGGAATACATACGAGTATGCAAAATCTACCATTCGCGGGCCTTCGGAGCTCACGTCAGACAAATCAAATCAAACTTCGGGACTAGATAAAGATTATGCCACACAATGGAGCATGGGAACTACCGAAACCATGACCTTGATGATTCCTGGCTTTAAAGGAAGTTCATCTTCTATTCGCATTGGAGAAACAAAATCAGCACTGAAAGATGTGGACCCTAACATGAGAGAAAATATAGCCAGTGGAACACAATATTGGGGTGACCAACCTTTTACTTCATCACCTTATTCGGGTGCTATCATTGTATTTTTATTTGTGCTTGGTTTGTTCATTGTGCCCGGTCGCATCAAATGGGCATTGCTCAGCATCACCATTTTCTCTATCTTATTATCTTGGGGAAAGAATTTCATGTGGCTCACCGATTTATTTCTCGACTATTTTCCTGGGTACAATAAGTTCCGAGCAGTGTCAATGATTTTAGTGATGGCCGAAGTTGCCATTCCTATTTTAGCAGTGTTGGCTCTAGACAAAATCATAAAGTCGAAGGATTTATTCAAACAGAAAATTAATCTCAAAATTATTAACAAAGAAATTTCCGTTCAAACGGCTTTCTTTATTTCATTCGGACTTACTGGCGGACTTTCTCTTTTGTTTTATCTAATGCCAAGTCTTACCACCTTTTTTGGAGCTGGCGAATACAACAAAATATTCGATTCTGTTTCGAAAAGCAATGGTGCAGAAATAGCGCAACAATATGTTGACAATATTGAGATTGCTCGCAAAGCCCTATTCAAAGGCGATGCCATACGTTCATTCTTCTTCATTACACTTGCTGCAGCAGCTATTTGGTTGTTTGTGAAATCAACAATCAATAAAGGTATACTTATTCCAATCCTTGCTGTATTGGTTCTTTTCGACCTTTCACTAGTAGACAAACGTTACCTAAATGACAAAAATTTCACATCGAAACAAGATGCAAAAACTCCGTTTGCACAAACTAAAGCTGACCTTGCCATACTTCAGGACCAAGACCCTGACTATCGTGTTCTCAACATGACAGTGAATACATTTAATGATGCAAGCACTTCGTATTATCACAAATCAATAGGAGGATATCATGCGGCTAAACTTCGTAGATATCAGGAACTCATAGATGCTCATATTCAAAATGCATTGCAAGATATTTTATCCACCCTGAAATCAAACCCTACTGACTTTTCTGTGAAAGCAACTCTTGCGCGACAAGGGGTGCTGAACATGCTAAACACGAAGTATATTATTTATAATGCCGATGCTCCGCCCATTCAAAATACATTCACGTTGGGTAATGCATGGTTTGTGAGCAAAATTACCCCAGCAAAAAATGCTGATGAAGAACTAAAACTGGTGGGACAAATAAATCCGGCTACCACTGCCGTGGTGGATAACCGATACAAATCGCAAATAGAAGGATTTGCGCCAAAAGCTGACCCTACAGCCACAATAAAACTAACCGAGTACAAAACCAATGTCCTTTCTTATCAATCAAACAGCAACACCGAACAATTGGCCGTTTTCTCCGAGATTTATTATAAAGATGGATGGAATGCTTATGTTGACGGACAACTCACATCCCATTTTGCAGCCGATTGGGTATTGCGAGCAATGCGTGTTCCAGCAGGTAAGCACACTATCGAGTTTAAGTTTGAACCTACACGTTACTTTACTGCTGAAAAAATATCGCTAGCTTCATCACTTTGTCTCTTTGGTTTCATTGGAGGAGCGCTTTTCCTTGCTTTCAAAAGAAAAGAAGATTAATTTGAAAGTCAATTGTTTTAAAGATCATTGAATTGTCCTAAACTAGTTGGTATTACGCGAACAAATTTGAGAAGAACACAGCGACTGCATAAATACAACTTATCGATTGATTCCTTACATTTACTAGTCGGATCTATTCTACTAGTTTAAATTTACTTGTAAAATGACGCAAGAATTTAGGTTCTTCAGTTATTATTAGCCCTTTTGCGTTGCGTTTGTTATTAAGGATTTTCTTAAACACTTCTATTACATATTCGATATGACTTTGTGTGTAAACTCTACGAGGAATAGCTAAACGTACTAATTCCATAGGGGCAGGGATAAGTTTTCCGTTATCATCATATTTACCAAACATCACCGAACCAATCTCTACCGCTCTAATACCTCCAGTGAGGTATAGCTCGCAAACAAGAGCCTGTCCTGGATATTGTTCAACTGGAATATGATCGTATAACTCTTTGGCATCAAGATATACAGCATGTCCTCCAATTGGCCACATCAATGGTACGCCCATTTCACGAAGTTTTTCGCCTAAAAAAGTAGTACTTGTTATTCGATAATGAAGATAATCAGGTTCGAACACTTCGCGCAACCCAATGGCAATTGCTTCCATATCTCTCCCCGACAATCCACCATAGGTAGCAAAACCTTCGGTAATAATCAGCAAGTTTTTGCATGCATTTGCTAGTTCTTCTTCTTTCAAAGAAAGGAAACCTCCCATATTAACTAATGCATCTTTTTTAGCACTCATCACTGCACCATCAGTCAACGAAAACATTTCTTGTGCAATTTCTTTATAGGTTTTGCTTTCGTATCCTTTCTCACGAAGTCGAATGAAATAGGCATTTTCTGCCACACGACAACAGTCAAGAAAATAATAAATCTTGTACTTTTTACAGATAGCAGCTACTGCTTTTGCATTCTCCATACTTACTGGTTGTCCTCCACCACTGTTATTTGTTACAGTAAGAATAACACCTGCAATGTTTGCTGACCCTTTTTCACGAATTATTTCTTCCAGTTTTTTTACATCCATGTTTCCTTTAAATGGATGATATTCTTTCGGATTTTTTCCTGCCTCCACAGGAATATCAATGGCTTCGGCTCCTGAGAATTCAATATTTGCACGAGTGGTATCAAAATGGGTATTGCTAATAAAAAATTTACCAGGACCTCCCAAGTGACCATAAAGAATTCTTTCTCCTGCTCTCCCTTGGTGTGTGGGTAAAATAAACTCATGACCTGTTAAATCGAATATCGAGTCTCGCATTTTGTGCCAACTGCTAGCACCTGCATACGATTCATCTCCTTGCATCATTCCTGCCCACTGATCGCTGCTCATTGCTGAGGTACCACTATCAGTAAGGAAATCAATTATCACTTTGTTGGAATCCAAAGCGAATGGATTAAAATTTGCTTCCTTCAAATATTCCTTACGTTGAATGAAGGTGCTTAAGTGTATAGGTTCAACCATTTTTATTTTAAATGGTTCAATAATTGTTTTAAAATTTTCCATAGTTATTTTAATTGTTTAAATATTGTTAAGTAGTAATAGAAACAAAACTTTTATGCAGATAATTTTCGCGAAAATATTTCTTTAAAAAAACTATTGAGTAATGCCACTGCGATTGTAAGTAAAGAAATCATTAATACGATTCCAGAAACAACAAACACATGGAACAATCCACCTTGCTCAGCCATCATCGAACTGAAAGGACTTGGAGTTGTCTGCATTTGCCACATTCCACGATTTAAACCGATTATGATAAGGTTTACCCAGAACACAAAAAGCGAAAACTGTGTGAGCCAGAAAACAAAATTCAAAACTTTTGAACCAATATGGGTATCGTTCCGTTTCATCATAAATTCGAAACAAGCCCCAAGTAATATCATTGTGTTGATTCCAATGGTAGTGCCCATAGCATGTGCCACGGTAATGTGAGTTCCGTGAGTATAAAGATTGAGCACAGGAATAGACATAAGGATGGCTAATGCCAAATTCAGGAACACCCAAATTTCTGAAGCGAATAAAAAGCGGAATGGAAAATAATGAAATAATTTCTGTGCTTCGGTTACAGTTTTTCTGAACAAATAGATAATACGTGCTAATAAAATCCACTCGGTCATGCTTACAGCATAACTCACTACTCTGATGTAATTCTCGGTAGGTAAAGTGTAGATGTGATGTCCCCAATTAAACATCAAATTGACCAATCCAAGGAAATACATGCGGAAGGCAAGATTCGATTTAGATCCAGCCGTATTACCACTAAGTTTATCCATCAAAAAGAATGCAGTTCCATAAATCATTTGATTCCAAGAACCAACCAAACTGCCATTTGCTTTCCATTGAATAGTCATATCTTTTACAAAATGTTCGCGGAAATATGGAAATTCCCAAAGATAATTTTCGGTGAACGTAAGTAGGAAGAAAAACACACCAGTCATCCACATCCAAATATACACCGGCCATTTTTTAATTTTAATAACCACCTTTACAAAATTGTACATAAACAAAAGCCAAGCGAGAGCTATCAAAATGGCATATTTTGGGGGAAATTCCCAATATTCCCTTCCGCCAAACTGTTGAGTAGAATATGAGAACAAAATGAAGATTATTGCAACCAACCACAATCCGAGTTGTAAAAAAGCTATTCGAGAATTAGTTGATTTAGGCATCAACGAATTGAGCCCACTATAAACACTACCGCTTGCTCCAATTAAAATAAAAAACATAATACACGAAACATGCAATGGTCGTAGTTGTACAAAACCAATCCAAGAAGATGCAAACCGAGGACTGATGTATGAAATTGATGCAATACCTCCAAATATCAATCCTAACGTCAACATAATCAACGCAACCGCCAGAAAGAACTTTCCTATTTTATTTTCAGTTTCCATTTCCATCTTTCGAAATCATTCCATTTACTTGTTTCACAAAACTCCTTGGGTCGGAAACCCCACTTGCATCAGTCGATTTTAGGAATTCAATAATTTCAGTCTTCTCATCTTCAGATAGATTATTTGCAGGCATCTGATTGTTTCCAGTTTGAATGACCGCTAAGACATAAGTGGCATTTTTACCATTTACCGAGAGTACATTTGTTAAGTCAGGCCCTAGGTATCCACCCAAGCCATACATCTGATGACAGCTCTGGCAATTATATTTTTGCCAAACCAACTCTCCCCTTTGAGCTAACTTGCTATTGTACTCCTTTCTGTATTCGAAATTTTTAATGCTATACAAATGTAATGAAAATGCAAAAAAACTAAAAACTAAAATGGCAAAAACATATCTTTTCCAATTATCCTTCATACAATATTTTCTAATTCGATTTTGTTTTTAAACTGACCAGTAACAAACATAAATATCCCAAAAAACATAACTACGGCACTACTTAAAAGTAGTTCGTTAATGTACGGAACGCTCTCATACTTTAACGCTGAAACTCCTTGAGACATCAACAAAATCTCATTAATGATTACACCCAAAACAAAACTTGAAAGTCCAACTATTGAATTAATTTCCAAGGAAACAAATCCATTCGCAACAATGTAACCTAAAATAAACATGGTGATTGCTCCCAACAATACAAGATGTAAATAGCCAATCACAATAGGACGAAAACCGAATGCCATGTTGCTAAGCGGGGGATAAGTAGACCCTATTTGAAGCAATAATTTTATGGTAATGGCAAAAGCTGCTACTGAATACAATCCCCTTGAGAAAATAGAAGTTACACCATTTAAAACCTCTAGGTGATGAAACATTACTCTCACAAGTAAAAACCATCCAAGAAATTGAGCCAAAGCCGAAATTACGACTAAAATATAAACCCATGTTGGAAGAGACATCCACAATGCAGAAAGAAAATAAGCGGGAATACATGCGAGAAAAAACAAACGAAAAATTGTTTTGTAAAGTTGACTAGAGATTTGATATTTCTCCAATTTATCGATGAGCAAACCCATGCAAACAAAGAAAAACCATCCATTATATTGAAAGTGAAGATAGAAAAACTCTGAAGATAAATAATAATTCTGATGAATAAAGTGAGTTGCCATCATGTAAGCTAAAGCGAAGGCACCAATAGACGATAAGGCATTGAACACCACCCCGGCTTTAAACCAATAGATGCTGCTTGATTTAGAATTAAGCCTATTTAAGTCTTTCCACATTACAATTGCAAAAATATATGAAACAAAAATGGATAATGTAGAAAAAGTAATTGATAAAAATCCATAACCTTCAATAGTAAATGTAATTAACATTCCATAGGCTGTAAACACATTTCCCAAGAGTAACCATGAATATTTTTTGAATGAATTAGTAATTCCTTTACTGTATAAAAATACCACCAAGAGGGTCATTAATATTTGTGTTAACCAACCTGAGAATGCAAAATGGGAGTGTGTGTGCAATAAATGTTTTTGATCAATGAATGGTAAATAAAATACAATTTTATATCTTAAAATAACACCAATCATGGCGACAATATTCAAGTTAATAATTGCTATTGTTAGCCATTTATGTAAGGGTTGATTCATATAATCTTTAGTCTCTAAAACATTTTCTTTTAGAAAACATTTTTAAAATAGTATATTTTTAGTTTTAATGCTCAAAATTATTTATTATAAGCAATGTAGTCATTGATGTTCTTCAATTATAGTTATGATAATAATCATATTTAATCTTACCTTTCGCAACGAATATTGCAAAACTTATTTTCACTAAAATACACCTATGAAAAAGATATTAACAATTAGTATAATTTTAATTTTTACAACCTTTCTTTCTTCTTGTGGAGAAAGCGGCACACCTCAAGCCGTCACTTCGAATACAGTACCATCTAGCTATGATTCGAAACATGGGGTAGGGAAATTTAAAGACATTCTGTTGGATGAAAAACTTAATGAAACTATGGCTGCAGCAGGAAATAAATCTTTTGTAGCCAAATGTGCAGCTTGTCACAAATTAACTGAAGAAAAATTAGTTGGCCCGGGATGGAAAGGAGTTACTAATCGTCAATTGCCATCTTGGATCATGAATTTCATAACTAATACAGATGAAATGATTAACAAAGACCCTGCTGCGCAAGCTCAACTAGAAATATGCCTCGTAAGAATGCCAAATCAAAGTTTGTTAGATGACGAGGCTCGCAATCTTCTTGAATTCATGAGACAGAATGATGGAGTAAAATAATTCGTGTTTTTACTTCAAGCTTTGTCTTACTTTCAGTTTGTTTTGTAAATAAAGTATCAACTAATTCTCAAAATTCTTTAGAGTTAGTTACATCTAAATAGAACTTGAGAAGCTCCACCAAAACGCGAAGAATATTGAACAAATTACTAAAAAACTGTATAATAAACTAAAACAATCTAAACCCAAAAATATAGATGCGATTGTTCCTGAAATACATTATTAATTACTTGTAAGCATCTATTGTCTGGTTGCCCCAATTGTTGCAAAACAACTAGTCTTATATTTTGCTAAAAAGATATCGAATGTTTATCAAGAAGGATGAAAATTAGATCAAGTTACTTCATTTAAAAGTACCTCCATGAAGCTGAAGATAATGACTATGTGTTCAATGTCGTACTTTGTCTATATTGATTCAGTAAATTAATGTAAGATTTGTTTTGATCGACTAATCCCTTGAAAAGAATACTCGTATGCAACCTAAAACGATTTTACCAAATTCTTTATATTACTTAAAAAAAACATTTATTTGTCGTGGTGTTTATAGAATCTTGCAAGAAGTTCAGAAACAATATTAATATAGTATTTTTCGAAAATAACTTTATTGGGGAAGATTTGATAGGATATAACCTTGTAAATAATTAAACGTAAAAAGCCCCTGCTAAAGCAGGGGCTTTTTAGGTAAATTATATTCTAATATAATTATGCTAATCTTACATTTACAGCATTTAAACCTTTTTTGCCTTCTTGAACTTCAAAAACAACTTCATCATTTTGACGAATTTCTTCTTTCAATCCTGACACATGAACGAAGAACTCTTCGCCATTGTCGTTAGCTTTAATAAATCCAAATCCTTTGGTTTCATTAAAAAACTTTACAATTCCATTTTTCATTTAATATAATAATTTGATTAATAATTAGGACAAAGGTACATATAATAATTGATAATGATGAATTATTTTGTAAATAAATGATCTGACCCTCAAATCAAGCTTTACAAAAAAATATAGTCAGAATTAACAGTCTATTTACTCAAATACAAGTTGCGCTCGGAGTAAATAGTATGGAAATACTCATCCGTTAAATCGTCAATAAAATAAATTGCCTCACCCGTAGATTTCATTTCAGGGCCTAATTCTTTGGCTACTTCCGGAAACTTTTCGTACGAAAACACCGGAATTTTGATGGCATATCCTTTTTTGCGAGGGTTAAAAGTAAAGTCTTTAACCTTGGCACCCAGCATAACCTTGGCGGCATAATTTACATACGGTTCATCGTAGGCTTTGGCAATAAACGGCACTGTGCGCGATGCACGAGGATTGGCCTCGATGATATACACCACTTCGTTTTTAATAGCAAACTGAATATTGAGCAACCCAACTGTTTTGAGAGCCACAGCAATGGTTTTGGTATGCTGTTCTATTTGTTTCATTACATTTTCGCTCAAGTCGAAAGGAGGCAGCACCGCATACGAATCGCCACTGTGAATTCCGGCCGGCTCAATATGTTCCATCACACCTATTATATATACATCCTTTCCGTCACAAATCGAGTCCGATTCGGCTTCAATAGCATTTTCCAGAAAATGGTCTATCAACACCTGGTTGCCGGGATGGTCTTTCAGCAAATTAACCACATGTTGTTCCAATTCCTGCTCGTTAATCACAATTTTCATGCTTTGTCCGCCTAACACATACGAAGGCCTAACCAGCAACGGGAAACCCAATGTTCGCGATAGCTCAACAGCCTGTTCGGCATCTTCTATAACAGCAAATTTGGGATAAGGAATATTATTTTCTTTTAAAAGATTAGAAAAACGACCTCTGTCTTCGGCCAAATCGAGAGATTTGAAATCGGTGCCAATAATTTTTATGCCATAGCGCTCCAGTTTTTCGGCCAGCTTTAATGCGGTTTGTCCTCCCAACTGAACTATTACTCCTTCGGGCTTTTCGTTTAAAATAATATCGTAAATATGTTCCCAAAACACCGGCTCAAAATACAGCTTGTCGGCCACATTAAAATCGGTAGAAACTGTTTCCGGATTGCAGTTAATCATAATGGTTTCGTAACCCAGTTCTTTAGCCGCCAACACACCGTGCACACAGCTGTAATCAAACTCAATTCCCTGCCCTATGCGGTTAGGGCCACTGCCCAGTACCACTATTTTTTTCTTATCCGATGCTATCGATTCGTTTTCGTCTTCAAATGTACTGTAATAATAAGGTGTTTTGGCTTCGAACTCGGCTGCGCAGGTATCCACCAGTTTGTACACACGTTTGATGTCGAGTTCCTGTCTGCGTTTAAACACTTCGCTTTCCAGGCATCTTAATATATGAGCTATCTGACGGTCGGCATACCCTTTTTGTTTGGCCTCATAAAATAACTCCCGTGGCAAAGCCGAAAGCGAATACTTAGAAATTTCGTTTTCCAATAGAATTAAATCTTCTATCTGATTCAAAAACCATGGGTCGATGCGGGTAAGTTTCTGAATTGTTTTTATGGAAATGCCTAATTTAATGGCATCGTAAATATGAAATAATCTGTTCCAGCTCGGGCGTTCCAGGCTTTTTAATAACTCATCCTGATTTTTAACTTCTCTTCCGTCAGCACCCAGTCCGTTACGTTTTATTTCCAACGATTGACAAGCTTTTTGCAAGGCTTCCTGAAAACAACGGCCAATGCCCATTACCTCGCCCACCGATTTCATCTGAAAGCCTAACTCACGATTAGCACCTTTAAATTTATCGAAATTCCAACGCGGTATTTTTACTATTACATAATCAAGTGTAGGCTCAAAATAAGCCGAGGTAGACTTGGTAATCTGATTTTCCAATTCATCCAGATTAAACCCTATGGCCAGTTTCGAAGCTATCTTAGCAATAGGATAACCGGTAGCTTTACTCGCCAAAGCAGACGAACGCGACACACGAGGATTAATTTCGATAGCAATAATATCTTCCGAATCGTCAGGATTTACAGCAAACTGAACATTACAGCCTCCGGCAAAATTACCAATACTGCGCATCATCTTAATGGCCAGGGTACGCATTTTCTGATAAGTACTGTCGGATAAAGTCATGGCAGGAGCCACCGTAATACTGTCGCCTGTGTGAACTCCCATAGGGTCGAAGTTTTCGATAGAACAGATAATGGCTACATTATCGTTACTATCGCGAAGCAATTCCAACTCAAATTCTTTCCAACCTAAAACGGCTTTATCAATCAACACCTCGTGAATAGGCGAAGTATGAAGCCCACGGTCTAATAGTTTATCAAAATCTTCTTTGTGATACACCACACTTCCTCCGCTCCCTCCAAGGGTAAACGAAGGACGAATAACCAGTGGAAATCCGAATTTCTGTGCAATTTCTTTTCCTTCTAAAAACGAACGGGCAATATGAGAAGGAGCCATTCCCACCCCGATAGATTCCATGCGTTCACGAAACTTATCTCTGTCTTCGGTAACCTCTATTGCCTGAATATCTACACCAATCATACGGATTCCGTATTTTTTCCAGATACCCATCTCATCACATTTCATGGCAAGGTTCAATGCAGTTTGCCCTCCCATAGTAGGCAATACAGCATCAATATCTTTGTTTTCTTCTAATATTTTGATGATAGATTTAACTTCGAGCGGAAGGAGGTAAATATTCTCTGCGGTTACCTTGTCCGTCATAATGGTAGCCGGATTGGAATTGATAAGCGTTACTTTTATTCCTTCTTCGCGCAACGAACGAGCCGCCTGCGAACCGCTGTAGTCAAACTCGCAAGCCTGACCAATAATGATGGGGCCGCTACCGATTATTAATACTGATTTTATGGAATTATCTCTGGGCATGATGTATATGGTAGTTTATAGAATTCGAGATTTGTTGAATTAGTTAATTGTTGCGAAAATATTGTTTAAAGTTCTTTCTTTGGTTTAAATTTATTAGCGTTTTTCAACATAAAGACAAAAAAAATGCTTCTCTTTGGGAGAAGCATTTTTTGTCAAATTATCAAAATAATATCTTATTTATGAGTTTTTTCGTCAGAAACGGTAAGTTTTTTTCTACCTTTAGCTCTGCGCGAAGCTAATACTCTGCGACCATTGGCAGAAGCCATTCTTTCACGGAAACCGTGTTTGTTTTTTCTTTTTTTAACCGATGGTTGAAACGTACGTAATGCCATTTTTTTATTGTTTGTGTCCTCTTACTTAAGGACTAATTAATATTCTTTTTATTTTTTCGGAGTGCAAAGATAGAAATATTTTTAATAATACAACTCGTTTTGCTAAAAAAGATTTTATTTTATACTTCTTTCTAATTTTCATATTTTAGGTGATGAAAATTCCTACTTCGATTTAATTTCAAGCTTTTTTGACATTAAAGAGTTACTTCCATTCATTATCTGCACAAAATAGACTCCTGTTTTTAAATCACCTTGGTCAAGAAAAAGTTCCCTTCCGGTAAAATTGAGAGCAAACATCTCTTTGCCTCGCGAGTTTTTGATTTTAATGCTAGTGTTTTTTTGATCTTCTTGAAATGTGATTACTATCTGCTTAGTTTTTGTATTTAAAGAAACATCAACGATATCCTTGCAAATAAAGTCTGTTTGAGGATGACCTGGATTTATAGAAATATTTTTTGGTAAAAATTCGGAACTATACAATCGAACATCGTCCAAAATAAGATCAGCACAATTACTCTTATGAGGTAACCAGTTGGTAAATTTTATTGTATGGCTAGATTTAGTTGCTTTAAAAGCAATTAAAAATCTTGTTCCAATTCCTGTTTGGAGCGGTGTTGGTTTGTTTTTCAAATAACAATTGCCGAAACCAATATCAACAGCGAACAAACCGTCCTCAACTGTTTTGTTTTTTGAATCAAATCCTCCTCCTGCCCAGAATTCCAAAATATACATATTGCCGCTCACCAAATTTGAAACTAATTGTTCCAAGGATAATCCCTCACCTCCACCATAATTAGAAGGAATACTAGAAAAAAAACTTGTTGAAATGTTTTGAATTGCACAACCGTTTTCCTTCAAAAACGGTGCAGTATCATTATTTACCTTTGAATTCACTTTTGTATACAAATTTTCGAAATAAGGTGCTCGTTTGCCTTCCACCACGAATTCAAAGGTTGTATCGTAAAAATGAGGGTAAACAGCACTTCCGCCTCCAACACAAACCCAATTCTCTATATTGCAGGTGTAAAACGCTGACTTTGGACAAAACGAATTCCAATTTGAATTAAAACCACAATTGGTATTCTCGAACCCTCCATTCAAGATTAAATTGTTTTTACCCAAATGAATTCCGATTGAATCATTTTGATTAAAACATTGAATACTTATGATTTGACTATACGAATTGATTACAGCTAAGAATATTGACAGAAAAACAAAAGCCCTTTTTTTCACTTTTCTTATTTATTTAATTTTGCTAACATGATATTTCCCCACACAATTTTACTATTCTCAAAAAGTCTCTAATTCATATAAATATTAATAGACTGTTGCAATCTTTGCAACAGTCTATTTTATCTTCAATTTTTAATTCAACAAATATTTTTTATTGAATAATTATTTTCTGAACTTTACTTGATTTTCCATCAGATACCTTTAGATAATAAATACCTTTTGAAAGACTTTCTAAATTAACCTGCTTAACATAGTCACCTGAGAGATTACTGTCAACCAAAGAATAAACCTCTCTTCCTTGAATATCAAAGACCGAAATAAAGAGATTCCTTATCAATACATTACCCATAGAAATCGTGAAAAGGCCTTCTGAAGGATTAGGATAAACGTCCAAATCATTAGCAAATGTGTATTCTTCAACACCTGCACACTGATGAACTGTTATGGTGGCAGTGGCTGAATTACTACATCCATTTCCGTTTGTTACAGTGTATGTAATCACGAAACTACCAATCCCTGATCCAATAGGGGTAAAAATAGGACTAGAACTCACCCCTATACCTGAATACACCCCACCAGACGGAGATCCATTTGTAAGTGCAAATGGAGCATCTTCTGCACACACAGGAGTGGTGAAGGCTGCCATTGTTGCATTTGGCAACGAATTAATTGTTAAATTTGTTGTTACAATACTGTCGCAACCAAGATAAGAAGTAAGTATGTCGGTATAAATTCCTGTTGTTATATATTGGTTTGAACCGACAAAAACTGATCCGCCATTACATAATGTAAACGATTGATTCGAATTAATTGCTGTTCTTACCAACAATGTAGTGGTAAGAATACTATCACAACCATTCATTGATGTTAACACATCAGTATAAACACCTGAGGAGTTGTAAATAGAATTACCAACCATTATGGAATCTCCAGAACAAACAGAAATTGATTGGGTTCCGCTGATAATAGGACTTACGGTTAGATTGGTGATCACCGTGCTATCACAACCACCTGTGGAAGTAAGTAAATCGGTATAAATACCTGATGAGTTGTAAGTGTTCGTGCCAACATTTACACTTCCACCTGCACAAACTATAATCGCTTGCTGATAAGCAATTGCAGGATTAACGAACAATGTTGAATAAATTGCACTGTCGCATCCAGAAGCCGCAACTAAGATATCAGTGTAGGTTCCAGAAGAATAATAAGTACTTGAACCTATTGAAATTGAATCTCCATCACAAATAGTATACACAGGGTAGCTTTCTATAGGGTTATTAATATTAAGAATTGTTGTAACAACACTATCACAGCCATTGTATGCAATTAATACATCTGAATAAACGCCAGTTGTATCATGAATGTTAGTTCCCACGGTAACTGAACCTCCAAAGCAAACGACAATAGTTTGTGAACCTATGATAGGTTGATTAACTGAAAGGTTTGTCGTTACAGTGCTGTCACAGCCATTTGTTGCAATTAACACATCAGAATATGTTCCTGAAGAAGTATAATTTGATGACCCTACTGAAAGGCTTGCCCCCGCACAAATAGTGTAAGTTTGAATCATCGAAATCGCTGGGCTGACTGTTAAATTGGTGGTTAAGACACTATCACATCCATTTGAAGCAACGAACATGTCTGTGTAAGTTCCGGAGGCGCTATAATTATTGGCACCAACAGAAACACTTGTGCCTGCACAAATAGTAAAGGTCTGAATCACTGAGATGGCAGGACTTACAGTTAAATAGGTAGTTAGAACACTGTCACAACCCGAGCTAGTGATGAACATATCAGAATAAGTACCAGAAGAAGCATAAGTGTTTGTTCCCACTGTAATACTAGATCCATTGCAGATCGTCAACGTTTGCGAGTCTGTAATTATTGGATTCACGTTTAATACTGTAGTTAAAGTACTGTCACAACCATTCGTTGCTGTTAAAACATCCGTGTATGTTCCAGAAGTGTTATAAGTTGATGCGCCAACCATAAAATTTGCGCCTGCACATATCGAAACATTTTGAGTACTAGTGATTGCAGGATTGATTGTTAAACCTGTTGTGACAGTGCTATCGCAACCTGACCATGAAGCCAACACATCAATGTAAGTTCCTGAAGTGGTATATACTGAAGACCCTACAGTTAAGCTACTTCCAGCACATAGGGAATATAATTGCGATCCTGTGATTGCTGGACTAACGGTAAGATTGGTTGTTATTGTACTATCACAGCCATTAGTTGCAACTACAATGTCTGTATATATTCCGGTTGCAGAATAAGTATTGGATCCAACAGTAATATGGGATCCTGCACAAACGGTCAATGTTTGATTACTTGTTATCACTTGGTTTACAGTTAAATTTGTTGTAACTGTACTATCACATCCATTGGAAGCAGTTAAGACATCCGAATAGACCCCTGTGGCTGTATAGGTTGAAGACCCAACAATCAAACTTAATCCTGAACAAATAGTTAAGGTTTGAGTTCCTGAGATAGCAGGAAGCACAATTAAATTTGTGGTTACCGCACTATCGCACCCATTTGTAGCAGTAATAATGTCAGTATATATCCCAGAAGAATTGTAAGTGGAAGTTCCGACGGAGACACTACTTCCTGCACATAAGGTAAAAGATTGCGTGGAAGTGATAGCAGGAGAAACTGTTAAGTTTGTGGTTACTGTGCTATCGCAACCATTATGGGCTAAAAACAAATCGGTATAAACACCTGTGGAGTTATACGTTGAAGTTCCAACTGAAACACTACCACCAGCACAAATGATAAATGACTGTGTGCGAACAATGGCAGGCAAAACGACTAAGTTTGTTGTTACAGTACTATCGCAACCATCAAAAGCGGTTAAAACATCAGTAAAGATACCCGTTGTATTGTAAGATGACGCCCCAACGGTAACACTTGAACCATTACAAATAATTAAGGCTTGACTTCCTGTTAAGGCAGGACTAACGGTCAGATTAGTAGTCAGTAAACTATCACAGCCATTTGTTGCATTCAACACATCATTATATATTCCCGAAGAAGTATAAATAGATGTTCCTACATTAACACTTGCCCCTGAACAAACAGTAAGTGTTTGGCTTTGTGTATTTGCTGGACTCACAATTAAATCTGTGGTGACAGTACTATCGCATCCTTCAAATGAAGTAAAGACATCAATATAAATACCTGTTTCATTATACGAAGAAGAACCAACCGTTAAGCTTCCTCCAAAACAAATGGTGACAGATTGGTTGGTTGATATAATTGGAAGAACCGTTAAATTTGTAGTTACCGTACTATCGCATCCATTTGAAGCATAGGCAGTCAATACATCAACATAAATTCCTGACGTTAAATGAATGTTTGAACCAACAGAAATATTCGTACCTCCACAAATAACCAATGTTTGAGAACTTGAACTTGTTGGAATGATTGTTAAATCAGTTGTAACAGTACTATCACAACCATTAAATGCGGTTTGCACATCTACATAGGTTCCAGTAGCAGTATAAGTAGAACTTCCAACAGAAACTGAGCCTCCTTGACAATATGTAAAGTTCTGCGAGCTTACAATAGCAGGCATCACTGTTAAATCAGTTGTAAGAACGCTGTCGCAACCATTTGAATTAGTAAAAATATCAGTATATATTCCTGTTGAGGAATATGTAGAACTTCCTAATGTTACACTTGCACCATCGCAAAGCACGAGTGTCTGCGAATTGGCGACTGGAGAGTTCACTATTAATGTAGTTGTAAGTGTACTATCACAACCATCAAAAGAGGTCAAAATATCGGTAAAAATACCTGCTGTAGAATAAGTGGAAGTTCCAACATTTATTGAAGAACCAGAACAAATTAATACCGTTTGAGCATTTGTAATATCTGGATTTATGGTAAGATTAGTAGTAACTATACTATCGCATCCACTAAATGCAATAAGGTGGTCAATGTATGTCCCTGTAGCATTGTATGTGTTCGATCCGATGGAGTAATCTCCACCAAAACAAAGAGTGATGTCTTGTGAGGTATTGACAGTTGGGATAATAGTCAAGTTAGTAATGATAGTGCTATCGCATAAATTTGCAGATGTAAACACATCAGTATAAATTCCTGTAGAAGTGTATACATTGGTTCCAACGGTCACACTTGAGCCTTCACATAATGAGACAATGGAGGTATTTGTGTTCTCTGGTTGAACTGTCAAGAAGGTAGTGAGAGTGCTATCGCAACCATTAAATGCAATAAAACTATTGGAGAAAATCCCATTTGAGTTATAGATAGAAGAGCCAACATTGATACTTGAACCATAACAAATGGTGAAAGACTGAGAAGCGGTGTTAGGGGGCAATACCGTAAGGTCTGTTGTAACTGTCGAATCACAGCCAAAATATGAAGATATTACATCAGTATAAGTACCGGTTGACGAATATGTATTACTACCTACTGAAATATTTGCTCCAGCACAAACGACTATTGTTTGAGGAGTGGAAATAGGAGCTAAAATTGTTAGATTGGTGGTAACCACACTATCGCAACCAAATGCAGAAGTAAAATGATCCACATAATTTCCTGTGGCAGAATAAGTGCTCGAACCAACAGTCATACTTCCTCCATCACAAAGTGTAACCGTTTGGAAAGTAGCTATTGGTGCTAGTATTGTAAAGTTTGTTGTCACCGCACTATCACATAGATTGAAGGCAGTAAAAATATCAGTATAAGTTCCTGAAACACTATATATACTAGTTCCAACTGTTGTCGAACCTCCATCGCAAACTGTAATATTTTGGGTGGTTGAATTTTCAGGAAGAATTGTTAAGTCAGTAGTTACGGTGCTATCACATAAATTTGCCGCAACAAAAACGTCAGTGTAAACTCCAGTTGAATTATAAGTATTTGTTCCAACTGTAATGGATGTTCCAGCACAATTGGTAAATACTTGAGAAGTAGTGATGGCTGGCAAAATGGTTAAATCTGTGGTAACGGTGCTATCGCATCCAAATGCTGAAATTAACACATCATTATATGTCCCATTTGTTGAATAGGTGTTTGTGCCAACAATTATCTCGCCACCTGCACAAAGAACAAGAGTTTGTGAAGAAGTTATTGGTGCAAGCACTGTAAGGTTGGTAGTTAAAGTACTATCACATCCTTGAAAACCTGTAAGAATATCGATATAAGTACCATCGCTAGAATAAGTGTTGGTTCCAATCACCAAATTACTACCACTACAAATGGTAACATTCTGTGTGAATGTAGTTGGGAAATTAACAATTAAAGTTAAATTGATAATGGAGTCGCAACCTGCAACGCTTGAGAACTCTTCTGAATAATCACCAGAGGTAGTTAGAGTTTGAGTGCCTAGTGTATAAGTTTGACCATCGCAGATTGTAGCGGTTGCAAACATAGAATAAGAAGGATTGATGGTCAAGATAAAATCGGCAGAAGCCACACAACCTGGACCTGCCGTGGTATATGTTACTGTGTATGTTCCTCCTGATGATTGATCTAAACTTATTTTTCCGCTAATAGGATTCAAAACAATACCTTCGGAACTAGCGGAAAACAGTCCTCCGGATGCTCCGGTAATAGTTGGTGAAGGATTGGCATCATTCTGACAGAAAACAGAACCTGAGTAGTTAAAAGAAGGATCGTCATTCGGTGTAATACCAATTGAAATATTTTCGCAAGCACCAGATGATACACAACCACCTTCTCCTCTTATATAATAAGTAGTTGCTGAAGTTGGACTCACATCAAAACTTCCTATGGCATTTGAATCGAGAGGAGTGATGCCACAACCATCGGCATATAAATGCCATAACGTAGCGCTATTTAAATTCCCTGTTACAGTTATTGTTGCTGTACTTCCCAAACAAATAGCAGGAGCAGATACGTTCAAAGTTGGTAAATCAGGGTTTACGCAAGGTGCAGAATAAGTAATGGATAAAGAAGGCACTTTTAGTGGGTCGGTATTTTCTCTACTTCCAAATCGTTTTGCTGTTTGTGTGCTCGATTCATCACCAATTAATATCCAACCAAGATTAAATCCTGTTCCATTAACAAAGTTTTGAACGTAGGTTTTCATATCGGACGAG
Organism: Bacteroidota bacterium; assembly: GCA_037131555.1. Taxonomy (GTDB): domain Bacteria; phylum Bacteroidota; class Bacteroidia; order 2-12-FULL-35-15; family 2-12-FULL-35-15; genus 2-12-FULL-35-15. The sequence continues at coordinate 32,090 of JBAXQU010000022.1, forward strand.
GTCCAAACATAAGTACCATTGCCATTAACACTAGTGGTAGCTATTGCTGTTGCATCGAAATCGCCTCCTGGTGTAGTCCAATTTGTTACTGGATAAAAACTATATTGCCAAGTGGCATCATCAGTAGTGGCAACTGCACCATTCCCACCCGCACCAGTGGCTACAGAAGTTCCTTCGCCCCAAAAGCTCGACATGGAGTACAAACTCATAGCCCTTGCCCCCGCAGTAGTTTGGTCGGCTGTAAGGGTCAACGAAACATCCGAAATGGTTGCTCCTGATGGAATAGAAGACAAATCGAATAATAACAATGCTCTTCTTTTCAAACCACTATTAGTAGTCCCAGAGAACAGATGGTCGCCTGCTCCATTTGAAATGTTGCCTGCAACACTTTCGTAAAGCGTGTTGTCCTGAAAAGGATTTAATGTTATTGTAGTTTGCGAATTGATTAGGTTGATGAAACCGCAAATACTAATTGATAAAATGGATAATTTTTTTCTCATATTGGTTTGTTTTTTTGTTATAGATTTTTTTGTTTTTATTTGAGTTAATTTTTACAATCTAATTTGAACTGAATATCTATTTGTTGAATTGATCATTACTAAAACCTTCTTCTTTTCTTGATAGCTGAGCCACACCAAAGGCCAATTAAAAGGGCTGGTATAGTACCTATAATCGTTTGTATGAACATAGGCTCAAGCATGTATTGAATAAAAGGTTGTTCGCCTCTTGTACCTATTTTAGGTATTCCATACTCAATAAAATCGATCATGCTTGAAGTGAAAACGGCAATAAAAAGCGTGAGAAAACCGAATTTAAATCCTATCCAAGTGAAATTTTTGTGTCTCTTTAATATTGCTTTTCCTGCTCCCTGACCAAAGAGATGACCACAAAGGTAAACGACAGGCACAACGAAACAGATGCTCAAAATATCATCAAAATCATAAAACCAAATGATGGCTTTATAAATACCATTTTCGATTGACAGAATTGTCATGATTACTTGCGCTATGATGAGGCCCAACGTTACCGCATAAAGCCCTTGTTTGCTCCCTATACTCTTTGCGCGCTTTTCGTCCATAATGGTAGTTATCTCGTTGTTTATAGTTTTTGAAGACTATTTAATCGTGTTCTTATGCTTTAAATTTCGTTTCAAAAATAGAAAATTTTTTATTGTAAAAAAATTTTAATTGTTGACAACGGTCAGCTAATAACTATTTAATAATTTCTGTCTACCTTTGCACTACTAAAAATAGAAAACAATGAACTACAAACTTTTTGGAAAAACAGGATTACGGGTATCTGAACTTTGCCTAGGAACAATGACATTTGGCACCGAATGGGGCTGGGGAGCAGATAAAGAAACGAGTAAAAAAATATTCGACTGCTTTGCGAATGAAGGTGGCAATTTTATTGACACCGCTAACCGATACACCGAAGGAAGTAGTGAAAAATTTGTGGGGGAATTTATCCATTCGGATAGAGATCATTTTGTGGTTGCTACCAAATATTCTCTATTAGACAGAAAAAATGATTTGAATTTTGTTGGTAATCATCGTAAAAACATGATTCGGTCGGTGGAGCAAAGTTTGAAACGATTGAATGTTGACTGTATCGACATTCTTTATTTACATGCTTGGGATTTTACTACTCCAATTGAAGAAGTGCTTAGGGGAATGAACGATTTGGTGAGTACGGGAAAAATAATGTATGCCGCCATTTCCGATACTCCTGCTTGGGTGGTGTCGCAGGCAAATACCATTGCCGACTTGAGAGGTTGGACTCGATTCAATGGTTTGCAAGTAGAACATAGTTTGATACAACGAACTGTGGAGCGCGATTTGTTACCTATGGCTCATAGTTTCGATATTGCCATAACGGCTTGGGCTCCTTTAGCAGGTGGTGCGCTCACTGGTAAATATCTTTTGAAAAAAGAAGATGCCACGCGACTAAAAGAAACGAGTGAACGATTGAATGCCCGAAACCAACTGATAGTGGCTGAGGTGATAAAGATAGCTGAAGAAATAAATGCTAGTGCGGCCCAAGTTGCACTGAGGTGGATGATGCAAAAACCTCAGGTTATTATTCCTGTGGTAGGTGCTACCAAACTTGCTCAAATTCAAGATTCGATAGGGGCTACAAAAATGCAATTAAGCGCAGACCATGTGGCTCGACTTAATGAAATAAGCAAGTTTGAACTTGGCTTTCCGCACGATTTCTTGCAACAACAGGGTGTGAAAGATATATTGTTTGGTGGCGAGGAGCATAAGCTTTCCAATCATCGCTTATAAACCATACATATAATATATGGAAATGCTGAATGGGCCCGACCCTCAACTTCTGCTTCAATTAGTAGAAATGAAAATGCCTTTTGGAAAATACAAAGGCACGGTGCTTTGCAATTTACCAGTTTCTTACCTCGAATGGTTCAATAGAAAAGGATTTCCTGAAGGAAAACTTGGAATGCTGCTCCAAACTATGTACGAGATAAAAATGAATGGACTCGAATATTTACTAAAACCTCTTCGGTAATATCAGGAAATTAGTTTTTAGTACGAATTGATTCGCCAAAGGCAAAGTCGAACTCGACTTTGGGTTGAGCGAACTCGCCAAAGTGAAATTCCTACTCGCCAAAGACAAAGTCGAACTCGCCACGATCGATTTCCTACTCGCCAAAGACAAAGTCGAACTCGCCTCGATCGATTTCCTACTCGCCAAAGGCAAAGTCGAACTCGCCACGAACGATTTCCTACTCGCCAAAGGCAAAGTCGAACTCGCCAAGCACAAATTCCTACTCGCCAAAGGCTGAATTTTTACTTAAAACGAAATTAATGATACTTTTGCAAAGAAGAATTAGTTCGAAAATCTGGTTTTTGCATCATTCACGAATCATTTCTAATCGGCACTTACTAATATTTAACACAACAACTTGTTCAAACAAAAAATTTATCAGCATTGCCTTCTGCTCATCACTCGAAATGCGTCAGCTTTAGAACAAAACCTGAACGAGCTGACAGAGGGAGTGAAAAATGATAGCAAAAGTTCGGCTGGCGACAAACACGAAACATCCATTTCGATGATGCAATTGGAGCAAGAAAAGATTCGAAAACAACTCCGGGAAACGCTCGCACAAAAAACGGAATTAGAAAAACTGAATCCTAAACTAAAAGCCAACAAAGTGAGCAAAGGAAGTTTGGTAAAAGCAAATAATATTTACCTATACATTAGTATAGCGCTTGGAAAAATCACCATTGATGGTTCGGTGGTGATGGTGGTTTCGCCCAATTCGCCTTTGGGAGCAAAATTGATGGGCAAACTTAAAAACGAACAAGTGGCGATGAACAACATCACCTACCTCATCGAAAGCATCGAATAGCGAGGCAAGATGTGCACGATTTGGTTCTTGAGCCGCACTTTTTCGAAAGTCAACACTATTGATTAAGTTTTTTTGGGGGGATGCTAGTTCTAAAATAAACTATTTTCGCACTTTAAACCAAAAAACGATGAAGTATTTTTTTGCATTCACCCTCACTTTGTTTTCATTTCTATCGAAAGCACAAACCGCTAACCCATTCACCTCGCGCATGTATTTTGCTTGGGGATATAACAAAGAATGGTATAGCACTTCCACCATCAAAGTTTCGCAACCTTCGCAAGGCAGCAATTATGAATTCAAAAACGTTGCAGGCAACGATAGGATAGGTTGGGATAAACTATTTCAGCACGAATTAACCATTCCTCAATACAATTACCGTTTTGGATTTTTCCTCAAAAAACATCCTACATGGGGATTCGAACTTAATTTCGACCATACCAAATATCAAATGACTCCGGGTCAAAGTGCACATGTGGTGGGTACGGTGAACAATGCGGCTATGGATAGCAACATTGTAATAACCGACCATAACATGCTTTGGAAACTGAATAACGGTGCCAATTTTTTTCTTTTCAACGTTATGAAACGATTTTATATAACAGGTACCAAAGGAGGTTTACTTAAATTATACAATATATATAAGGTAGGAATTGGCCCATTGATTCCTCATACCGAAAACACATTGTTCGGTCACGACAACAATGCAGGATTTCAATTTGGAGGATTCAACGCAGGATTAGAAGCAGCTTACCGACTAGAAATCGGAAAATATTTATACATCGATTTAGCGCAAAAAGTTGATTACGCTTATTATTATGGACTTCATGTTTATGAAGGCACGGCTAAGCAGAGTTTCTCCACCTACGAAGTGATTGGAACTTTAGGAATAATGATTCCTTACAAAACCAAGAAAGAAAACACCGAAGAACTTAAAAAGTAACTGGTAATTTCAGTCTATCTTTTCCTCTCAATACTTCCACGGTTGAGGAATCGCCTTTTTTGAATTTAGTAAGAGCTACCATGTACGATTGCATGTCTTTCACTTCGTATTCGCCAAGCTGAACAATTACATCACCCTTTTGCATACCTGCTTTTGAAGCAGGTCTTCCATCTGTTACCCCATCAGCACGAACCCCAGGACCATCAAAAGCATAATCGGGCATGATGCCTAATGTTACTTTAAACTTTGGTGAATTTTCGTTACTCGCATTGCGTGTGGTCGTAAATTTTACTTTTGGCTGCTTGTCCAAATCGTTCACAACAGCAATTAAATAATCAATAATTTTTTTCTCACCATCATAATTCACTTTATCTGCATCATCCGATGGTTTGTGATAATCGGAATGTTGTCCGGTGAAGAAATGCAATACAGGAACATCTTTTAAATAAAATGAAGTATGGTCAGATGGGCCAATTCCAGAACTATCTAATTTGAATTTAAAATCCGATTTAACAGTATTCACAGCTTTGTACAATTCGGGAGAAGTACCCACACCATACACCAACAAACGATTAATAGAATCTAATCGTCCTATCATGTCCATGTTCATCATAAAATCCACTTTTGTTAAATCGATGGAAGGATTGTCGCAGAATTTTTTAGAACCAAACAAACCAAGTTCTTCTCCCGAAAAACAAATGAATAGATAATTGTATTTCTCAGTCACCGTATTTTTCTGATAATAATTTGCCATGGCCAACACTCCGGCCACACCCGATGCGTTATCATCAGCACCATTGTGTATCTTGCCTTGAGGATTTGCATCCAACGAATTCCCATCATATCCCAAACCAAGGTGGTCATAATGAGCGCCAATTACTATCGTGTTTTCAGCTTTATTATCAATATAACCAACAACATTATTGCTATGTTTTGTTTTTGAGGTAGAATCCACCCCCGCATGCGGATTAGTAGGAGCTTTAAATTCGTACGCTTTTAAATAACTATTGTTATCACCTTTTGGCAACAATCCGATTTGTTTGAATCGCATCGAAATATAGTTAGCCGCCATAGCACACCCTTTCTCTCCAGTGGCGCGTCCTTGCATCTTATCGTCTGCAAGTGCATAAACATCTTTCTTAATTTGAGCAACTGTTACTTCTTGCGATTTGGCATACGAAAATGCAAAGCAAATCAATACTATTGAAAGGGTGTTTTTCATTTTATTTTCTTTTTATATATTATTTATTAATTTCTATAATTTTAATCAACCCAGTCGGCTATAAACAAATCGATACCAGGTTTTCCATGTGTATTTCTATTTGATGAAAACACTATTTTTTTACCATCGCGCGAAAACATAGGAAAGGCATTAAAAGTGCTTACTCCTGTTATTTTTTCAAGACCTGTACCATCAGGATTGATGGTAAACAAATTGAAGTTAAATCCTTTTTCCGCATCATGATTCGATGAGAAAATAATTTTCTTTCCATCAGGAGTATAATAGGGTGCCCAATTCGCTTTTCCAAGATGAGTTACTTGTTTTAAATCACTGCCATCAACATTGCAGGTATATATTTCCATTTTCACTGGCATCACCAAATCTTGAGCTAGCAATTCTTTGTATTCTTTTATGTCTTCAGGTGATGTTGGGCGCGAAGCACGAAACACTAATTTTTTTCCGTCAGGCGAAAAGAAGGCACCACCATCATAACCCAAACCATTAGTTACTTGTTTCAAATTCGTACCATCCACATTCATTGTCCACAATTCCAAATCACCCGAACGAGTACTCGTAAAAACAATTTTATCTCCTTGAGGAGAGATGGTGGCTTCAGCATCATATCCAGGAGAATTTGTAAGTTGTTTGGTAATCTTACCATTCAAATCTGCAATATAAATATCGAAAGTATTATAGATTGCCCACAAATATTTGTGGTCTGTGCGAGGTGCTGGATTTGGAGGGCATAAACTATCAGCAGCATGAGTTGATGCATAAAGAATGTGTTTACCATCTTTCAAGTAATAAGCACAAGTAGTTCTTCCTTTTCCAGTACTTATCAATGGAGGTCTATACGTACTATCTTTTGCAGCGGCAGCTATATTCAGGTTAAAAATCTGGTCGCATTGCAAACCCCATTTAGAATTATTACCTTGAAAAGACAAAAATTTGTCGTCATAACTAAAATAAGCCTCGGCATTATCGCCACCGTATGTTAATTGCTTGATATTTTTTAAATGCTTTTCAGTTTGTGAGTGAGTTTGCATGCTGAATGTCAAAAAGGTGATAATTGGTAAAAAGTATTTGTTCATAGAAATTTTGTTATGAGTTTTATGGAAACAAAAGTATTGAAATAATGATTGCGAAAGGAATAGAATTAGATGATTGTAATCAGTTCGACTTTAGGAAAAGCAAAATCCAAGAAAAAATTAAGATAAAAACATCATCTAAATCAAAAATCTATAAGGAAAAGCGAAGTGTCCGGGAGGAGATTCGAACTCCCACGATTGCTCGCCACCCCCTCAAGATG
>JBAXQU010000023.1:0-38746 GCA_037131555.1 Bacteroidota bacterium
GGCGAAAAGTAACGTAAAACTGCCAATAGCTAATTAGGGATTGGCGAAAAGTAACATAAAACTGCCAACAGCTAATTAGGCGAAAAGTAACGTAAAAGGGCAAATCACACATTAGGGATTTGCTATTGTTTTAATTTCGGGTAGTTCATTTCAAAAGCCTTTTCCGAAAAATCATTCTCCACGCAATAATTAAATAAATTTTCCGTTAATCCTTAGATTGCATCCCCTGTGGCTAATTATTATGTACTTTTGGGGCTCAATAAATAATGGAAATGAGAAATTGGTTGAGAGTATTGGCATTAGTGGGTTTGATAAGTGTGTCTTTAAATAGTGCTTGGGCGCAAGATCGGGTGAAATGGCAAAACAAAGACCAGCATTTGATTCAGTTTAGCGGAATAGTGGTGGAAGGCGATAGTCTCCGTCCGGTGCCATACACCAGCATCATCGTAAACAAAAGCAACAGAGGTACCATTAGCGATTATTTCGGATATTTTAGTTTTGTGGCTCAATTGGGCGACTCCATTGTGTTTTCGGCCATTGGTTTTTCGCCAGCTAATTTTTACATACCCGATACTTTGTCGACCAATAAATATTCGCTCATACAAGTATTGCGCACCGATACCGTCTCGCTTCGCGAAACAGTGGTTTATCCTTGGCCTACCAAAGAACAGTTTAAGGCCGCTTTTCTTGCCCTCAACTTGCCTGATGACGACATGACCCATGCCAATAGAAACATGGACCGCGAAGATATGAAAGCCCGAATGGCAGGCATGGCTGTGGATGCAAGCTTGAACTATAAATTCACCATGCAACAATATCAAAGCAAACTTTACTATGCTGGGCAAATGCCTCCCAACAATTTATTGAACCCAATAGCTTGGGCAAAGTTTATACAAGCATGGAAAAATGGTGACTTTAAAAAGAAGAAAGATAAGAAGTGAGAGGAGTAAAGATTAAAGCTTTTTTATTTTCATGCTTCCTCCTTGTTGCGCTGCAAGCAGCAATGTCACAAAACAAAGCCACCGTTTATGGCCGATTAACCAATACCGATAACGAGCCTGTGGAAGGCGTTTCGGTGTCGATACTCGGAGGCACACAAGCACCAGTATACACCGATAAAAATGGAGAATACACGTATTCCATTCCTGCCGACAAAGAAATCATCATTGCTTTTTACAACATCTCCTATGGAAAACAACAACAAACCGTAAAACTTGCTGCCAATCAGAAATTGAAGATTGACAAAACCATTACCATCAATACCTTTAGAGAAGTAGAAGTAACCGACAACTCTCGGTACAAAGAAGGAACCCGCATCGACCCTATTCTCTTGACACATATCCCCACAGCTAGCGAAGATTTTAATGCCATCCTCTTCACCCTACCTGGAGTTTCGAGCCGAAACGAATTAAGTTCGTCCTATTCCGTTCGTGGTGGAAATTTTGATGAGAACCTTGTCTATGTCAACGGGATTGAGGTATATCGTCCCTTCCTTACCCGAAGCGGGCAGCAAGAAGGATTGAGTTTTGTGAATCCCGATTTGGTATCGTCCGTTGTTTTTTCAGCAGGAGGCTTCGAAGCTAAATATGGAGATAAAATGTCGTCAGTGCTCGATGTTCAATACCGCAGACCACGCAAGTTTGCTGGCACTGTTTCAGGAAGTTTATTGGGTAGCAACTTACACCTCGAAGGATGCTCAAAAGATTATCGTTTCACTTGGCTGATAGGTGCACGTTACAAAAGCACCAAATACCTATTGAGCAAAACCGATACAAAGGGAGATTATAAACCATTCTTTGCTGATGTTCAAGCTTACCTTACTTATGATTTAACGACCGAATGGCAATTGGATGTTTTGGGAAATTATGCCTCGAATAAATACGAGATAGTACCACAAAACCGAGAAACCGATTTTGGTACCGTTAGCGAAGCTTTAAGATTGAAAATATATTTCGATGGTCAAGAGGTGGATAAATTCAATACCATGATGGGTGCAGTATCTACCATGTATCACGACAAAAATGATAAGTTGAATTTAAAGTTTATTGGTTCTGGATTCAGAAGCAAAGAAAGCGAAGCCTTTGATATACAAGGGCAATATTACATCGACCAACTAGAAACTGATTTTGGGAAACCAAGCTTTGGCGATGTGGTTGCCAACCGAGGAGTGGGAACATTTCTGAATCATGCTCGAACTAATTTAACAGCTTATGTTATCAGTGGCGAACATAAAGGAACTTACACAAGTGGCAAAAACCAATTGCTTTGGGGATTGAAATACAACAAAGAAATTATTGATGATAAACTAAGCGAATGGAAATTCGTTGACAGTGCAGGCTATTCGCTCCCAATAACCGATCCACAACAAATTGTTTTGCAAAATGTAATTAAGCAGAAAATAAGTATTTCCTCCAATAGAGTTTCAGGTTATGCCCAAGCAATATGGAATAAAGAACTAAAGGATACTTCTTCGTTATCACTAATAGGTGGTATCAGGGCCAATTATTGGGATTTGAACAAACAAGCCTTGGTTGGTCCAAGAGGAACAATTGGTTTTAAACCCAATTGGAAGCGAGACTTTGTATTTAAGTTCTCATCAGGATATTACTATCAACCTCCCTTCTATCGCGAATTGCGAGATGGCTCAGGCAATATCAACTTTAATCTGAAAGCACAAACATCTATACATTTCGTTCTGTCGAGCGATTATAATTTCACCGCTTGGAAACGCCCATTTAAGTTTGTTGCTGAGGCTTATTATAAATACCTCGACAATTTAATTCCTTATCAAATAGACAATGTTCGAATCACCTATTCAGCAAAAAACAATGCACGAGGGTACGCTTCGGGTGTGGATATGAAAGTGAATGGTGAATTTGTAAAAGGTCTCGAATCTTGGGCATCATTATCAATCATGGAAACGCGACAAGATATCAAGGATGATTATTATTACGAATATTATAATAGCGATGGACAAAAGATTGTGCCTGGTTATACCTACAATACCAAAAAGGTGGATAGTGTTCGTTTCGAACCAGGCTACCTTCCTCGCCCTACCGATCAACGGGTTAGTTTCGGATTGTTCTTTCAAGATAAAATGCCTCACCTACCCAATTTAAAAATGCACTTGAATCTATTATTTGGTACAGGTGTTCCATTTGGTCCTCCACATTCCGATTATTATCAGCAGGTACTTCGGATGCCTCCTTACCGAAGAGTCGACATCGGCTTCTCTTACCAAGTACTTCGCGAAAACCGAAAAGTGAAAGAGAAAAATATAGGTCGATTCTTAAAATCGGTATGGATAAGTTTAGAAGTATTCAATCTATTAGGCACCAATAATACTGTTTCGTACATTTGGGTGGAAGATGTAACAAGCCGCCAATACGCAGTGCCAAATTATCTTACCAATCGTCAATTGAATTTCAGAACCATTATCAAGTTTTAAGATTACAATGGCAGTGAAAAAAAATGTTCCTTTTGATTTTATATTAGAAAATCTTTTTTCTGCAAATCCTATTGTAAAACCAATGTTTGGAGCATACGCAGTGTATGTGGAGAATAAAATTGTTTTAATTTTGCGCGACAAAGATGATGTGGATAGCGGAGCTTGGATAGCTACCAACAAAGAATTTATGGACAGTTTACGGTCAGACTTTCCAAGTTTAAAACCTATTACATTGTTTGGCGATAGTGTTAGTGGTTGGCAGATGATACATAAAGATGCAGATGATTTTGAAACCAGCATCAATCTCGTTTGTGATTTGATATTGAAAGGCGACAAACGTATTGGAAGAATACCAAAGCCAAGAAAAAGCAAGAAGACCGTTAAATTGAAAATAAAATAAATAGTTTTGTTTCACAACTTTTGATTTGAAATTGATTACAAAGCATGCTCGTTTATAAACAAGAAGAGATTGAAAAAGCAACACAATGGGTAGAAGGCGAAATGTCAGCAAAACAATGGTTGCAGAATAATAGACTTGAAGAATTGGTTCAATTGAACGATGCCGTAAGCCGACATTCGAAAGCCTTCGAATACTTGCTGGTGAATAAGCACCTCACGCTTGCAAGTTTTGTAAATGCAGTTTGGGACGATAAAAAAGCTTTTAAGCTTCTCATGGAACAAAAGGAGTACATTTGGGCCGCAATGGCAAATTATATTAATGGTGATGATGATGCCGCATTGTTTTTAGTCAAGAATAAATTAAATCATTATTTGAAATTGGCGAAAGCCATACAATCAAAGTTAAGAATAGAAGGAGATGAAGGAACAAGTATATTTAGTGGTCCAATAAAAAAAGTATAATACTATATCGAATGCGTGTAATTGGCTCTATTCCTCATCCAAAATTAAGTATCAGTATTTTCTCTATGAACGAGAAGTACCAAATACATTTTGAAGCTGGAAACATGGAACAAATTTTCAAGATAGCACATAGCGAGGTAAATGGAATAGAAGGAATAAAGAAAATGGTGGATGATGAATTTCTAGAAAAAGTAATGAATCGTTTTAATGAAATGTATTTAGCCTTTAAACAAGCAAAGGAAAAACAATAGAATAACCAACGGAATGAACGGGAAATTAAAAAAAGGTTTAATCATATCGATGCTTTTGATAGCGTGCTTTGCATTCAGTCCTGCTCCTACCTATCAAATTGCATTGCTTAAATACAGTGGTGGTGGCGATTGGTATGCTAATCTTGAAACCTCATTGCCTAATCTGATTAAATTTTGCAACGAAAACTTAAAAACAAGCATCAAAACGGAACAAGCCATTGTAGAAGTCGGAAGTCCCGACATTTTCAATTATCCATTCTTACACATGACAGGCCATGGAAATGTTGTTTTCAATTCTCAAGAAACAGATAATCTTCGCAATTACCTAATTGGAGGAGGATTCTTGCATATTTCTGATAATTATGGAATCGATAAATTCATTCGCCCGCAAATGAAAAAAGTGTTCCCCGAACTAGAATTTATTGAGCTTCCTTTCTCTCATCCAATCTATCATCAGAAATACGATTTCGCAAACGGATTGCCAAAAATTCATGAACACGATGGCACAAACGCACAAGGTTTCGGATTGATTTATCAAGGACGTTTAGTTTGTTTTTATGATTACGAATGCGACTTAGGAGATGGTTGGGAAAGTTTCGAAGTGCATAAAGACTCACCCGAAACTCATCAAAAAGCTTTACGAATGGGAGCCAACATCATTCAATATGTATTGATGGGAGGTGAGAATACCGCAAAAAAATAGATTAACTAGGTCTTTCAACTCACTGTTGATAATCTTATTTATTTCATCTGCTTTATTTATCACCATAAAGTGCGAACCATCTTGAATTAGGTAATCGGCACTTATTTTTCCTACATCAATCACTCTATCAGCCGTGCCATGTATATGAACAAGATGATCGGGTATTGTTTTGTTTTTCCAAGTCATTATGCAGTGAACAGCACCTTTAAAATAATTGGTGGGTGAAGTATCGAGCATCTCCCTGAACTTAAGAGCTTGTTCATCGGTGTAGACTCCAAATTGTTTTTTTACAATCATAGCCGAGCGTTTGTAAGTATCATCATTAAGCGTCTTATAAAGAGGAAGGTATTTCCATATGGTTAGTTTTAAAGGCAACTCCTTGTGTTCTTTACAACTTGATATTACAATTGCTTTCAAAGGGTTCAATCGTTTTGCTATCTCAGTAACACACATACCTCCAAATGAAACACCAAGCAAAGCAAATGGTTCGGAAGTATTAATTTGTTTTGCAAGTCTCATGGCATAATCGGGAAGCAATTCGTTTTTGGTTGGGGTTTCCCACTTGATAGGTTTCAAAACACAATTAGTTAAGTTGATATTTCGAAATAATCGATGATCTACTCCCATACCTGGGATACAATAAACAGTTAACATTTGTATGCTATATTAAAATTAAAAAATCCCGTTCAATAGTATAATCGAACGGGATTTTATTTCAGCGACTCATTGCATTATTTTGCAATCACCAATTTTCTCACCATTGTGTTGCCATCAACATTTATTTTGCAAGTGTAAATTCCAGCATTCATCGATTCGGTATTTACAGTCAATTTTCCATTGTTAGTAACTTGATTGTTCATCATTTTATGTTCGATCAACTTGCCTTGAACATCAAATATATCGAACGATAAAGATTTTGGAGGCGTTGTAAATTCGAAATTAAGACTCGAAACAGAAGAAGAAGGGTTCGGATAAAACTCACCGATGGTTCTTCCTTCTCCAAGTTCTGAAATTCCAACGTTTGAATATTTTTCGATATTAAGGTTAATCATTAAATCGGTTGTTTCACGAGAACGATAAATCGCCCACGTATTACTAATAACTTCAAATGTCTGATTTGAAAACGGTGCCACATTATTTTGACCAAGTGCAACTCCCGCACCATTCATACTCCAAGCAACGTAGACTCCACCTGAATTAATGATAAGAGGGGTAGTAAGCGTTATGGTATTCCATGCACCAGTATTTGCTGTACCGGGAGCAACAGTTTCTGAATCCAACATCGTTCCAGGACTTCCTGCTATTCCATTATCGGCAAATATTTCCATTGAAAAGCCAACACCATTAGGATCGGCTGCTATATAAGATAGCATTTGAGTAATCTTTGCCGGATGGAAAGGAGGAACGAAATAAACTCCCCCACCACCTTGACCACCAGTCCAACTTAGTCCACCAAGTCCTGCTTCTGTGCCATTATCGTAAGATAGCAGAATTGAACTAGCGGTTGTATCAACCACTTGTAATTCCTGTACTTTTTGATTATTACTTGGTGTGATATCTCCAGAAAGTTGTGTGTTAGTTACAAACGTGTATGTGCCAGTTGATGTCGGGCTAAATGTATTAGGCATTGTAATTGATTGGCTTTGTCCTGGAGTTAAAGCACTACTTGCAACAGTATTTTGTGTCTGAATAGTACCTCCAGAATTTAACACTCTTGAAAAAACATTGAAAGATGCTAAATTTTGATTCCCTGTGTTTTTAATATTGGTTGACATAGTGAAGGCACTTCCAAGATTGGATAAAAATGCCCCGCCTGTTTCTGGGTTGCTATTATACATTGTAGCAGCATCCGATACTGCGTAGGTAGTATTTGAAGGATATTTAAACTTCACTGCATAACTGGTTTGAGGATACGTGTTAAAGGATTGCTGTAAGCCTATGTTTCCAGAGTTATTCTCAATTCCAACCGAAGAAAAATTACCCGAAGTGGTAATCGTAGAACCTAACTGCTCTTTGTATTGAAAAGTTATTGAACTATCTACTGCAGACAATATTATTTGAAAAGTGTTGCTACCAATGAAGTTTGGAGATGTTGCTTGATAAAAAGGAACATTCAAATATGAAACAATCAATGTATCATTTGTTGCATTAGTCCATCTCCAGCATTGTGCAGTATCTCCAGGTAAACCAAAAACTAAATCGGAAGCGAATGCAGCGATAAAGTTTTGTGGTGCCAAAGTATTTGGAATCGCTGGAAAAGGAGAAGAAATCTGCCCATTTGTAAATCCAATGTATCCATTAGAACCAACCCAAAACTGCGTAACATCATACCAATAAAAATGAAAAGGAAAACCAATAGGAAAAGAACCAACTGTATTGTCGTCTCCCAAGAATCGAACGTTCTGAGCACCTGATAGATTTACTATATCTATCCAATTGTAAATAGGGGCTCCTATTCCATCATTGCTATCTCGCCATGTATAACCATAGGTATCAGGACCTCCAGAAGTTTGAGCATCCAACAAATTGATTGCTGAATAACAGATAATAAAAAACGTAACTATTTTTTTCATTTTATTTTGTTTTGTTTTAAGGGGTTAATATTGAACAAATGTAAATAATATTATTATCATTTTATCTAAATTTTTCACAACAATTTCGTTTTATTAGTTTTAATCTAAACTCCAAATTGACTTAAATGATGATCAAGGTGTTTGTAAAACATATTGTTCCATTCGGTTTTCTTTAATGCACCAAAAGAATGTGACTCTTTTCCATCAAAGAAGTTTTCCCCATTCACTTGTGTTTTTTTGATGTAACTAATTAGTCGTTGTTTTTCATTAGAAAAATCCTTTGGGTCTGTCATTAAGAATTGAGGAGCGGTTCTGCTGTTGTGCTTGTATGGTGTTTCGTCTACCACCGTTTTCTTTACGAATGCTTTGAGAATGAATTTCATAAAAGCACTAGGTTTTGAATGTTTATCTTCATATACCATTTCGTAGGTAACATTACAATGTGCAAGCATTTGCCCAACCGTCATTTTACCCCAAACAGGTTGTGTTGTGTTTTCTAATCTATTGATTCTTTCAATAATTTCTTGTGTTACTTCTTGTTTAAAAATGTTTTTCATGTCCTTTGTTTTATTTTTGGGCAAAAGTACTTTTTATATTTTAGTGAACAATTGTTTTTATTCATTCGGATTTATTTATTTCGGCAAAGATTAAAATGAAATATATTAAAATTTTAGAAAAAATTTTGAAAATAGCAGTTTGAATTTAAAATTTTTATATTTTTAATCCGTGAATAAATAAATGGTTTTGGTGAACAAAACTCGTAATTCTTATTAAAAATTGTAGTGAAGCAAGTGGAGTTCAGAAAACACTTTAAAAACGAGGCGCAACCGAAAAGCCGATGAGTAGGAAATCAAAACCAAAAAAACATGAAACGTTTTAAAAAAATTCTACTTTGGCTATTTTTAAGCCTACTCGTGTCAATCTTATGTTTATTAATGTTTGTAAAAATTGCATTACCAAATGTCGGTGATGCTCCAACTTTAAAAGTAGATACTCGCCCAGAAATTGTTCAAAGAGGTGATTATCTTGCGAATCATGTATGTGTTTGCATTGATTGTCATTCAAAAAGAGATTGGACAAGATTCTCGGGGCCACCAATTGCAGGCACTTTTGGGATGGGGGGTGAAATTTTTGATCAGAAGTACGGATTTCCTGGCGCATATTATTCGAAAAACATCACTCCTTCTGGAATATCAAGATATACAGATGGTGAACTTCTAAGAGTTATAACTACAGGTGTAACAAAAGAAGGAAACGCTCTTTTTCCTGTAATGCCATTCCATTATTATGGACAAATGGACGAAGAAGACATTAAAGCAATTATTGCTTACATCCGTACTTTGAAACCTATAATAAATGATGTGCCGAATTCTCATTCCGATTTTCCAATGAACTTCATAATTAACACTATTCCTCATAAAGCTACCTTTAATAAAAGACCCATTTCTACTGACAAGGTTGCATATGGAAAATATCTTGCATCAGCAGGGGCATGTGTTGAATGCCATACTAAATTTGAAAACGGAAAACTAGTTGACGGAACTGAATATGGAGGAGGAAGAGAATTTCCTTTTCCTGATGGTTCATTGGTTCGCTCCGGAAATATTACCCCTGATAATTCAACAGGAATTGGAGGATGGTCATGTCAACAATTTATCGGATTGTTTCGTCAACGTTCCGATAGTGTCACACTATCTAATCGACTACTTCCTGGCGATTTTAATACCATTATGCCTTGGACCATGTATGGTCAAATGACTGACGAAGATTTAAGTGCTATTTATCAATTTCTAAAAACAATTAAACCAATAAACAATAAGGTGGAAAAATTTGTAGCTACAAAGTGATTAACACAATCACATATAATCATAAATTTCCTTTAACAGAAATTAATGTTCTGATAGAAAGATTATATAACGTTATTCCATCAAAAAAACTATCTTTGCGTCCATTTTATGCAAAAAAAGTATTTACGTAACATATTCGTCTCGTTGGGGATAATCATTTTGGCTTCGTGTCATAGCGAGCAAAAAGTGTATGAATCTACTAATGGTAAAGGGAAACATAAGGATCGGAGTATCACTATTGGCAAGTTCAATAAGTTGGTAAAGAGTTCGGATATGGATGCCAAATATGCAGCTGCTAAGAAATACTTTGATAAAGAAGACTATTCGAAAGCATTAACTTTGTTCGAGGAACTTATGAGTGTTTATCGAGGAACGGAAAAGGGCGAGGAAGTGCATTATTATTATGCATATTGTAACTATAATATGGAAGACTATATTGTTGCTGGTTATCAGTTTAGGAATTTTGCCAAAACCTACCCAAATAGTATTCATACAGAAGAATGCACGTATATGAACGCCTATTGTTTCTATCTTAATTCACCAGAATATAGTCTTGACCAAATTGACACAAAACTTGCCATAAAAGAATTTCAACATTTCACTTTACAATTTCCAAAAAGCACTAGGATTGAGGAATGTAATTCGCTATTAGACAAGTTGAGAGGTAAACTTGAGCGAAAATCATACGAAAATTCTATTCTTTATTTTGAAACTGGAGATTATAAAGCAGCAATCTCTGCTCTCAACAATCACTTAAAAGATTACCCCGATGATAAACATGCTGAAGAGATTCGTTACAAAATTATCAAGTCTTATTATTTACTTGCTTTGAATAGTATTGAATCCAAAAAAGCAGAAAGATTCAAATCGGCCTGTGATGCATACATCAAATTTGTGGATACCTATCCAACTAGCAAATTCATCAAAGATGCCGAATCAGTTTATACAAGTGCTTTAAAAAATTTAGAGAAATACAATAAACCATCATAATTAAATAAATAACAAAAATGGACTACAAAAAAACAGGTGCAGATTTATCAACAGTAACTCGCGATTTGAGAGATTTAGATCACGAAACAGGTAATTTATACGAAAGTATTGCTATCATTTCGAAGCGTGCAAATCAAATAAGTGCTGAAATAAAAGAAGAATTAACAAATAAATTAGCTGAATTTGCTTCAAACACTGATAACTTAGAAGAGATTTTTGAAAATCGTGAGCAAATTGAAATTTCAAAATTTTATGAGCGCTTACCAAAACCTTCTCTTATGGCTATTCAAGAATTTTTCGATGGTAAAATTTATCATCGTAATCCAAACACTGAAGTTCAAAAATAAGTGTTAACATTTTGAAGTTGGCGAAATGGTTAATCCGAATTCTGTTTTGTCAACTTCAAAATCATAACTTTATCTTGAATAAAGAAGAATGCTGCGCGATAAAAATATCATAGTTGGTGTTACTGGCAGTATTGCTGCATACAAATCAGCTTTTTTAATTCGATCACTTATAAAAAGAGGCGCCAATGTAAAAGTTGTGATGACTCAATCTTCACTCGATTTCATTACCCCTCTAACACTTTCAACCCTTTCTCGAAACCCTGTACTCATTGATTTTACCAAAGAGGTTAGCGGAGAATGGAATAACCATGTCGACCTAGGAATTTGGGCTAACATGATGGTGATTGCCCCTGCTTCCGCAAATACAATTGCAAAAATGGCCAATGGTATTTGTGATAATTTGTTAATAGCGGTTTATCTTTCGGCTCGTTGTAAGGTATACATCGCTCCTGCAATGGACTTGGACATGTACAAGCATCCTTCAACAATTAATAACATCACTCGATTGAAATCATTTGGAAACATAATGATTAATCCCGGCAAAGGAGAACTTGCAAGTGGTTTACATGGGGAAGGAAGGATGGCTGAACCAGAAGAAATTGTTGCATTTATAGAACACGAAATATCTAACAAACTATCTTATAAAGGGAAAAAAGTACTCGTTACTGCTGGGCCTACATTCGAGCCTATTGACCCTGTCCGTTTCATTGGAAATTTCTCTACAGGAAAAATGGGATTCGCAATTGCCGAAGAATTTGCAAACCAAGGAGCTGAAGTGACCTTAGTTTGTGGTCCAAACCATTTGGAAACTATTCATCCTTCCATCAAACGCATTGACGTTTCAACGGCAGAGGAACTTTATGAAGCATCAACAAAAGTATTTAAAACATGCTCTATAGCTGTACTTTCGGCCGCTGTTGCTGATTACAAACCTAAAAAAATTGCAACTCAAAAAATAAAAAAAGCAGAAGGAGTAAAAACAATTGAGTTAATGCCGACAAAGGATACTCTTTCTGAACTTGGAAAAATAAAGAAAGCTAATCAAATTCTTGTTGGTTTTGCATTGGAAACAGAAAACGAGTTGAATAATGCAAAAGATAAAACTGCTAAAAAAAATCTTGATTTAATTGTTTTAAACTCTTTGAATGATTTAGGAGCAGGATTTAAAACTGAAACCAATAAAATTTCAATTATTAATCGAAACAATAAAATTGTTACTTTTGAGTTAAAGAATAAGAAAGAAGTTGCGAAAGATATTTTGAACGAAATTTTTAAACTGCAATAAATTACAGTAGTGCATAAACTAATTTGTATAATCCTATTAATAACCTTTGTAAGTTCATCACTTCCAGCACAAGAATTGAATTGCAAAGTAGATGTAAATTCTGACCAAATTCCTGGTTCTGATAAGCGTGTTTTCGAATCCATGAAAACAGCATTGTTTGAATTTATGAATAACAGAAAATGGACAAACGATATATTCAAATCAGAAGAAAGAATCGAGTGTAATATTTTAATTAACATTACCGCTAGACCAGAAACGGATAGGTTTGATGCAACCATTCAAATACAGGCCCGTAGGCCAGTGTACAAATCATCCTATAACTCGGTTTTACTTAATTACGAAGACAAAGACCTTTCGTTCAATTATATCGAGAGCACTCCGCTTGATTTTTCGGAAAACACGTACATAGGTAATTTAACCTCTGTGATGGGTTTTTATGCATACATGATTCTAGGTCTAGATTACGATTCGTTTTCAATGAATGGTGGAACACCATATTTTCAAAAGGCATTAAGTATTGTGAACAATGCACAGAATTCAGGAGAAAAAGGTTGGAAAGCGTTTGATGGTACAAAAAACAGATATTGGTTAGTCAATAATATGGTGGATGCTTCTTTTGTTCCTCTCAGAGAATGTATGTACAATTACCATCGCAAAGGATTGGATGTGATGGTGGATAACAAAGATGCTGGAAGAGCTGTGATTTTGGAAAGTATTGAATCACTAAAAAAAGTTCATGATGCTAAACCGCTTTCATTTAATCTAGCTGTGTTCTTTATTTCAAAGTCGGACGAAATAATAAATATTTTTTCGGGAGGAGTGTCAGATGAAAAAGCAAAAATAATTGTCACCCTTAATGATATAGACCCTACCAATAGTAACAAATATCAGCGAATATTAAGTGCTCAATAAAAAAATCGTTTTAATTGTTCAACTTCAACTCCTTATTCATTATCAATGCTAAACCACATATCTATTCAAAATTATGCTTTAATAGATAAGCTCGAAGTTGACTTTTCGAATGGGCTTACCATAATTACCGGAGAAACAGGAGCAGGCAAGTCTATTCTGCTTGGAGCCCTCGGCTTGATAGCAGGTAGTAGAGCAGATGCTCAATCACTTCAAGACAAAACAAAAAAATGCATTATTGAAGTTTCATTCAATATAAAAGATTATTCACTAAAAGATTTTTTTGCGTCAAACGGGCTTGATTTTGAAGCAACCACTTATATCAGAAGAGAAATAAATCCAGAAGGGAAATCGAGGGCATTTATTAATGATACGCCTGTAACACTTGGTCAATTAAAAGAACTTGCTTCTCATCTGGTTGATATCCACTCTCAGCATGAAACACTTGATTTAAATGCTAACCAATTTCAACTTTCGGTTATAGATGCGTTCGCTAATCATCAAGAATTGTTGAACGAATATGCAACAAATTTCAAACGATACAAACAAGTCGAAAACCAATTAGCCGATCTTGTCGAGCGCGAATCGCAAGCAAAAAAGGATTTGGATTATTTTCAATTTCAGTTTAATGAATTGGAAGATGTGAATTTAAAACCGCATGAACAAACCATCTTGGAGCAGGAGCTAGAAACTTTGAACAATGCTGAAGAAATAAAATTAAATCTTTCAAGAGGTGTGTTCGCTTTAAATGGTGGAGAACAAAATTTACTTTCATCTCTCAATGATATAAAAATTATTCTATCAACTTTTGCAAAATACAAAACAGAAATTCAAGAGTTAAGTTCTCGCATTAATAGTTCCTATATTGAATTAAAGGATATTTCAAATGAATTAGAGAATATAGAGCAAGATATTATTTTTGACCCTAAACGAATTGAAGAACTAACGTTGAGGTTGAACGAAATTTATAGGTTAGAACAAAAACATCAAGTAAAAACTATTGAAGAACTTATTAGTATTAAAGATAACTTAAGTAATATGCTTCTTGAGTTTAGTTCATTGGAGCTTGAGATAGAAAAGATTAAAAAAGAATTAACTAGTTTAGAAAAGATTTTACAGAATACAGCCAAAAAGGTTTCAACCAATAGGAAAAAAGTAATTCCGAAAATTGAAAAAGAAATAGCTTCCCTCCTATCCTCATTATCGATGCCTAATGCGCAATTGAAGATAGAACAAACAGAAACTGAAATTTTGACAAAGAATGGAACTGACAAGATTTTATTTCTTTTTTCTGCAAACAAAGGCAGCGATTTTAAAGAGTTAAATAAAGTGGCGTCTGGTGGAGAATTATCAAGGCTTATGCTAAGCATTAAATCGTTGATTGCTCAACTTACTTCACTTCCAACTATTATTTTTGATGAAATAGATACAGGCGTTTCAGGTGATATCGCTAATAAGGTTGGTAGTATTATGAATCAAATGGCTAAATCTATGCAGGTAATTACAATTACACATTTGCCTCAGATAGCTAGTAAGGGAAATTCTCATTTATTTGTATTCAAGGAAGACAAAAACAATAAAACTTTTAGCAATATCAAAAAACTGACTTCAGATGAGCGAGTGCAGGAAATAGCTAAAATGCTAAGTACTAGCAATCCAACAGAGGCGGCAATTAGCAATGCAAAAGAACTGCTAAAAAACTAAACTAATTAGTATATTTGTCGTCAATTCAAAATTCGAACTTTATAATTTTCAATTTTTATTATGTCATATAATTTATTAAAAGGAAAAAGAGGAATCATCTCAGGAGCATTAGATGAAAATTCAATTGCGTGGAAAGTAGCTGAGAAGGCACATACAGAAGGAGCTACATTTGTATTAACTAATGCACCAATTGCAATGCGAATGGGTGAAATAAAACAATTGGCTGAAAAAACAAATTCGCAAATTATACCTGCAGATGCTACCAATATTGACGATTTAACAAATCTATTTACCAAATCACAAGAAATATTAGGAGGGAAAGTTGATTTTGTTTTACATTCGATTGGAATGAGTGTAAACATTAGAAAAAATATTCCATACACAGAATTGAATTATGAATACTTTGCAAAAGGTATTGATGTTTCTGCTTTTTCGCTTCACAAAATGCTGAGTGTTGCAAAAAAACTAGATGCGATTAACGAATGGGGTTCAGTTGTAGCTCTTTCATACATAGCCGCACAACGCACTTATCCTTTTTATACTGACATGGCTGATATCAAAGCAATGCTTGAGTCAATAGCTCGCAGCTTTGGATATCATTACGGAACAGATAAAAAAGTTAGAATCAACACTATTTCTCAATCACCAACAAAAACCACTGCTGGTAGCGGGGTTAAAGGATTTGGGGATTTTTACGAATATGCTGATAAAAATTCTCCTTTAGGAAATGCTTCCGCTGAATCGTGTGCAGATTTTTGCATAGCCTTATTTTCTGATTTAACTAAAATGGTGACGATGCAAAACATTTTCCACGATGGTGGATATTCATCAACTGGTGCTAGTATGGAGTTGATGGAAAAATTTAATAAAGCTTAATCAAAAACTGTATCTATTCCTGACTTTATTAATTTCACTGAAAGAATAATATTGAATATATATTATTCTCTCAGTGAAATTTCAACTAATATTCTTTACATTTGTTAAATAAAAATATGTAATTTGTTTTTATAATGAATGCTATTGCCAAAGTATCATGGGTTAAAACCTTTGCCAATTCGATTACTAATAGTGGTTTATGCTTCCAAGCATACTTCATTGCATTATGTGATTAATCGAATGACAAGTTCTAATGATTTATTAAAAAAACTTTGATGTGAACAAATCAGAAACACGATTGTTTTTAGAAAGTTGATTTAAATCAGAATCTAAATTTTAAATTTGTTCTAAATTCACGTCTTAAAAACGCTAAAAAAAAATAGATAAAAACACAAACCTTTTAAAAATTATTTTAATATGAAAAAAGAAACAACCGATGTACTTGTGATAGGTGCAGGACCAGCAGGAACGATAGCTGCATCATTAATTAACAAACAAGGTTTTAAAGTAAAAATTGTAGAGAAAGAAAAATTTCCTCGTTTTGTGATTGGAGAAAGTTTATTGCCAAGAGTAATGGATCATCTTGATGAAGCTGGATTTTTGGATGCGGTAAAAAAAGCAGGCTTTCAAGAAAAATTTGGAGCTAAGTTCGTTCGTGGAAACGAAATTTGCGACTTTAATTTCGAACAACAATTTACGAAAGGATGGACTTGGACTTGGCAAGTGCCACGTGGCGAATTTGACTTGATTTTGGCTAATGAAGTGCAGAAAATGGGAGTTCCTGTGGATTTCGAAACTACAGTGACCAATATAAAATTTGATGGAACCAATTCAACTACTATAGTGGTTGACAAACAAGGTAATACAAGTGAAATAGACGCAAAGTTCATAGTGGATGCGAGCGGATATGGAAGAGTTATACCTCGAATGTTTGGCTTAGACGAACCTTCGAACCTAGGTGTGCGTAAAACTCATTTCACACATTTCAAAGATTTAAAACGTCCTCCTGGAATTGACGGTAACAGAATTACTGTCGTTGTTCATCAACAACGCACTTGGATTTGGATTATTCCTTTTTCGAACGGGATTACTTCAGTAGGTTTTGTTTCGAGTCCAGAATTTTTTCTCGACCATCCTGAAAACCCAACCGAACGTATGAAATCTGTAATAGCTTCGGATGCCACCACAGCCGAAAGATTTAAAGATGCTGAAATGATGTTTGAACCAAAAACCATTGAAGGTTATTCTATTTCTACCAAAACACTTTATGGTGATGGTTTTACATTGGTTGGAAATGCAACTGAATTTTTAGATCCTGTTTTCTCTTCGGGTGTAACATTTGCAATGGAATCGGGTAATAAAGCAGGTAAACTAACTTGTGAATTTCTGAAAGGTAATAACCCTGATTGGCAAAAAGAGTATACTGATTATATGATGCAAGGCATTAATACCTTTAGAACTTATGTGAACGGTTGGTACTCGGGCGATTTGCACGAAATATTCTTTGCTGAAGAACCAGAAGAGGATATTAAACGTAAAATTTGTTCAGTTTTGGCAGGTTATGTTTGGGACATGGAAAATCCTTATGTGAACAAACACGAAAGAGCTGTGAGAGCATTAGCCGATGTATTGAAATCGAAAAAAGCCAAATTGGCTTAAAATGAATTTAGATGACTGATGAGTAATTTAGTTTGCTAGTTACCTTAACACAAACCTAGTTCATCAAACGAATAGAGCCGCTGAGTATATTATCAGCAGCTTTTCCGTTCTTCTTTTATGTTGCTCCATTATGTTGCTATTTATAAACATATCAAAACACCTTTGAGTTTATGAAGACGTCTACTTTTAGAATTTAATGTATAATTCAGAAATAAGAAATGTACAAAATGTAATTTGAAAAATCATAACAAAAAATAACTAACCAACCAAAAACTAAATCCTAAAGTCCTCTTTCTTTGTCGAGATACGATTGAACCACGTCAATGGCATTGTCTATAACATCGCTCAAAGCAGTAATAAAAGTCCCTGGCTTAGCTAACGATAGAGCATGTTTCAGAGCTTCTACCTCTTTTGGAATGTACTCGTAAGATTGTTTTGGATTCACTTCATTTATCCCTTCCACCAAAAGTTTTACTATTTCTTCAGCTTGCCGTCCTCTCAAGAATTTATCTTGACGAATGATGATATGGTCAAACATTTGAGCCGATATTCTACCCAAATCTCTGATATCATCGTCTCTCCTATCTCCTGTACCAGTAATAATTCCAATTTTATATGGCGACTCAACATTAGATAAGAACTCCTTAATACCTCTGAATCCATCGGCATTATGAGCAAAATCAATCATTACTTTGTATTCTTTGAAATCGAAAATATTCATTCTACCTGGTGTTTGTGCCGAAGAAGGGATAAAAGTTTCTAAACTCATTCTAATGTCTTCGATGGTGAATCCATAAACGTACGAAGCCAAGGTAGCGGCAAGCACATTGTAAATCATAAACGAAACACGTCCACCAAATGTCAACGGAATGGTGGTTACTTTCTCTACTCTAAATTTCCAATCGCCTTTCTTAATGGTGATGTAACCATTTTCGTAAATGCAGGCAATACCACGGTTTTTGCAATGTTCAACAATCACAGGATGGTTTTCGTCCATACTGAAATAGGCAATTTTGCAAGAAGCATTTTTACCAATTTCAACACAGTGTTTATTATCAGCATTCAATACAGCATATCCATCGCGTTTTATCGATTCTACCACCACCCCTTTCACCTTGGCCATGTCTTCCAAAGTATTGATGTCGGACAACCCTATGTGGTCGGCTTGGATATTAGTCACCACCCCTACATCACATCTTCCAAAACCAAGTCCTGAACGCAAGATACCACCACGAGCGGTTTCAAGCACAGCAAATTCAACAGTAGGATCTTTTAAAATAAATTCAGCACTCACAGGCCCAGTGGTATCGCCTTTGGTAAGCATCGAATTTCCTACATATATACCATCGGAAGTAGTAAAGCCTACTTTATATCCATTGTTTTTTACAATATGAGCAATCAAACGAGTAGTAGTAGTTTTCCCATTGGTACCTGTTACAGCTATGATAGGAATACGACACGATTTTCCATTTGGATAAAGCATCTCAATTACTGGGGCTGCCACATTGCGAGGCAAACCTTGAGCTGGAGCTAAGTGCATTCTAAACCCGGGAGCAGCATTTACTTCCAACACCACACCACCATTCGATTCCAATGGTTCCGAAAGGTTGGAAGCCATGATATCGATACCACAAATATCCAATCCAATAACACGCGAAATACGCTCACATATAAATATATTGTGAGGATGTACAATGTCGGTAACATCGGTAGAAGTACCACCAGTACTCAAGTTAGCAGTACCTTTGAGGTAACACTTCTCTCCTTTTGCCAATATCGTGTCGATGGTATATCCTTTTTTTGCAAGCTGTTCGGTAGTTTCCCTGTCAATACTTATTTCAGTAAGTACATTTTCGTGACCATATCCTCTGCGCGGATCTTTGTTTTCTTCATCTATCAACTGCTTAACAGTAGAAACACCATCGCCCTTAACATGTGCAGGTTCGCGCAAGGCAGCTGCAATGAATTTGTGATTGATAACAAGTACTCTGAAATCGTATCCAAGAATGAATTTTTCGATAATAATTTTACGTGAATACTTCTTTGCATGGTCGTAAGCTGCTATGGCTTCTTCCTTTGTTTTTACATTGATGGAAGCACCTTTTCCGTGATTGCCATCAAGCGGTTTGAATACCAAAGGAAATCCTACCTTTTCGATTGCATCTTCCAAATCATCAAAACTAGAGATACACACTCCTTTAGCCACCGGTATAGCAGCTTCTAGCAACATACGTTTAGTTTCATCCTTGTTCGATGCTAAATCAACCGCAATAGAACTAGTGTGGTTTGTCATCGTTGCACGAAAGCGCACTTGATTTTTACCATATCCTAATTGTACCAACGATTGGCTATCCAATCGAATATAAGGAATATCGTGTGCTTCGGCTTCATCAATAATGGAGCCAGTACTCGGACCAAAACGAACTTCTTCGCGTAGTTCACGCATTTTATGAATATCTTCATCTAAATTATAGGCTTCTCCTTTCACCAAGGCATCTGCTATTCGCACCGAAGCGCGTGCAGCATAAGTCCCAACGGCTTCTTCCATGTATGAGAATACCACGTTGTAAATCCCTTTGGTACCAGTGCCACGGGTTCTTCCAAATCCGCAATCCATTCCTGCAAGCGTTTGAATTTCGAGAGCTATGTGTTCTATCACATGTCCCATCCAGGTTCCTTCTTTTACACGGATAAAAAATCCTCCTTCAACATTTGGTGAACAACGATGAGTCAACATGTGAGGAAACATGTTTTGCAACCGCTCGAGAAAGCCATCAATTTCGTTGGTTGGTTTATACTCCAATTCTTCTATGTCCAATTTCATCACAATTAGTTTCCTTCTTCTAATCGACCAATAGTTTGGACCTCGCATAACTTTTACTTCTACTATTTTCATATCACGGATGGTTTATAAATTTCTTCAAAGTAATAAAATTTTAATTAGAAAGCCTAATAAATTAATAACTATCTTGAATTTGTTGATATTTTCATTGGGTATTTTAACTAAACATTAATAAAGAGTTTACTTTTGTGCCCCATAATTTAAACTAACTAAGAAATGAACATTCCAAAAGGAAAATTAATCTCAATCGGGGGAAGCGAAGATAAAGGCACAGGCATTGAACCTAATTTTGAACCAAAGAAACATCTACAATTTTTTGAATTCGGGATACTGAAACGTATTCTTTCAGAAATGAAAGGGGTTGATTCGCTAGTAGAAGTAATCACCACGGCTTCGCAAATACCAGAAGAAGTTGGTGAAAATTACTTAAGTGCTTTCGGAAAGCTTGGAGCAAAGAATATCGGAGTTATTCATATTAAAAACAGAGAAGATGCTCTAAATCCTCAATACTTAGAACGTATCAAAAAAGCAGATGGTGTGATGTTTACCGGTGGTAATCAAATGCGATTAAGTATGATTTTTGGAGGAACAGAATTTCATGAAATTTTGAAAGACCGATATGAAAACGAAAACTTTTTGATAGCGGGTACTAGCGCTGGAGCTATGGCCATGAGTAATACTATGATTTACCAAGGTAGTAGCACAGGTGCATTGTTGAAGGGGGAAGTAAAAATCACAACTGGTTTGGCTTTTATTAAAGATGTAATTATCGATTCGCATTTTGTTACTCGTGGTCGTTTTGGTCGTTTGGCACAAGCCGTGGCAGGTAATCCAGGATGTATAGGCATAGGATTGGGAGAGGACACTGGAGTGCTGGTAAAAGAAGGTAACAAAATGGAAGCCATTGGCTCAGGTTTGATTTTGATATTCGATGGACATAGCATTCGTCACTCCAATATAGCAGATATCGAAGAAGGAGCACCTATTTCAATCGAGCATTTGATTATTCATGTTATGGAAAAAGGAAATTTATATTACTTAAAAGAACGGAAATTTTATGCCAATGCTACATTAACTGAGTAAGCATCTTTTGAAATTTAATGATTATTGAAATCCCTGCTCATACTAGTGTGTGCAGGGATTTTTGTTTTAGCCTATCATTATTTTACCATATCACCATTGAAAATGATGAATTTGAAATGGCTATGTTGAATAAATATCGACATTTGCACCACAAAACTAAATGAGATGGAAGATTTCAAAAAATATTTCGACAATAAAGAATACGTAACTAAAATTGTAGGTGCTGAAGAAGAAACTGAAGGCTTGTCGGTGGCTAACGACAAAATTACTTCGCTTATACAATTACTCACCTTGTCGGAAAACAAGGACTTCAAGGAAGAAACCTTGATGATACTAAAGAAAGAAAAAGCAGGAGACTTGTTAATAACAGCCATTAAGAAAACAAAAAGGAATAAACACATATTAGTAGCTGCTTGTTGGGAATCGGAAATTGATTTTAGTAACCACCTACCCTACTTTATCGACCTTGCTTTAGATTCAGATTACTTGGTTTCGCTCGAAGCCATTACGGTAATTTCTACTATGGAAGGACCTTTTATGGCCGATGATGTGAAAAATGCAATATCAAAAGTAAAAGAAGAACAAAAGAAACTCAATTCTGAACGAGTTGTTTTGCTGAATGATTTAGCCTTAACGCTAGAAGGCTTCATGTAACAAACAATTGCTTCAGTAGTTAACAATTGAGAAAAGGATAGTTCGACACTTCAAGAAATCCAGTTTCTGAAATTTTATAAAAAAAACGATCAGTCAAGCTTTTAAAAATTTCTTGATGTTTGAGAACAAGTTAGCGCTCGAACTCGTTCTGCTTATCAAACCATCGAATACTTTACTCAATTTCTGTTTTTTGTATTCCATACTTTTGAAATCAAGTATGGCAATGACGATTAAATTCTTGTTTCCCTCATCATTCTTTAGCATCTGCACAAATGTAAGGCTATTCATTCTAGGAAGCTTGGTGTCGACAATAACAACAGGAGGGTGCAGAATTGATATCATAAATAAAGCTGATTCAGCATCGGCTGCTCTTCTAACGTCTATTCCATTCTCTTCCAAATGAATCATCGTCTTTTTCATTTCTTCCGACTTGCAGTTAACAATTAATACTTGATTTTTCATAGCTCAAAAAATTAAAAGTGGTTACTAAATGTATGTGAGGAGTACCTTAAATCACGACACAAAAGTAAAACTCATCCATCTCTCACTATGTAGTAGAAACAACGACTTCTCTGTAATAATTTTCATAGCAGTGTTCGAAAAACCATCCTTCTAAATTCACTATGATATTCATCATAATAAAAGACCTAGCTTGTCAATACCTTTGGAAAAAATGAAACAATCCTTATTTTCGAAATACGTTATACCTTTCTTGCAATGGTATGCTTTAATGATACTCATTGCTATTGCTATTGATTACTTTTTGCATCGTTTTCAGTTAGTCTATATTGGCCGATACCTTGGTGTGATAGGTACATTGGTCATTATCTCCTCTTTTGTCTATTCGTTACGCAAACGAAAGCTTATCGAATCGGGTAATCCAAAGCAACTTCTTCAGCTTCACGAATACCTATCATGGATTGGCTCCATCCTATTGTTAGTTCACGCAGGTATTCACTTCAATGCATTACTTCCTTGGTTAGCAGTTGCAATGTTGCTTGTGGCAGTCGCGAGTGGTTTGGTTGGAAAATTCTTATTGAAGAAAGCGAACGAATCGCTTAAGGAAAAGCGACAACTGTTAATAAATTCGGGGAGAGCAGCAGCAGATGCCGACAAAGAACTTTTTTTCGATTCCATCACGGTCGACCTTATGAAAAAATGGCGTGTTGTTCATTTCCCCATCACTTTGATTTTTGCCATCTTATCGGTAATACACATCGTCACTCTAATTATGTATAGCAAATGAAAAGGTTGTTGACACTTGGAATTATTGGCTTGAGCATCGCATTGGTTTATCTTTATCCACGATTGATGCTCAATCCAGGTAGCCTTTCCGAAGGCCATCAAAAAATAATGAACGATTGTAAAGCTTGTCACCAGCCATTTTGGGGCATTGCCACCGATAAATGTATTGTTTGCCACAAATTAGCCGACATTGGAAAGGATGACTCCTTGACCAATGATACCTCAAAATTGAATAAACGGATATTGTTTCATAGTGGACTGGCGAATCAATCCTGCACTGGATGCCATACCGATCATAAGGGACTAAAACCAATCTTGCAAACGGGTAGTTTTAATCATGATATATTGCCTACCACCGACAAAAACAATTGCGCTGGATGCCATACCAAACCAATGGACAAGATACATGCAAGTATTTCCATGTCTTGTAATGCTTGTCACAATTTTAAAGGATGGAAAAATGCTGTTCGTTTTAATCACGACCAATTGCAAACAGCAGACAAAAACAATTGTGTGTCGTGCCACCCAAAACCTACCGCTGCCAATCACCAATCGTTCGAAGGTAATTGTAGCCAGTGCCATAGCACCAGTAAATGGCTTCCTGCTTCATTCGAACATTCATCCTATTTTCAATTGGAAGGAAATCACAATGCCAAATGCGAGGTATGTCATACCAACGCTAACTATAAACAATACACCTGTTATGGATGTCACGAACATTCAGAAGGTAATTTAAGGAGAGAACATAACGAACATGGGATATACGAACTCAACAATTGTATTTCGTGTCACAAAAGCGGCAGTGAGAACGAAGGAGGAGAATCGGGCGAAGGTGGTCGTGAAAGCGAAGATTAAGTTAAAACAAAAAATATTAATATTTGATTGAAATGAAAACTAAGATGAAACCGGAAAGTTTGATGATGTCGTATGGTTATAAACCTGAATTATCGGAAGGTGCAATAAAATGCCCTATATTTCAAACGTCTACCTTTGTGTTTAAAAGTGCTGAGGAAGGTAAAGCCTTTTTCAGTCTTGCTTATGGGTTGAGGGAACAAAACAAAGGAGAAGAACTCGGATTGATTTATAGTCGAATCAATAATCCTGATTTAGAAATTCTTGAAACACGACTTACCCTTTGGGACGAAGCCGAAGATTGTGCTGTATTCGAAAGTGGAATGTCGGCTATTACTACGGTATTGCTAGAGTTTTTAAAACCAGGCGATTTGGTCTTAATTAGTAGCCCATTGTATGGAGGAAGCGACCATTTTATTCGTAAAATTTTACCAAAGTTCAACATCAATATCCTTGAATTCAAGGTAGGACAA
Source organism: Bacteroidota bacterium (assembly GCA_037131555.1). GTDB lineage: Bacteria > Bacteroidota > Bacteroidia > 2-12-FULL-35-15 > 2-12-FULL-35-15 > 2-12-FULL-35-15. Next base: position 24,603 of record JBAXQU010000023.1, read on the forward strand.
AACAAAGATGAGGTAATTCAATTGGTTAACAAATCGGGATTGGCTGATAAGTTAGCCCTTATATTTATCGAAACACCAGCTAATCCTACCAACGACTTGATTGACATTAGAAGTAAAAAAGAAATTGCGAAACACTTTTCAACTAATGAAAAGCCAGTATACCTTGCTGTTGACAATACTTATTTAGGTCCCATCTGGCAACACCCCATCAAGCATGGAGCCGACTTGGTGCTTTATTCGGCTACCAAATACATCGGAGGACATAGTGATGTGATTGCTGGAGCTTGTCTTGGTTCGAAGGAATTGATTAAACGAGTGAAAGGATTGCGTACCTTTTTGGGTAATATGGCAAGCCCAAATACTGGATGGCTATTGCTTCGAAGTTTGGAAACATTAAAAGTGCGAATGGATGCGATAGCCTACAACGCGAATAAAGTTGCCAATTTCCTAAACACTCATCCTGCTATTGAAAAAGTGTATTTCCTTGGCAACATCACTCCTGAGCAAGGAGAACAATACGAAATCAAGAAACGACAATGTTTGACCAATGGAGGAATGATTTCGTTTGACGTAAGAGGTGGAGAGAGAGAAGCTTTTCTTTTCTTAAATTCATTGCAATTGATTAAACTTGCAGTGAGTTTGGGAAGCACCGAAAGTCTTGCCGAACATCCAGCTACTATGACTCATGCTGATGTGGATGAGAAACTAAAAAAAGAATTTTCAATAACAGAAAAAATGGTTCGTCTTTCGATAGGAGTAGAATACTACGATGACATTATCCACGATATTAGACAGGCACTAGATAGCATTAAAAGATAGCGTTTAACTGAATCATAGCAAGTATTTTAGTTGATTCGCATAAATGTGTTCTCATTTACTCTTGAATAAATAAATCGGTGGATCCGCCCAAATAAAATGTTAAAATATTTAAAAAGGTATACAACATATTATTTTTTGACATACTTTTGTATCGGAAATATAAGAGTTGATTGGCTTGTATTTTTTCATGTGAATAGGAAAAGTCTCGCAGCGATGCGAGGCTTTTTTTTTGTGCTTGTTTGAGCCAAACCACTTTCAAATCCATTGCTTCCGAGAACCCAATACACTATCTATTTTATTTCTACATTTAGATTCATACAAAAGAGGAAATAAAAAAACAGCATAAAAAAACCCCATATTGCTATGAGGTTTTTTTATTGTTTAAAACGAATCGATTATTTGTTAACCGATTTTTTTAATCCAGCACCTGCTTTAAATTTAGCTACTTTTTTAGCTGAAATTTTAATTGTTTTGCCAGTTTGAGGATTACGACCGCTTCTTGCAGCTCTTTTAGCTACAGAGAAAGATCCAAATCCAATTAATGCTACTCTATCACCTTTTTTAAGTGCTTTTGAGGTAGCGTTTACAAAAGCATCAAGTGCTCTTGCTGAATCAGCTTTTGACAATTTTGACTCTGCTGAAATTGCTTCAATTAGTTCTGCTTTGTTCATGTTTTTAATTTTTTTAGTTAAATATTAATTAATTATCAAACAAATTTAATGAATATATCAATACAATAGCGTTTCAACGGCAATTATTTCTAAAATAGTTGATAAATAAGGTTTTTGTTGATAACTCAATTTGTAAGCACTATTTATAGTATGATTGAAAAATATCTCTCTTATTATTCTTTAAAATTCGTAAAAAATAATACGAAGCAACCAATGTTGAATGCTTGAAAAAGGGCTTATTGCATGAGTTTAAGCAGTAGTTACCACTTTTGGCTGTCCCAACTCTTTTAACCTTTGAATATGCGAAATAAAAGCATTCCCTAAAGTAGGTTTGAGGTTGTAATAATATCCATATTCCTTGGCTGTCCTTTCTACAATAGGCGCTATGTGTGGATAATGAATATGACAGATGTTGGGGAACAAATGGTGTTCGATTTGGAAATTTAATCCTCCTACATACCAATTGAGTAATGCATTATTACGTGCAAAATCGGAAGTGGTTAATAATTGATGCACTGCCCATTCGTTGTGAATCACACCGTTTTCATCAGGCATGGGTTCATCAGCTCCTTCCACCACATGTGCCATTTGAAACACAAAACTAAGAATACAACCTGCTGTCCAGTGCATCACCATGAAACCAATAACCACTTGCCACCAAGTATAACTGGTGAATAGGATGGGAAAACCTATGATTACTCCTAAATACAGTAGTTTTACGACCAACATTTTGATGTACTCGAGTGTAGGATTAAAATTATAATGTCGGGTAATCCCTTTGCGATTGTAAACAATTAACTGAGTGAAATCTTTCACCAATTTCGATATGGTCATTAATCCATAAAAGAAAAAAGCATGTATGTATTGATAACGATGAATAGGGCGCAAAGGTGCATTCTCCGATAAACGAATTGGTCCTTTCGATTCGATGTCTTGGTCGTAACCATCAATATTAGTATAAGTATGATGCAATACATTGTGTTGAATCTCCCAGTTGAACACATTGCTGCCAATGAGGTAAAGACTACCTCCAAGTAATTTGTTAATCCATTTTTTTTCGGAATATGCCTGATGTACCGCATCGTGCATGGTACCCATACCAATGCCTGCAAGACCAATACCCATAACGATGGTCATCAAAACGGCTACCCAACCAGCCATAGGAATAATAAAAAACAAAACGAAGGGAGCAAGGTATAAAATCACCATTACGGTGGTTTGGATAGCCAAGGTCCAATTGCCTTTGGTAGAAATTCCTTTCTCTATAAAATAATCGTTCACGTTTTTCCTTAATGCAGCAGCAAATTGCTGTTGATGTTTATCTTGAGAAACAAATTTTATTTTCTTCATAATTTTTAATTTTGATAAAAGTAGGTGTAAACCAAGTCCAAAAGTATGACATTAATTACAAACCACCATCATAATCATTCAAAAATAAGATAGAGTGCCTCCTCTTTTCGCTGTATTACTTTCTTCTTCCTTACTAACACAATATTCGAAAAGATGTTCATTTGTAAACTATCTTTGTGACGAATGATTAAACCCAATACTTGCAAACCTTAATGGTGATTACTACCAATTGAACAATTCGACAAGGCTATGAAACTAAAATTCCTCGGAGCTGCACGCACGGTAACTGGCAGCAAACACCTTATACATACCGATGATGGTAAACAAATACTACTTGACTGTGGTTTTTTTCAAGGTCATGGTGCCCAATCGGATGAAATGAATCGTGAATTCAATTTCGACCCGAAAAAGATTGATTACCTTATCCTTTCGCATGCGCATATCGACCATTGCGGCAATATCCCTAATCTGGTTCGGCAAGGTTTTCGAGGGCCTATCATTTGCACTCCGGCCACTGCCGACTTGTGTAAAATAATGCTTTCCGACAGCGCTCATATTCAGGAGTCGGACATTCGTTTTATCAACAAACGAAGGTTTAAACGTGGGCAAGAATTATTGAAACCCATCTATTCGATAAAAGATGTTGAAACCTGTTTGCCACTATTTGTAGGTGTTCCATATAGCACCACGTATTCGGTGTACGAAAACCTGAAGGTTACCTTCACCGATTCGGGACATATACTTGGCAGCGCTGGAGTGAACTTAACCTTGACCGAAAATGGAGAAACAAAACATATCTTCTTTTCGGGTGACATAGGCCGATACAAAGGCTCGATACTCAAAGACCCTCAACCTTTTCCGCAAGCCGATTACATCATCACCGAAAGTACCTATGGCGACCGCCTACACAGCGACAGCACGTATAGCGAACAGCAATTGTTCGATGTGGTGTTCAATACCTGCATCACCAAAAAAGGAAAACTCATTATTCCTGCTTTTAGCCTTGGACGTGCGCAAGAATTGGTATACGCGCTCGACCAAATGGAACATAAAAAAATGTTGCCCCGCATCAATGTATATGTCGATAGTCCGCTTTCGGTAAACGCTACTGCTATCATGCGCAACCACCCCGAATGTTTCAACCACGACATTTTGGAGTATATGAAAACGGATAGCAACCCGTTCGGATTTGATCACCTTATTTATATTCAAGATGTCATCGAATCGAAAGAACTGAACGAGTTGAAAGAACCTTGCATCATCATTTCTGCTTCGGGAATGGCCGATGCTGGACGAATAAAACATCACTTGGCCAACACTATTTCTAATCCGGCCAACACGGTATTGATGGTAGGCTTTGCCGAACCGAATTCGCTAGGAGGCAAACTGCGAGCGGGCAACAAGATTGTGAAAATATTTGGGGTGGAATATGCGGTGAATGCCGAAGTAATCATCATCGACTCGTACAGTGCGCATGGCGACTACAAAGAAATGATACACTACCTCAACTGCCAAGACAAACAAAAAGTGAAACAAGTATTTCTGGTGCATGGCGAATACGATGTGCAAAAGAAATATTGCGAGCTATTGCTAAAAGATGGGTTTAATAACATCAGCATCCCCGATTTGAATGACGAAGTAGTTCTTTAATTGGCCTCTCCCCTGCCCTCACAGAAGGAAAGGGAGAAGGGAGTGTACCCTGTGAAATACCATATTATTCTTTAGTTTATGGTTGAGTTCTATTCATTGGTTTGTATCATTAAATTTCCAAAAACCCTCTTCCAGAAGTTTTTCTGAAATTATACCATGTTTGACAAAAATTTCCCAAAGTTTTTCTAAAATTTCTTTTTTTTACTGAAATTTCCTTTTTTACAAAAACAATTTCCCTTTTTACTTCCATCATTTGCCAATTTTTTTTGAAATTTCTTTATTTTCAGAATAATTTCCCTTTTTTTTGTCAACTTTCCCTTTCTTTTTGGCAAACATGGCAAATGATGCATTTTTCTTCATTTTGTTCCTTAGCAAATGTTTTTCACTTGCAAACTAAAAAGAGAATAATTTGTTTTTTAATATCATCATTATGTTGATCAAAACATAAACATAATGCTAAAAAAAAACCTTCGCCCTCATTTCTAACGAAGTCGGTGGGATTATGCGTTTTTAACGCATACATATATAATATTATTATATTTGAGTTCGATTTTAATTGAGGAAGGATGGCAGGTGAGGGCAAATGTGCAGTTTAAATTTTGAGCCAGTAAATGCGAATGCCTTCAAAAGCAAAATTATATAAAAAACGAAAGTTTATTAATATCTTTGACAACACAAAAAACGAAAAACAGGATTTGATAATTAACAGATAATAGAAATGGAACTTCGTAAATATATAAGTTATCGGATATACTAAGACCGAGCGCAATGAAACGAACCATCCTTTTTTTTACGATTCTTACATTAAGCAGTTGTTCTTCTGTTTTGCTGAAAATGTATGGGCTTAAAAACCCGAAACATCTTGACAATTTATCCATTTCTAAAATTGCATACAAATATGATATTCCCGAAAAGAACTTATTCGTGCTTGATTCCTCTTATTTTTCATTTTTGTTTTCACTCGACAGCATAAAATACAAGAAACAAATAAAGAATCATAGCCAGCCACTACAAGCATTATACTTTGACAAATCCGAAAACTTTATTTCCTTTTACATTAATTGTTATGCAGGTGGTTTTCCGAACTTGAAATGGAACAGAAACGGAATACTAAACAGCTTCGTTCCTAAAACTCAAACTCCTTTAGACAGTGTTATTACTTTTAGACAGCATTTGAAATACATTAAGACCTTGAATAATAAAAGCGTTTCTTCTGACTCGCTAAATTCTGACTACTATGTAATAGTTTATTGGAACAGATTTATGGGGAGACAATCAAAACGACTTATTAAATATATTAATAGAAATTTAAAACTATCGGACAAGAGCGTGCAGACATCTTATGTAAACACTGACAACGCTTACTTTGACCACGCAATGAAAGTGAAATAAAGTAAAATTGAGGACAGAAACATTTCCGCCTTTTGGTGTTTGTTCACCAACAAACCAATAGAATAAAAAACACAGAAACACCAATTGATTATTGGTGAAAACACCAGCAAGGGCAAAAACACGCCTGCGCCAGCATGGTTTTTATGTATTATTACTGATATTTATCTGTATTAATGTTGCTATTACCTTCCGTTTTCTTGTTTCTTTATTTTTCAATAATGATAATGACTTGCAAAACGCCTTGCAGGTCTATTTCAAAGTTGCTAACCTATTGCAACACGTCTTGCAGGTAATAATCATTAATGATATTGTATCATTTTGCGCCTTGCAAGTGTTTATCATTAATGATATTGTATTGTTTTACGTCTTGCAGACGAAAATCATTAATGATATTGTGTCATTTTACGTCTTGCAGGTGATTATCATTATTGAAATCGAGTTGCAAGGCGTTTTGCAAGGTTTTTTCATTTTCAAAAATCGCAAAGAGTACTTGTTAGAGCAAGCCTAGCAAAAAACTGTAATTAATACAGGATAAACAAATAAATATGTAAATTTGCAATACTCATTCGGTCATTGTATCTAACCAAACAAGTCAAACAACAAATGAAAATAATTTACAAAATCACTGTACTATTTCACCTTATCGGATTTAGTTTACAGGCGCAAACATTGGATTGGGCTGTTAGCCGTAATTTTCATACCGGCTATAGCTTTATGCCTTTTGATATGAAAGCAAGTAACTTTTCGGATGCCAATTATATACTTGGTCAATACTATAAAGACTCACTAATATCAGGTGTTTTGTTTCAGGTGAGCCCTGTATTTACTTTTCTCAGTAAAGTAAATACCAATGGAGATACACTTTGGAAATGGAACAACACTACCACTGCAACTGGCGTAGGCAGCGGAATGTTTCCATCTGCAATGGCTATTGACAATGATGATAATATTTATATCTCCGGTATTTATAGTATGAATGCGCCCGGACTCACAATGTCCATAGGTACTACGCTGATGCCAACATCTCCTTATTATTATGGCGGCTTTCTCGCAAAGTTCGATTCTACAGGGCATATACAATGGGTTCGGGCCATTTCGGCTCCCGTAAATTATAACGATTTGGATATAGATATTAATGGAAATTTATACCTTCTCGGTAATGTTCAGAGTAGTGTAACGTATGGCAGCACCGTTATACATACCAGTGCTAGTAACCTTTACAGAGATTTTATTATTTCTTACGATTCGTCAGGCACATTGCTTTGGGCAAAAGGATATGGCGAAATAGATTTAACAATGACTACAATAAGCCAGAAGGGTGCGCTGTTAAAGTTAGTGGTTGACAAAGGAGCAACACCTAATATATACGCAGCAGGATATTTCTTAACACCATACAACGCCATCGGAAACACCTTTACAAGTGCAGGTGCCGAAGATGCCTTGATTTTAAAATTAGATAACAATGGAAATTATATTAACGGAATGCAAGCAGGTACAGCCAATCCCGAAGTGTTTTATGATATGCAGATAAATGAACATTCGGAAATTGTACTCGGAACTACCTATCGGTATGGCACTACCATCAATGGCACTTCCGCCACTTCCACAGGATGGAACACAATGCTAATCAAAATAGATACATTATTCAATTATAAATTTGTAAATAACTCCATCTTATCAGCATTTGAACCCGCTGTAGCTATTGATAAATATGGAAGAAGCGCATTAGCTGTAGGCGATTATTTTGGTAATCCAACATCTACTTTCGATTATTTGCAAGTATATGATTCTACAGGAACGCTTATTTTTACCAAGTCGGTAACAGGCGCAGGTACAGTAAACTATGCAAATGTAAATTTCAGAGCAGTAGTATTTCCAAAACTATTTAGTAATGAGTTGTTCATTGCTGGCGATTATAAACCTTCGATGACAATAGATGTAACAACCCTTACAAGTGTGCAGAGTGTTAATTTCGATATAGCATTAATCAAGTTCGCTTTACCTACAAACATTACCACAGGTATGAATCAACTATCAGTGGATAATGAAATAACTATTTATCCAAACCCTTTCACTTCACAGACATCCATTAACTTTGCTGAACAGCAAACAAACACAACTATCAAAATAACTAACATACTTGGACAAGTAATTAAAACCATAAACTTCACAGGCAAACAACTTAAAATATATAAAGCGGAAATGACAGCAGGTATTTACTTCGTGCAGACAACAGACGAACAGAAACATATTTGTAACAAGAAAATAATAATACAATAACCCCACTTGGCAAGAGATTAACAAGGCGTCTCACCTTAAAGAACTTAAAAAGAAAAAGGGTAAGACACAAAGAACAAGCAAAATTTAAAATCATTATGGAATGAAAAAAACACTTGCATTTTTGTTGACCATGCAATTACCAATTTTAATGACACCTGCCCAAACAGTAACAGACATAGATGGTAACACCTATCATACAATTACGGTTGGCACACAAGTATGGACTAAAGAAAATTTAAAAACAACCCATTTTAATAATGGAGATTTAATTGGAACAACCTCGCTACCTGTGAATAATGACTCTACATCAATTTATCAATGGTCGTATAATGAAGATTCAACAAACATACTTACTTATGGCCGCTTATATAGTTGGTATGCAGTAATGGATGTTCGCAGTGTTTGCCCAACAGGTTGGCATATTCCTAACGATACTGACTTTATTACTCTTGCTAATTTTTTAGGCGGTGACACCATTGCGGGCAATAAGATGAAAGAAATGGGAACAAATCATTGGTTAGCTACAAATACCAATGTAACCAATTCAAGTGATTTTACAGGTCTTCCAGGAGGATTTAGAGGCAATTCAAACGTTTTTCAAAACATGAATACAATGGCCAATTTTTGGAGTAGTACTTCATGGGGCTCTAGTAGTTTTCCGAGAGCAATTTCATACAATTTACAATCCAATAGCAGTTCCTTTAATAAATCTGTTTCAGTATCAAACTGTGGACTTTCCGTTCGATGCATAAAAAATTCACCAACGAGTATAGATAATTTATTAAACGAAAATATAATTGAGATATTCCCTAATCCAACACATAATAAAATAAATATAACCATTCATAAAATTGAGCATTTCGATGTTTCAATTTATAATTTATCAGGAATACTTGTTTTACAAAAATCTTTTTCTGAAAAAATAAGTACCATTGACCTTGATACGCTACCCAAAGGAATGTATATTGTAAAAATACTCGGTAAAAACTCAAATGTTGTACGAAAATTATTAATAGAATAAAGACGTCTCTTCGCCCTTGTTTGTAACTCGCGTGGAAAGATAATTCGTTTGCAACGCATACTTACACTTGTGGATTAAAATCCTCCACCTATTGCCTATTCGCTATTTACTTCCCTAACAACCAACTACCAACAACTAACAACCAACAACAATCAACTAAATCATTTATCTTTGTGGTCTAAATCAAAGAATATGACAAAAAAATCGGTAGAACTAATATTAAGCGCACGAGAGCCACATTATGTAGGCGATGGTTTTAGGGTACATAATTTTATTCCTGATGACTTTCGCTTAGACATGCAACGCATGAATCCCTTCATCATGCTCGATTATAATTCAAAGTTTTATTTCCCACCCACCGACAAACCTAGAGGAGTGGGTGTGCATCCTCACCGCGGATTCGAAACCGTGACCATTGCTTATAAAGGCCGAGTGGCGCATCAAGACAGCAGTGGCGGTGGTGGTGTAATAGGCGAAGGCGACATTCAATGGATGACAGCAGCTAGTGGTGTGTTGCACAAAGAATATCACGAAAAAGAATGGAGCCTTGAAGGTGGCGAATTTCAAATGGTGCAGCTTTGGGTGAATTTGCCAGCCAAAGATAAAATGAGTCAACCCAAATATCAGTCAATAAAGAATGAAAATATTAATCGATATGCATTACCCAATGATGAAGGAGAAATAGAAGTAATAGCAGGCCAATACAAAGGTGTGAAGGGCTCGGCCACCACGTTTACACCCATTCATGTGCTCAATGCCAAACTAAAAAAAGGCACCGAAGCCGATTTTAATTTTCCTGCCAATTATAGCTCCGTACTCTTAGTGATAGAAGGCAGTGTGGTGGTGAACAATCAGGAAAAAGCTCCCACCAATCATTTTGTGTTAATGGCCACCGATGGCGAATCATTTACCATAAAAGCGACTGAAGATGCGGTAGTTCTGGTATTAAGCGGAGAACCCATCAACGAACCAATTGCTGCTCATGGCCCTTTTGTGATGAATACCCGACAAGAAATAGCTCAAGCCTTTGATGATTTTTACAAAGGCAAGTTTGGTCATTTGGAGGATTAAGTTTGTTGTTGAGAATACATAATCCTCCCTTACCCCTATTTTGTAACGAGGGCAATAGGATAATGTGTTTATAAAATATAAAATAGTTAGTACAGATTGAGGTTAGAGCAAGCCTAGCAAAAAACTGTAATTAATAAAGGCTAAACAAATAAATATGTAAATTTGCAATACTCATACGTATATTTTAACGAAACAAATAATACAAACAACAGATGAAAAAACACTACATAATTATTGCTTTAACTTTTATAATTACAATTTGTAAAGCACAAATTCCTAATCCTGCATTAATAGGCTATTGGCATAACTGGACAGATATCAACGCTCCTTACATTCAATTAGATTCCATTGATAATCGTTACAATGTTATTGAAATAGCTTTTGCTGTTCCAACATCTCCATCAGATATGAATATGCTATTTACACCAGATGTAGTTTCTCCAAGCGTATTTATTACTAAAGTTCAGACCTTACAAAGTCAGGGCAAAAAGGTATTGTTAAGTATTGGAGGAGCTACCACAAGTATTGACCTAACCACTACCATAAATAAAAATGCTTTTGTAAGTACAATGACAGCTATTATCAATACCTACGGATTTGATGGTATAGACATAGATATTGAAAACGGAAACTCTATTCTGATAAGTGGAGGAACAATAGCAGCACCTGCAAGTATTGCTCAACTAAATTTAATAGATGCAATAAAACAAATAATGGCAAACTATTACACCAGTCATTCTCATAAACTTTTACTTACAATGGCTCCCGAAACTGCGTATGTGCAAGGAGGGCAATCAGCTTTTGGAAGTATTTGGGGAGGATACCTCCCAATAATAGATGCATTAAGAGATTCACTGGATGTATTGCAAGTTCAACTTTATAATAGTGGTTCGATGTACGGTATAGATGGAATTGTTTATACACAAGGAACTGCCGATTTTATAATAGCTATGACAGAAGCAGTAATACACGGATTTAACACAGCAGGCGGAATGTTTGTAGGGTTACCTGCCAACAAAGTAGCAGTAGGATTACCAGCTTGCACAAGTGCAGCAGGTGGTGGATTTGTAGATTCGGCTACCGTAAAAGCTGCAATAGATTATTTAAGAGGAAATGGCACTCAACCCGGCACTTATATATTATCAAATATAGGAGGTTACCCTTCATTAAGAGGTATGATGACCTGGTCTATTAATTGGGATGCAGTGAGTAACTGCGCAAGTGTATATCAGTATGCAAATAATTATGAAAACATTTTTGGTGTTACTACTTCCATTTCACACCCAATTTCAGCATCATCATTAACTATTTATCCAAATCCAACAAGTGGACAGTTTACTATTTTACTTCCAACCGACTATGCTATAATTAGCGTAACAGACATACTTGGGCAAATGATACTAAAAACTCAAACAACAGAAAAGACATTGAACTTAGAACTTGACAACAACGGAGTTTACATTATTTATGTTAAAACAAAACAAGGAACAACAACACGAAAACTAATTGTGAACCGCTAGCAGAAAGGAAAAACAAACAACTGCTGATAAATCGTGTGAACGATAGGAGCAATTGTAAGACCTTACTTAACGATCGGGGTAGCTGAAAACCGAAAGAGTAAGCACGAAAAAAAGACAAATAATTAAAAACAATTAATTGCGGAGGCATAACTCAACATCAAAATGAAAAAAAAGATTACATTATTTATGTTGGCAGTAATACCAACCATTTTAAGTGCTCAACCAACTATCACCAATGCTGAAAACTTCTCGATAGGGACTGTTTTAACTTTCCAACAATGCAATTCTACTGGAGTGAGTCCAGGAAATTCGGGAGCAAGCCAAACATGGAATTTTTCGACTCTAACCTCATTAAGCACTACTTCGGTAGAAACAATGGTAACGCCTGCTTCAACAACTCACGGAAATTTATTTCCAACTTCCAACTTGGTTGAAAAATATTCAGACGGAACATTTGTTTATGTACATGCCACTGCCGACAGTAGTTATCTTGTCGGATATGTTGACACTGTAAATAATTATATCATACATTATCCAAACTCTTTATTATTTGCGTTGAGACCTATCACTTATTCAAATTTAACAACTGATGCTTTTTCAGATATTTTTTCATCATCGAGTTATAATTTTAATGGACAAGGTACTTCTACCATTAATGCGGATGGCTATGGAACCTTAATTCTTCCAAACGGAACGTATAGCAATGTGTTGCGATTGAAGATAACACAAAACCAAACAGACACCGTATTACCATCTCATACATTGAGTAATTCTAACACGATTAGTTATGTATGGTTTGATGGTATACATACTTCCGCTCTTCTAAAAATCGACTCAACACATACCGGTACGTATACAAGTAAATCAGTAGAATATTTATTAAATGAAACAATAGGTATTGAAGAGCTTACCAAAAATAATGATTTTAATCTTTATCCCAATCCATCGAGCGGACAGTTTACTATTTTACTTCCAAGCGACAATGCTATAATTAGCGTTTCAGATTTACTCGGACAACAAATACTAAAAACTCAAACAGCAGAAAAGACACTGAACCTAGAACTTGACAACAACGGAATTTACTTTGTTCAAGTTACAACAAAGCAAGGAACAACAACACGAAAACTAATTGTAAACAGATGATGGAATAAGACGCAACCAAAATAAAGTTATTCAATAATCAAAAGTAGAGAATATGGAAAATAAAATAACAAGTAGATCAATTGTGTTTATTCACGGACTTTTTATGAACCCGACAAGTTGGGAGAATTGGATAAAGTTTTATGAAGCCAAAGGATACAAATGTTATGCTCCTGCTTATGCATACCATGAAGGAATTCCCTCCGACTTACGCAAATCTAGCGACCCTAAATTAGGCAATTTAACCTTTGCTCAAGTCATTGATAGTTTATCTGCATTTGTTGACAAATTACCCGAAAAGCCTATACTCATTGGACATTCGATGGGTGGACTTGCTGTCCAAAAACTAATTGAACTAAACAAAGGACTTGCTGGAATATGTATTGACTCTGCACCGCCAAAAGGAATTTTTAGTTTTAAATGGAGTTTCTTAAAAGCAAATTTGCCGACCATCAATCCGCTAAAAGGAAATTCAGTGTGTATGCCTACTTTAAAATGGTTTCATTATGCTTTTTGTAATACCATGACAATAGAACAAACACAAATAGAATACAACAAATTTGTGGTTCCCGAAAGCAGAAACATTCCACGAAGTAGCACAAAGAATGATGGTAAAATTGATTTCAAAAAACCTCATACCCCTCTTTTATTTATTGCTGGAGAGAAAGACAATATTATTCCATCTTCACTCAACAAGAAAAACGTTGAAGCATACGAAGACAAAAACAGTAAAATTGATTTTAAAGAATTTGCTGGCAGGACCCATTATATTTGCGGACAGCAAGACTGGGAAGAAGTAGCAACATATATTAGCGAGTGGATTAAAAATTTAAATTAGGAAGAAAAAAACAACGAACCACTAACTCACGGCCCGCTGGCCTGAGTGTCCTCAATCGTGCCGATTTTTTGGTGGCCTCTCACCACCTTTTTAATAAAAATCATTTGATTTTTATGTGTATGGAGAGACACCTCTTCATAAATGCATTAGTTGAATACTCGCGCCAACAAAGTTAATTTAACTTTAAATCTTTTACAAAAAGGATGAAACAGATATAAAATTATGTTTGATTTAGTCTTTTTTTTAGTTTTGTATCGTTTTAATAGTTTGGGTTCAACAAGTACTATAAAATCAAAATTTATCTACCTTTATTATTAATACAAATCTGAGTCTAAAGGATATCTATGACCTGACCAAATTATTTTCTAAATAATTTTCAACATACGGTGTTC
>JBAXQU010000024.1:0-37658 GCA_037131555.1 Bacteroidota bacterium
TCTTTGTACAAGTTTCATTTTATTTACTAAAAATATTGTATTTCGCTATGCACCATAAGGCTCTGAAACCATCTTTCCAACCTATTTTCTTTCCTTCTTCATAGGTTCTTCCGTAATAAGAAATACCAACTTCATAAATTCTAATTTTGGGAACTCGCGCAATTTTAGCAGTAACTTCTGGTTCGAATCCAAATCGTTTTTCTTTTAATTTTATTTTCTGAATGGTTTCGGTTTTGAAGAGTTTATAACAGGTTTCCATATCCGAAAGATTCAAATTGCTTAACATGTTCGAAAAAGTGGTCAGTAATTTATTCCCAACCGTATGCCAAAAGAAAAGAATACGGTGCGGTTCACCTCCCATAAATCTTGAACCATATACTACATCTGCAAATCCGCTTAATACAGGTTTAAGTAAGATATTGTATTCAGCAGGGTCATATTCCAAATCGGCATCTTGAATAATTAAATATTCTCCTGTTGCCAAGGATATTCCTTTGTGAAGTGCAGCCCCTTTTCCTTGATTAAACTCTTGGTTAAATAAGCGAATATCCGAGTCTTGATGATCTGTAATGTATTTCTCAATAGTTTCTTTAGTTGTGTCTTTTGAGCAATCATTTACAATAATAATTTCTTTTGCGATATTATTAGTTAATTGCACTGCTCTTACTTTATCTAATATCAAATGAATGGTAGCCGCCTCGTTATAGGCAGGTATTACGATTGATAGTTTACTTATATGCATTTTAATTTATATTATTATTTAGTTCGAATGGATAAAGTTGATAGTTCAGAACCATTCGCTAATATGTTCAAATATATAAAATCCTTTGATTCAACATTCAACTATTTTGCGTAGGTATACTGTTGCCATTTCACTTCCATTCGTTTCAAAGTTAGTTGCTGTTTTTTAGGATTCCAAAAATATACCTTCATTTCATCACCTTCTTCTATCTCTTCAGGTACCATGATTGTAAATTGAATAGTAGTAGATTCGTTTTCATGTTTAATATAGTCAATGCATTTAGCTTGTTGATAAGAGTAACACTCTTTTTTGTTTTGAAATGATACAACTATCATCAAATCGGTAGCCTTTATATCAGTAGCGATCACTTCGGATTTAAATTCAAGTTTTGCAAATTTGTTTTCCATCAATACCTGATTAATCGAAACTGTTATGGACGGGCCAAATTCAGTTTCTTTATTTAATTCGAATTCTTTATTTGCCAATTGTGCAAAATCTAAAATAGAATCAAAAAGAATTTTGTTTGCCACTACCTTATATTTTGAGTGTGCAAGCACATTATTAGTTACCGGATATTTCTTAATTATTTCTAAAGAATCAGAATTTAGTTTCGAATACGATTCTGGATCTAAATAAAGAAAATCATTCAGTAAATTTATCTTATTGTTGTCCGAAACGCCATTTAACCAATTTAGATTTCCGGTTACTCTATAATAATTAATCGATTGTTCGAGCAAGGTAGGTGTCCCAATTGAAATAATTTCACGCTTCGAATCCTTGCTTCTCAACTTGTTTACATCATCAAGCATCGAATTTGTTTCAGCATCAAATTTCCATTCGTTTACGTATTTTAAATTTAATGAACTTAGTAAATGAATGATACTAAAAAATCCAATAACAAATATTAACCATTTCCAACCAACATTATATTTGGATAAACCATGAAGCGAGAAAACAAAACACAAAACATATAGAACATATAAAAACAAGGCGGTTCGATTTAAAAGTAATGGTGTTTTGAAAAGATAAAATTGTACTATTGTTGATAAGGAGCTCAACAGAAGGATAGATAATATTAATGCTAAAAAAATCGATTCTTGCCTATTCTTCTTTTTTTGATATTCATAAATTACAAGAACAATTGCTACAAGAGGAACAATTAATACGGATAGACTAATGGTTTCAATTAACCAATTTGGTTTTGAGAGATTATATAATAGACTAGAAACAATTGAATGAACAGTATCTTTCAAAAATCCTTCTTTACCTCCATAATATAAAGCATCATGTGTTTTTAAAAGGAGAGCAATTGGGATAACTGTATATAATAGGATTCCAAAAATTAAAATAGGTGCCAATAATTTAAGCAATACTTGTTTCAGATTAATTACTAAACCTAATTTATTAGAATAATTAGATCCAACGATTGTAAAGAAGACAATTCCAAATAGAACGAGTGCATAGTTCAAAAGTACAAGGTTTGATAAAACAGCAAGGAATGCAAAGACGAGAGAGAATGAAGCGTATTTGATTTTGTATTCGTATTTGATAAAAATAAATAGATAATATATACTCCCCATCATAAATCCTAATGAAAGACCATATCCACGAGCCAATGAAAAGAAATCAAGTAAATATGGATTTACGTTAATTATAAGGAATGAAAAAACGACTATCCAATACTTTTCGAAATGACTTACAAGCCTTGCAGAAAAATGAATAAATATAATATGAGCAAGAATGTTTGGAAGTCTTATAATAAAGGTACTAAACCCCAATAATTTTGTGAACAAAATAATTAGAAAGGTATTTAACGGATGATTGTTAGCGGAAACAATCTCAGAATTTGTAGGTAATACTATTCCCTTTCTTACAAACTCTAAATAGGTATATGATTCATCCCAAGTAATAGATAATATACATGCACGAATAATTGAATAGCAAAGAAGCAAACAACCAATTGCGAGCAATGTGATGGTTAGTGTTTTATTTTGATTCTTCATTGTTAACGCCATTCTCTTAATCGATTATCTTTCCCAATCAATATCAAGTAATCTGTCTAAATGTTTGAATTCAATAAATTCAATTTTCAAATCATCTACATAGCAGCTCTTATCCGAATCATTAAATAAATAGAACTCAATTTGATTTCCTTTTTCTCTTTCTTGTTCTTCCGAAAACTTTGGCATGTATATTTCAAAAACTTTATTTTCCCATTTCCCGAAACTATCCATGTATCCATCCATCTTAAAGGTACAGTAATCAATAAGCTTTCCTTTATTTGTGAAACTAATAGCGAAGAATGAATTACTTCCTTTTTGACTAATGTAAAACCAACCAGAAACTCGTATCATTACATTTCTACCGTAAAGGAATTCACCAAACTTCTTTTTCATTCCAATACTAAAGCTCGCATCTTTATTTACTTTACTTGAAAATTTGCCTGAATGAGCAAGTTCGTCACTGCCGGTTGAGGTATTTATCCATGTGGTATCTATTCTTTCTAAGTCATTAAAATACTCTTGTCGTGAGATGATGTTCTCCTTATTTTCATCAACTGGAAATCTGAAATATTTTCCACTATTATCTCTTTTATTATTCAAAAATACATTCCAATATCCTTTAGCATCAGTTCTGTAATCTTTATCTAGTATTCCATGTTCCGATTGAAAAGTTTGAAAAACGCTAACGTAACCAAAGAACATTATCAATAGAATTGTAAAAATTCGTCCAAAAGTATTTTTCGTTGAAAGCAAAAATGCAAGTGACAAAAAGAAGATAGGCAAATGTTCCACAAAAGCTCTGTTTCCGAAGCTATAGCCGTAGTTCCAGCACCACCATGATGATATGATATAAATATTAATTAGTAAATAAATTAAAATACCACCAAACAAAAACTTGCTTTGTTTATACAAGTATCGCATTCCAAATAAAGCTAGAAGGCACACGGGTGCATAAACAAAAAAACCTTTTGAATAACTAAATAATACATTTACGATTTCTGGTTTTAGGAAATTAAATCCTTCCTTTGTGTAGGACCAAACAAAGAAATGGCCAGTATGTGCTTTGTATATTCCTAATTGGCATACTGCGGGAATTGCTGCAAAAAGCAGAGCAACGAAAATTGTTTTCTTCTCTTTTAAACTCCTTCTTAAAATGTCTAGTAGATTCGTTTTGTCCTTTGCCAGAAATGGAGCTATTAATAGAACAATTGCATCAGTAGGCCGTACGAAAAACAAAAAGGAGCTTGCGACAATAATATATATCAAGCTTCTTTTATTGAACTCAATAAATATTATTTTAAGATGATAGAGTAAGAAGCAAACTAGTCCAAATGCTATGATATGGCACCAACCGGGAGCAAATACGGCATAATAAAAAATATTGGTACAGAAAACCATGCTCAAACTTACATTGCAGATGATCCATTCTTTCACTGCAAATTGCCGTAAGAATTTACCGAAAAAGTAAAGACCCCAAAGTAAATAAAATAAGGTGGCGAACGAAATGAAGATGGGGAACCATTTGGAATATCCATCTAATGGCTCGTTGGCGCAGTAGCTTGTAAAATAAGCCATGCCAAAAAAGGGCAACTCCATCAATGGAGTACCTATAAAATACTTTATAACTCTTGGATTTTCCTTTTCGCTATCTAAATGATGATTAATGAAAATAGATGGTAGATAGCGGTAATAATAATAGGCATCTGTGTTTACAGCATATTTCCATTGCTCACCTTTCAGTCTGTAAGTATAATCAGAATACAGAAGTGAAAAACATATTAATAGTAAAGTGACGTTAAAGGACGATGTTAATCTTCTAAATTTTGTAATCATCCTTTTTTGTTTTCCCTACTCAATTATCATTTCAGGAATATCTCCTTCAATCACTAATCTTCCTTTGGTGGCATTTTTTATTTCTTCTACACTTATTCCTGGGGCTCGCTCCAATAATCGGAAACCTGCGGGAGTAATGTCGAGTACTGCAAGTTCGGTCACTATCTTTTTAACGCATCTTATTCCTGTCAAAGGCAATTCGCAGGCAGGTAATAGTTTTGATTCTCCTGCTTTGTTCACATGCTGCATGGCCACGATAATGTTTTTTGCAGAAGCTACTAAATCCATTGCTCCTCCCATGCCTTTAACCATTTTTCCTGGTATTTTCCAGTTGGCGATGTCTCCTGAGTCTGAAACTTCCATAGCACCTAATATTGTCAAATCTACTTTTCTTGAACGGATCATACCAAAACTCATGGCAGAGTCAAAAAACGCGGAGCCAGGTACAGTGGTTATCGTTTGCTTTCCTGCATTAATCAAGTCAGCATCCTCTTCTCCCTCTATCGGAAAAGGCCCCATGCCTAGTAACCCATTTTCACTTTGCAGAACTACATTCATTCCTTTGGGAATATAGTTAGCGACTAGAGTAGGAATCCCGATACCAAGATTCACATAATAACCTTCTCTTATTTCTTTTGCTATCCTTTTTGCAATACCTACTTTATCTAACATAATCTTTTGTGGCTTCTTTCGCCTTCAATTGAGTGAGCGTATTTGAAGCACTTTGTTTATTTTTTCTGTTGTTGTTTACTTTCAATTTGTTTTAATACATCGCTACCGAATTAAGCAACTGGTTTCCTCACCGTTCTTTGTTCAATTCTTTTCTCGTAATTCACACCTTCGAAAATTCTATGTACATAAATTCCTGGAGTATGTATCATATCAGGGTCAAGTTCTCCCGCTTCTACTAAAAATTCAACTTCAGCAATTGTTACTCTTCCTGCCATTGCCATTAATGGATTAAAATTTCGAGCTGTTTCTCTGTAAATCAAATTTCCTTGTGTATCCCCTTTCCAAGCCTTCACTATTGCAAAGTCAGCATCAAACGCCATCTCCATCAAGAATTCCTTCTCCTCACCATCAACCACAAATTTCCTAACCTCCTTACCAATTGCTATTTCAGTTCCTACACCAGCTGGTGTAAAAATAGCTGGCATCCCATATCCTGCAGCCATGCATCGTGTGGCTAAAGTGCCTTGAGGAATTAATTCCACTTCAAGCTCTCCGCTCAGTAATTGTCTTTCAAATTCTGCATTCTCGCCTACATAACTCGAAATCATTTTTTTCACTTGTCGTGTTTGCAACATTAATCCGATTCCAAAATCATCCACTCCCGCATTATTCGATATACATGTCAATCCTTTAACACCTTTTTTTACTAATGCGGTAATACTGTTTTCGGGTATACCACACAAACCAAAACCACCCAACATGATGGTTGCATTATCGCCAATATCTCTTATGGCTTCTTCTGCATTTTTTACACTTTTATTCATACAACTATTAATTAAATCAAAAACTAATCACTACTAACTAATACACATCCTCGGCATTAAAATTTTCTGTTCCACTTTCAATTTCCTTATTGTATTTGGAGCAATCCATTTCAATGTCTATTCGTTTGGATGGTTTTGTGAAATCACCTTGGGTGATTTTAATTGTTTTATCGGCATACACTTTTTGCATAAACTTGGCAAAGATTGGTAACGCCATATTTGCACCTTGACCTTGGTCGGTACTATTGAAGTGGACACTTCTATCTTCTGCACCTACCCAACAACCCGAAACCAAATCAGGAGTGATGCCCATGAACCAGCCATCACTATTGTTTTGAGTTGTTCCTGTTTTACCCGCCATAGGATTGGTTAATTTATAAGTGCCTCTCAATCGAGCGCCTGTACCCATTAATACAACTCCTTTCATTAATTGAAGCATCACGTATGCTTTTTCTTCACTCATTACCTCTTCTGTTTTCGGAGCAAAATCTGCCAACACTTTTCCATTCTTATCTTCGATGCGAGTTACAAATGTGGGTTGTATCCATGTGCCTTTGTTTGCAAAAGTTGCATTAGCGCCTACCATTTCAAATACCGATATTTCGGGGGTACCCAAACAGATGGAAGGTACCGCGTCAATAGGGCTCACAATACCCATTCGTCTTGCTAAGTTCACCACTGCTTGTGGCCCAAACTGTTTGATTAAGTAAGCAGAAATATAATTGATAGAGTTAGCAAGTGCAAATTGAAGCGTGACTTGTCTTCCCTCGTATTTTTCTTCACCTGCTGAGTTGTCAGGGCAATATTGAGGTTGACCAGCTGGCATATCGATGCAAGTTCTAACGTTAGGCAATCGGTAACAAGGAGAATATCCTTCTTGTACAGCGAGTGCATAGATAAAGGGTTTGAACGTAGAACCAACTTGACGTGAATGACCTATCTGCACGTGGTCGTATTGAAAAAATTTATGACTGTTGCCACCAACCCAAGCTTTGATATAGCCTGTTTGTGGTTCGATAGACATAAATCCTGTTTGAAGAAAACCTTTGTAATAACGAATCGAATCGAAAGGACTCATGACGGTGTCTATTTCTCTCTTCCATGAAAACACGGTCATTGCTGTCGGGGTGCTGAAGTTCTTTTCAATCTCTGCATCACTCAACCCTGCTTTCTTTAGTACACGGTAACGTTCCGAACGTTTCATACCTTGATGCAGTATGTCTTTTATTTCAGCTTTCGTTACGTTGTAGGCAAATGGAGCATTTCGTTTTTGTTTACAATCTTTGATGAAAGATTCTTGGAGTTTTGTTAGGTGTTCGGCTACGGCTTCCTCGGCATGGCGCTGCATTCGCGAATCGATGGTGGTATAAATTTTTAGTCCATCACGATACACATCGTATTTTTTTCCATCGGGCTTTAAGTTTTCTTCGCACCATTTTTTCAAAAACACATCTCTTATATATTCTCTAAAGTAAGGAGCTAAACCATCGTTATGGTCGGCAGGATGGAAACTTAAGGTAAGTGGAATTTTTTGTAACGAATCCAATTGACCGTTGGTGATGAATCCGTATTTATTCATTTGCTGCAATACAGTATTCCTTCTGCCTTCCGATTTAATCTTGAATCGGTTTGGGTTGAACATGGCAGGATTTTTAGCCATACCTACCAGTACTGCAGCCTGCTCCAATCGCAACGAGTCAGGAGTGGTGCCGAAGTAAATTTCTGCAGCTGATTTAATACCCACTGCATTATTTACAAAGTCAAATTTGTTGAGATACATTGCAATGATTTCTTGCTTGGTATACTCTCGTTCTAGTTTCACAGCAATGATCCATTCTTTTAATTTTCGAATGACTAAATGAAAACCATGCAGCTCTTCGCGAGGGAAAAGCATCTTCGCTAATTGCTGTGTGATGGTACTTCCTCCTCCACTGCTTTCGCTATGACGCACTGCGCCAAATATTGCTCTGCCCAATGCACGAATATCAACACCGGAATGACTATAAAAACGTGCATCTTCAGTGGCGATGAGTGCATTCACCACATTAGGTGAGATGTCTTTAAACTTTACATTGGTGCGGTTTTCGGCAAAGTATTTCCCGAGCACTTTCATATCGCTCGAAAATACTTCGGTGGCTAAATTTGTTTTCGGGTTTTGTAATGCTTCGGTGTCGGGCAAATCGGCAAACAAGCGAACACCGAGTACAAAGGATAAAAGGGAAATAACAGGTAGACTGAATAATATCCAGAACCAGAGTATATATTTTTTATTTTTATTCTCTTTTTGTGCACTCATTTATTATTCTGCTTTTGCAATTCTTAACCCAACATCCATAATCAACGGAACAATATCAGCTCGCATTCCATGTTGTATTTCGAACGAATAGGTTCCAGCCATAGGGAATCGAACATTGCGCTTGAACAATATTTGATTGTCGTAGATGTCGCCCAATCCGCTACCGAGCCATTTTCCTTTTTCATCGGAAAGGATGCAGTCTAAGGTGTCGTTCGACATCTTTCCATTTGGAAATTTAGTCTTGATGAAGAGGTACAAGTTTTGGTAAGGATATCCATCCGCATTGCGAACGTTTACAAAAAAATTGGTTGGCGATGAAGGGTCTTTTATATCCACATCAAATTTTAGGATATTGTCCGTTTTCCAACCTGTTTCAGGTATCTCTAGGTTTTTCTCAAAGATTCGTTTTCCATCGCAGGAAGTAAAAAGCAATGACGAAACCATGAATAGGAAAGTAAATTGTTTGATAGTTATTTTGTTCATTTGTTTATTGAATCGTTTTTTCAAATTAATTGGATGTTGCACAATAAACATTATTCCTTGGTTTCCTGAGGAGGTTTTGGTTGCCCCGAATTGTTCGGCCTTGGACGATTTCTGTTCGGTCTATTACGATTCGGATTAGGATTCGCAGTTGTATTCGGCTTGCTTCCGTCCGCATTCGGTTTAGCCTGGTTCGGTTTATTTTGAGCAGGTCTGTTCGTATTCGGTTTGTTTTGAGCAGGCCGACTTTGATTCGGATTCGGGTTCGGCTTGTTAGGTGTTGCAGTTGGCGCAGCCTCTTGTCTGTTAGCATTTGCCGGACCGTTGCGTTTCTTCTTTTTCTTTTTCTTGCTCCTGTCAAATCTAGTAAGACTATCTTGCCCCACCACATTTTCGTAATCGTGTTTTTTCTCAACCAACTTCAACGGAACAACTTTTAGTGTAAGGTCTTCTGGTTTGATGCCTTCCGCGTTCATTGCCATGATTTCATTAACACGCGCAACCGAAAGCGAAATGAAAGTATCAGGTTCGTCAGTGTAAGAAAAGAACATGATTTGGCGGAAGATGTCCGTTTTTTGATGAAAGGCTCTTCCTTTTTGTGTTTCAAGTTTTACATGGTTAACATCTGGAATGTCTTTCAATGCATCCATATAACTATCCAATTCGTAATTGAGGCAACATTTCAGTTTGCCACATTGTCCGGCAAGTTTTAATGGGTTGAGCGAAAGTTGCTGATACCTTGCAGCGCTGGTTGATACCGATCGGAAATCGGTAAGCCAAGTAGAACAACAAAGTTCGCGACCACATGAACCAATGGAACCTAAGCGTCCTGCTTCTTGTCGGGCACCTATTTGTTTCATTTCCACTCGCACTTTAAACTCGTTGGCCAATACTTTTATCAGTTCTCGAAAGTCCACTCGGTCATCGGCTGTATAGTAAAAGATGGCTTTGGTTCTGTCGCCTTGATACTCTACATCCGAAATTTTCATTTGCAAGTTGAGCTTTACAGCCATGGTTCGTGCGCTGTACATGGTGGCTTGTTCGAGCTTTTGCGCTTCTTGCCACTTGTCGATATCGCTTGGTTTAGCTTTGCGATAGATTTTTTTTACTTCTTCAGAATTCTCTTTTACGTTGCGTTTTTTCATTTGCAATCGCACCAATTCACCTGACAAGGATACCACTCCAATATCATGTCCCGAATCCGCTTCTACTGCTAATACATCACCAACGTTGATTTGATCGTTGGTTGTATTTCTATAAAATTCTTTTCTGCTATTCTTGAAACGTACTTCTACAATGTTGAATGGTGCTTGTCCGCTAGGCAATTCCATATTGGATAACCAATCGAACACCCCCATTTTATTACATCCTCCTGTTCCGCATGAGCCATTGTTTTTGCAACCTCCCGGCAGTGATCCATTCACCGTGCTGCATCCTCTGGCACTCGTACATCCACTACATCCCATATTTTTTTTTACTTCTTAATGCTGGTTAATAATTTTTTGTTCTCGCTCTCCTCGTCCGCTCTCCGTCAGTGCAATTACACTGGTTTTGGTAAATTTAATAATTCATTGAACTTTAATGCCAAATCCATGAACAGGATTTTTGTATTGGCATTTCGTTCCATATGAAAATACGCTTTGTTCAGTTCTTCAATAAATCGTTCTACATTGTTGGCATGAATAAATGGCGAGAATTTTTTTACAAACTCTTGTTCATCCACACCGAGTTTAATCAAACTTACATCGGCATAACTCATCATCAAACTTTCGCGCATGATGTGAAGCGCATATTTCAAAAAGTTTTTTTGTCGCTCTCTGCCAGTAGCTGCCACTTCGTCAATCCAAACCATTACCGCTTTTGGGTCGAACTTTAAACTAGCACGCATGAGTTTCTGAAAGCTTGCTAAGTTTTGTGCTGCGTTCTCGTTATCGCTAATCATCAAGATAGCTTCAGCATAATTACCATCGGCCAAGTTGGCTGTGTTTGCTGCTAGTTCAGGATTTATTCCGTGCCTTTCTATCAGGGCTTGTTGCAAATCTTCTTCAGTAAGCTTTGGTATTTTGATGAGTTGGGTACGCGATAAAATGGTGCGCAACAATTGGTCTTCGCTTTCGCATACCAATAGGAACAAGGTTTTATCAGGTGGCTCTTCTAAGATTTTCAAAAGTTTATTTGCCGACTGATGATTCATCTTGTCTGCTTGCCAGATAATCATGATTTTGTATTCGCTCTCGTAAGTAGTGAGGCTTAGCTTTCGCAATATCTCTCCGCTTTCGTCAACACCTATCACCGCTTGTTTGTTTTCGGCCGACAATTGTTCAAACCAATTGAACAGCGTGATGTAGGGGTTATCGATAAATGCTTCGCGCCACTCTTTAGCCACATCGGTGCTCACGCGCACCTCTTTCGAAAGTGCTACTGGATACACAAAATGCAGATCGGGATGGATGAGTTTGTTGTACTTAATGCAACTCGAACATTTGCCACACGAGTCGAATTCTTGCTTATCGATACAGCTGATGTACTGGGCGTATGCAACAGCCAAAGCAAGGCTTCCGCTACCTTGCGGGCCAAGAAGTAATTGGGCATGGCTAATGCGACCGTCTTTAACGGAACGCAACAACCGCTCTTTGATAGCGCTTTGACCTATTATTTCTTTAAAAAGCATACCCTAATGGTGTTCAAAAATAAGTTTCAAAGATAGGAAATGTAATTGATATGAAGAGGGGTTTTCTTTCATCAAAAAATTAGGAATTAAGTATGCCTCAAAAGGGCAATAACAGACCTAGTTATTTACCCTTCACGTTTCTCTTTCTTAGGTCGCTTCACCCTCTATGGCGTGGTGTACACATAAGAGTCGGAAAGGGAAGTGGTGCCCGAATCGTAAGTCAATGCAACTTGATAGGTATACGTCTTTCCGTTTTCTGGCGATGTGTCGCTGAAGCTTTCGGTGAATGTAGAACCACTGGAATAATTCATTCGCGAGAAAGTTCCTTTAACCACTCCATCGCGGTAAAGCACCACCTTTTCGTATAAATTATAATTAATGGTTACCGTGAGGTCGTTGCGCGGAACACCCGATACAAGGGTGGTGGAAACGCTCGAAATGCTTACCACTTTGGAGCCTTCGTAGTTTTTGTCGTAGGGGTTGTTGTTCAGTTTTGTATCTTTCAGTTTGTTGCAGCCCGATAGCACAACGATTGAAAACAGGGCAAAGGATAGAAGTCGTGTCATGTTTTTCATTTTAAAATTTCAGTGTTAATCCTCCGTAAACGCCTTTGCTGGTGGGGTCGGGGAGTAGGTTGAACTGAATGCTCGACAATAAAGTTTCTTGTTTGTAAACAGGAGGCAGTGTTTTGCGCTGTTTCAATATCAAGCGCACGTAATTAAGCGCTAGCAAGCCCGACACGGTGTAACAGGTGTATTCGAGTTTTTTATCGTTGTTGTATTTTTTCTGATAGGTCTCAAAGTCGCTCCGCTGTTGGTCGATGGCAGCCTGGCTGCCAAGCCGTAGATAGGTGTCGCGGGCTTTGATGGCATTGATGTATTGCTTTTCGGCCACCACCTTATTCACAATCAAACCTGCACCAATGGCGGCACCCATGAGCACAGGCGAAATGTACAAGCGTTTGTTTCGCACTTGTTGATACGTATTTTTCTCGTTGATGTACTTGGTATACAGAGGGTCGGTTTTCACGCGATAGGTATAACGGGCAGTATCTTTGGGACGAATGTTGATGGTCGAATCGATAAGTGCAATGGTTGGAGTCCAAATGCGGATGCGGTGTTTGCCGGGTTCCATCTTCATCACTGTGTCGTTTACTTTAAACGAGGTTTCGTTGTCGAGCTTGCAGAGTGGGCGTTTGCAACCGTATATTTTCAAACGCAAATAGGAAGCCTGCTCGGTGGATTGAGCAAATGCCCCACCCAGAAAGGCTATCAATAGTAATACTAGTATGTTGATTTTTTTACCCATCCTTTTTACTTCGTTAGTTGGAGGATGCAAATGTATTGTTTTTTAATTGACAGAGGGAAGGGGGAATAGCGATTAGCGAATAGAAAATAGGCAATCGGTATTGAATTGGTGAGTTGTTCATTTAGGTACTTCATTTAATT
The DNA here is from genome assembly GCA_037131555.1 of Bacteroidota bacterium. Taxonomy (GTDB): domain Bacteria; phylum Bacteroidota; class Bacteroidia; order 2-12-FULL-35-15; family 2-12-FULL-35-15; genus 2-12-FULL-35-15. The sequence goes on from JBAXQU010000024.1 coordinate 12,970, forward strand.
TAACAACGCTATAGGTAATATTAAATCTTTTAGCATATTCTTCAACCGTTTCTTTGTATCCTGCTTCCTTCCTTCTTTTGTTGACATTCTCTGGGTCTTGAATTGGATACACAAACCCTTTTGATTCTCCTTTCGGAATATAAATTTGGGTTCCATAGATTTGTTCTTTTCCTTGATTCATCAAATAACGGTCTTCCATCATCGGGACACATTTAGTGGGCAATTGCTTTTCTGCTTCTGCTTTTTTCATCAAGTCGAGGTAGATGCCAATTTTATCAATGTTGTGCTGAATAACAAAGAAAGCCACCATACAAGTTTTGTCGCCAACTAAATTCCGTCCAGGATAACCTCTTGTACTAAAAACATTTTCAACAAAAATCAGATTTGTTGAATCATATCTTTTTTGCATTCTCATAAGGTCTTTATCAAAGTTGGTAATAGAAACATTGTATTTTCTGGCTATACGTTTCTTTCTTCCTTTCGCTTTAGCTTCTGCAAGGTATCTATATTTCTGGTCAATATTCATAATACTGTCAAGCGACTTTTTCAACTTCTTATCTATGTTGCTTTGCCCGAAAAGTTCCATTGAAGTTAAAGTAAGAGCAATGATTAGTAAATGTAGTTTCATTAGCTCGTATTTATTTAGCAATAATTGACGCAGTTGAATATGCATGAATTGAAATTCACCATTTACTTAGCCAAATTTACTTTAATTATTTCTTCCAATGTTGCTTCGGTGTCCTTTCCGTATCCAACTTGCAAAAACACTATTTTGCCTGACTTATCGACAAGGTATAAGGTTGGGTACCCAGAAACACGATAGGCTTTTGCTGTTTCTTTTCCACTTAAAACAATCGAATAATTAATTCCTCTTTTTTTTAGAAATGTGTTCAACTCATTTTCGTTTTTATCAAAAGGGTCGATGCCAATTATTCTTAATCCCTTGTTTTTATATTTATCATTTAATGATTGCAGCACGGGCATTGCTTGCAAGCAATTAAAGCAATTTTTGTAAAAGAAATCAATTAGCACGAGTTGTCCTTTTAATTGTTGTAAACTAATTTTTTCATGAGATAGCGATACTAAATCCCAATTCGGTGCAATAGTGTCGTTGGGTAGTGGCTTTGACCTTTTATCAGGTGAATAATCTTTTAGTTTGTAAAATGAAGGAATGGAATTCATGGTTAGCACAGTTGTATCTTTCAGAGTATTGAATTCGTATTTATTCAAAATGTATTTTTCGTACTGAATCATGGTGTCATTGTTCATCACATTATCGAATTGAAGCGAATACTGGATGGGTAAATAATCTGCTTTTGTTATCCATAAATTCAATTCTTCTTTCATTACCATTAATGTTTCTTTCGTGTCATTTTCGTGAAGTTTGTTTACTTGTAGATGATAACAGGGATGGGTATTTATTTTTTCTTCACCTATCAACTTATACACATATTCGCTATCGTTCAACATTGAGTCATGTTGTATTGGTGAGCTTTTCTTTGAAGTTACTGGAGCAAAGAATTCACTTCTGTGTTTTCTCGATTTAATTTCTTTCGCCCAGATTGTTGTCGACATTGTTTCGGCAATACTATCTTTGGGTGTTAGCATCACATATTCTTCTCCTGTGTAAATCAATTCACTTTTCGATCCATTCGAAAAAATTTGAGTAGCATGGAATGACATTGGCAATAGTGAATCGTTTTTTATTTTTTTAAAATAACAATTGTAATCAGTTTTGGCAGTATCTTTCTTATGCATACGTTTATCAAGGAAAGTTGTTTCAAAATATCCATTCTGTATGGCTTGACAAGTATGATATGACTTTTGCAAAATCTCTTTAGCGTTTTGAGCATTCGAAATGATGGAAGTTAAAGTAAGAGCTACGATTAGTGAAAGTAGTTTCATTAGCTCGTATTTATTTAGCACAATCGCAGCTAAACCCATTGTTTTCATAACCTGATGTTTCTTTGCATTTCAGTTTATCATACCTTTCGTTTTTGTAAACGGAATCTCTAACGAACACCGTTGTGCTATCGGTTTGATATTTTGCCGTGAATTTGCTCACCGAATCTTGTATTGCTTTGTCGGCTGCAAAGTTGGTTATTGTTTGCGAGCAATACATTTTGGTGATGATGACACTACTATTCGAATTCCTTTTTACAGTAAGGATTTTGCAACCTAAGTTTCGAGTACAGGCACAATCGCAGCTACAAGAATCAATTGCAAGTAGTACAACACAAGAAAGTAATAATTTCGAAAAGTAGTTCCACCACATTTATAATGCATTTAAAATTCTCTCTTCAAAAGTAATGATTATTTATTTGTCAGAAAGGCAATTTCACAATTTTGCAGTAGGTAAAATTTCACTTATTCATTATAACACCGAATTGTTTTTTATGAGTTGATAAGCTTTCCTAGACAATCCCGACATAATCCTACCTCTACTAAAATCAGGACAACATCAGGATAGTAGTTGCAGTTTCCGACTTTACTTTTACATCAAAAATGGACGAGGGGAAATATTTAAAAGGAAAATTTGATGAACTAAAGAAAAAGAAATTGTTTTCGGAACATGAGTTTATTCGACAAATAGGCACTTCTCGTTCGGTACTTTACAAACTTTTTCATCAGGAAACATTAAAAGAACCTTATCGAAGTAATGTAGAAAAATATTTCAATATCGTTTTCCCCGAACCAACGATAACTGACGACAAAGAGTTTGAAGCAGAAATGCAAGGTATAACAATAAGAAAACAGGCGCTAGAGATCTATAGGTTGCAAGAAGAGCTTAAGATAGCAAATGACAAATTGATGATTTACGAAAAAAAGGAACAAAAAAATAGGTCGAACGAATAAAAGAAATCTTTAAAAAAGCAGTCTAAAACTATAACAAGTGAATGGATTTAGCTGGAAATTAGAGAGGGAAATTTGAAAGTTCAAACGGAAACCATAAAAGTTCAAACGGAGAATATAAAAGTTCAAGCGGAAACGAAAAAAGCTCAAACGGAGAACATAAAAGTTCAAGCGGAAACGAAAAAAGTTCAAACGGAGAATATAAAAGTTCAAACGGAAATGAAAAAAGTTCAAGCGGAAACGAAAAAAGTTCAAGCGGAGAACATAAAAGTTCAAACGGAAACGAAAAAAGTTCAAACGGAAACGAGAAACTTCATAACCCTCGAATTTTGACTTAAAACTTTAAATACAGAACAAACAAAAATAGATAGATTAACAATTAAAAACAAAAAAAAATGGCAAAAAATCCTAAACTTAACACAGACCTAAGTGACCTGAGCGACAGTAATTTTTATGATGCTGTAATGCTTATTTTCAATTTATTAACGTTAAACACAGCGCTCTTTCCTGGCATCCCGATAGCAATGGGTACCCTAGGACCAGTACCAGCAGGCAGCCTTGGCTCCATGATTGCAATTTTCAATACCGTTCGCAATTCGGCACCCTATGCGGGCAAAACTGGCGACACCGCCACCGCTCGACTAAAAACTCAGAAAATGATTACTAAAAATGGAAATTGGCTCAACGATTTTTGTGGCTCCGACCTTGGGTTACTTCAAAAAACAGGTTATCCATTGCAAAAAGAAAACGAAGCACAGGGCAAGCTCGAACAAACCGTTCTTACTCTTGATGCAGGAATACAAGAAGTTGATTTTTCTATAACCAACGTAAAAGCCATTGGTGTAAGATACGGACTAATGTACACCAAAGCCGACAACTTGGAACCCAACCCTGCACTTTGGACGTTTTTCTATGCAGCACACCGCCATGGAACCATCAAAAATTTAGAGAGTAAGGTAGATTACAAATTCGTTTCGTTTGCCATGGGCACCGTTGCCGACCTTACTTATAGCGACCCTGTGGTAGCTAGACCATTATAATAAGAATAAGAAAGCTAGTTCGAAACCCACTTTGCCGAATCGCAAAGTGGGTTTTTTTGTGGTTGGTGTCGCAATAAAATAACTAGAAAACCTGCACTATGGGCAGGATTTTTTATAGTATATTTGGGAGGTGAAAAAAGTGGTGTATATAATGAGTCGTTCGTTTGTTGGTGAAAAAACACCAACAAGGGCATCAAAGAAACCGTATATTTGTTATCGCTTATTGGGTCATTAAATAATTGTATTTACAAATTACAAATAAAAGCAAAATGAAGAAAGGTAATTTAATCGTTTGCACTCTTGTACTAATACTCGTTTCTATTTTCCAAACATTTTCCATCGCACAAATTATTGCAGCGGGAGGACTACATTCCCTTGCTGTATGTGGCGATAATACGGTAATGGCTTGGGGAACCAATCTTAATGGACAACTCGGTAATGGAACTAACATAGCCAGCAATATTCCAATGCAGGTAAGTTCGCTTACCAATATTAAAGCAATCTCAGCAGGAGATGTACACTCACTCGCCCTAAAAAATGATAGCACGGTTTGGGGCTGGGGAGAAAACTTCTATGGTCAACTTGGAAATGGAACAAATAGTAATACCAATATTCCTGTACAAGTAAGTTCTATTAATAACATAATCGCAATTTCGGCAGGCGACTATCACTCTCTTGCCTTAAGGAATGACAGCACCGTTTGGGCTTGGGGGCTGAATTCATATGGAGAACTTGGAAATGGAACATATAATGCAAGTAATGTTCCTATTCATATAATAGCTCTTACTAGTATCACTGCTATAGCAGCAGGAGAAGCTCATTGTCTTGCTCTTAAAAATGATGGTACAGTTTGGGCTTGGGGATGGAATTCACTTGGACAACTTGGTAATGGAACAAACACATTCAGTAATATTCCCTTGCAGGTAAGTTCCCTATCTGGTATTATCGCTATTGCAGCAGGAAAGCAGCATAACTTTGCTCTTCGAAATGACGGAACAGTGTGGGCTTGGGGGCTGAATTTGGATGGTCAACTTGGAATAGGAACCAACACAAGCAGCAATATTCCAGTACAAGTTACTTCTCTCTCTGGCGTCACAGCTATCGCAGCAGGATTGTATCATACCGTTGCTTTGAAAAATGATGGCACTGTACAGGCTTGGGGAACTAATGGTGCTGGTCAGCTTGGAAACGGAAATAACAATGCAAGTAATCTGCCAGTGCAGGTTACATCTCTAACGGGCATTCTGGCCATTGCTGTTGGCGATCATCATTCTCTTGCCTTGAAAAATGATGGAACAATTCAGGCTTGGGGATGGAATAGCACAGGTGAACTTGGACAAGGAGACACTATCAACAGCAATATTCCTTTACAAGTAATTAACTTATGCCCAATGCAAACTGGAGTTAAAGAAACAACAGAACATCTTTTTATTTCAATTTCCCCCAATCCTTTTAGCAACTTCACCACCATCACACTTCCCACAACCCAACAACCCGCAACTATCATCCTCACCGATATACTAGGCAAAGAAATAAGAACCATCCCTCATGTGCGCGACCGACAAGTGGTAATAGAAAAAGGCGATATGAAACCCGGTATTTATTTCTTAACCCTAACTACTCAAGCTGGAGTAGAGAATAGGAAAATAGTGGTGGAATAACGGCTTACCACAATGAAACAAAGCACTTGGTGTCTTAATGTCTTAGTGGCGAATGAAACGAGTAATTCATAAAAACTTTATCTTTGTAAAAAATAATAAGCCATGTCAACAGCAGAACTAAATGGAATAAAACTTAATTTGATAAGCTGGATAAATCAACTCTCAGACAAAGAGTTAATCTCTTTTCTCGATGGAATTCGACTTTCAAGAGCAAACGAAGATTGGTGGAACGAATTATCAACTGTTCAAAAAAAGCAAATTTTATCAGGCATAAAAGATGCAGATGAAGGAAAGGTAATTGACTCTAAAGATTTTTGGAAGAAGATAAAAAATGTCTGAAATAAAGATTAAACAAATTGTTTATACTAGCACTTCCTTAAGCAATGCAACTGCTATAAAAAAGTATTTATCAAATAAGTTTTCACAAAAAGAAGTCGATCATTTTTTTTCTTTGTTGCAATCCTTCGAATCGGTTGTGATATCCTATCCAAAACTCTACCCCAAAACAACTAAAAAGAAAAATGTGAGGCGTGCTGTTTTGAGTAAACCGCTCTCTGTATTTTATAGAATCGAAAAATCAACAATAGAGGTATTGGCTATATTGGACAATCGCTGCGATTTTGAAGTGTGGATTTGATAATAACAAAGTGTCAAAGCTTCAGTAACTAAAACAGATTAGCCCCCCTCTCCCTTGTTTGTATCGAGGGCAGTTGAGGTTAATTCCTAAATATGTTTTCCATCATCTACAGAATAAACAAATAAAATTATCTTTGCCACACAATTAGAAAAATTCAACTAACAATAAAATAAAGTATGTACGGAGATTTCAAGAATCATTTACAGGCCGAATTAAAAACCATCGAAGAGTCGGGGTTGTTTAAAAAAGAACGAATCATTACCACCGAACAAGGAGCTGTTGTAAAAGTAAGCACAGGTGAAGAGGTGATTATCTTTTGTGCCAACAATTATTTAGGCCTATCCTCTCATCCCAAAGTAATAGAGGCCGCTCACAAAACCCTCGACAAACACGGATATGGCATGAGCAGTGTCCGTTTTATATGTGGTACTCAAGATATACATAAAGAGTTGGAAAATAAAATTGCAAAGTTCCTAGGTCAAGAAGACACCATCTTGTATGCTGCATGTTTCGATGCCAATGGCGGTGTTTTCGAACCATTGCTTGGCGAAGAAGATGCTTTGATATCTGACGAACTAAACCATGCTTCCATCATTGACGGAGTGAGGCTATGTAAAGCACAACGTTATAAATATCGCAACTCCGACATGAACGATTTGGAAGAACAACTGAAGAAGGCTCAAGCACAGCGTTTCCGATTGATAGTAACCGATGGTGTATTTTCGATGGATGGTTTTGTAGCACCTCTTGACAAAATATGCGACCTTGCCGAAAAATATAATGCAATGGTAATGGTTGACGAAAGTCACGCTACAGGCTTCATTGGCAAAACAGGAAGAGGCACTGTTGAATTAAAAAATGTAATGCACCGTGTCGACATCATCACCGGAACATTGGGCAAAGCCCTTGGTGGTGCCATGGGTGGCTTCACTACCGGAAAAAGAGAAATCATCGACATGCTTCGTCAGCGTTCGCGCCCTTATTTGTTTAGCAATTCACTCGCACCTCACATCGTGGGCGCTTCCATCGCTGTGCTCGATATGCTTAGCGAAGCCACCACTTTGCGCGACACATTAGAGTGGAACGTTAACTATTTCAAACAAGGAATTAAAAAGGTTGGATTAGAAATAAAAGATGGCGACTCAGCCATTGTTCCTGTTATGCTTTACGATGCCAAGTTGGCTCAAGACTTTGCAAACAAATTATTAGCAGAAGGTATTTACGTAATCGGTTTCTTTTATCCTGTGGTACCAAAAGGGCAAGCACGTATCCGTGTTCAGCTATCGGCAGCACATACCAAGGAGCATATTGATAAAGCACTTGCAGCTTTCGAAAAAGTAGGAAGAGAATTAAATGTAATTAAGTAGAAGGTCGAACACTTGTATCATCAGCAAAAACTGATGGTACAAGTATTAGTCCGAAGTTTTTTCTACACCAATATGTATCAACGCATCGCCTTGATTAATCACCGGATGAGTGTTGATAGCAATGATAAATCCATTTTGAGGAGCAGAAATCTTTTCCATTTGTTCTCCAAATGGGTCGGTGATTTCTCCAATTATTTCACCTTTAGTAATAGGCACACCGTTGGTTTTAGTACAATGAAACATGCCTGATGTTCGAGCTCTTATCCAAAATGATTTCATCACCAACGAATACGAATTCTCGCGTATGTCAACATCAACCATCTTCAGATGTTTCATCAAACGCAAACAACCATTTACACCTTCATTGATGTATTGATAATGAAAGCGGGATGATTCGCCACCTTCAAAAACCAAAATAGGTTTATTGTTTTTGGCAGCTTCCTTTCGGTACGATTGATCACGAAAAGGAGAATTAATAATGTAGGTTGGTGCAAATTGTTTTGCAAGCTCTAAGGAGCGAGTATCCTCGAACGTGCAACGCAATTGCGGATAATTATTAATTTGTTTTCCTCCTGTGTGGAAGTCAACCCCAAGGTCGATTTGAGGAATAATTTCGTTTGTAAGGTCGTAAGCAATGCGACTGCCTAACGAACCATTTTTACTACCCGGAAAACAACGGTTCAAATCTTTGCCATCCGGCAAATCGCGAGTGCCGTATAGAAACGCAAAGGTGTTGATAACAGGAATTGCAATCACACTACCACAAAGCGGGTTACGAACTTCTTCCTTAATGATTAATCTACGAACAATTTCAATTCCATTCGTTTCGTCACCATGCATACCAGCCTGTATTAATAAAGTTGGACCAGGATTTTTCGAGCGAAAAACATAAATAGGAATTTCAATTATCGCTTTCGTTGGCAACTGATACCAGTTCAAACTTATTTGATCGGAATAACCCGGTTCAATGTTTACTTCATTTATTCGTATCGTTTTATTTTCGTACTCCATCGTGTAGTTCAGTGTTTTTTGAGTTATTAAGGATTTATTATGGTTCGTGATTAAACTCGTTACGTTCTACATATTCAATAATCTTACCAGCAATATCCACACCTGTAGCTCCTTCTATTCCTTCTAGTCCTGGCGAAGAGTTCACCTCCATCACCAATGGGCCACGCGAAGACTGAAGCATATCAACGCCAGCAATAGCAAGTCCTAGTTTTTTTGCCGATTTAATGGCGGTTTCCCGTTCTTCTTTGGTAAGTTCAAGCACTGTAGCATTTCCTCCTCTATGCAAATTGCTTCGGAATTCGCCAGGCAATCCTTGGCGTTTCATTGCTCCCACTATTTTTCCATCCACCACAAATGCTCGTATATCTGCACCTCCTGCTTCTTTTATAAATTCCTGAACTAAAATGTTTGCTTTCAAAGCAAGAAAAGATTCCACCACCGACTTCGCTGATTTATGTGTTTCAGCCAATATCACACCAATGCCTTGAGTGCCTTCCAAAAGTTTTATGACCACAGGCGCACCACCCACAAGTTCTATCACGCTATCGATGTTCTTTGGTGCCGAAGCAAACGCAGTTTTAGGCATGCCTATTCCTGCTTTTGCAAGCAATTGAAGGCTTCTTAATTTGTCTCGCGAACGAACCAAGGCTTGCGATTCCACTGAAGAAAATACTTTCATCTGTTCGAACTGACGAACCACAGCGGCTCCGTAAAAGGTAACAGAAGTGCCAATACGCGGAATGACCGCGTCAATTCCTTTCACTTCTTTACCACCGTAAAAGATGTGAGGATTGCTTTTTTCGATCACCAACACACATTTCAAATGGTCGAGAACAATTACCTCGTGTCCTCGCAGTTCAGCAGCTTCCACCAATCTACGGGTAGAGTAAAGTTTTATTCCTCGTGATAAAATAGCTATTTTCATAATTGTTGAGTTTTAGATAAATGAAATACTGTGTTAATTGAAGTGATTACTATTTATTTTAAAAATGTTATTTCGATTCCATACAATTCAAAAGGGATACATCCACAATAAATTTATTCTTTAAAAAACGTCTACCCAACAAAACAGGGTAACGCATCGTTCCTCTATTGGTAAGCGAAATTAATGCTTTTATTCTTTTGTTCCCAATTTTAATAATTGTTTTTATCACGTATCTGTTTTCTGTTTCGCCAAACGAATTCTTTATTTCCTTTTGAAAAAAATCGGAAGAGTATTGTTCCTTTTCGTTGTATTCGGGGTGACTTGGGTCTAGTAGTTTAAAATACAAAATATCATTTTCTATTCTGATATCATGGCAGTGAAGTACAGAAGTGAACGCTCCTGTATCAATTTTAGCTTCTATAGAAAATAAGCCTAAGTCAGGGAAATCAATAATTTCTCTGCGTCCTATCGTTGGTTTTGTTTTGTGTTGTGACATCATTGGTAAATTCAAACGCAAGATATAAACTTTTAATCAATGAGTTGGTGTAATTTTGGACAATGTCAATATTTATGATACAAGAATATTAGGACATCTTTGTTGGCCAAGGCAGATCTGTTACTCTTGTTTGTCAAACATTATTGGAAAGAAAGGAGAAATCAATAAAGAAATTAATCTAAGACGATTCAGTAAAAAATTTATTGTGCTAGTTCAACATCAATTGAAAAGTTAGCATTGTTCTTACCTTTCATGTTTTTATAGAAGTCCATAATTTCTTTCATGTCCTTTTTATAGTCGCCAGTTGGATATATTATTTTATCAATTCCAGTTGTTTTGTTTTCGTAGTTAATATATGCCAAAGCGATTGGAACCTTTGCTTTTATGGCAACATAATAAAAACCTGTTTTCCATTTCTCAACACGTGAGCGAGTTCCTTCTGGAGTTATCACAAGTCGCATTACATCGCGTGTTTTAAACAATTCAACCATCGAATCGACAGCACTGGTTTTTTCGCCACTAAATCTTTTTTTGTTCCTGTCGATTGGCATAGCGCCTAAGGAAAGTAGAAATCGCTTAAAAGGAAAACGTATCCATTCTTTTTTGATAACAAAGGTTTGATTTAAATTCATAATACTCACAGTCCCCATGCCGTAAATGAAGTCCCAATTACTGGTGTGCGGAGCCACAACGATCACACATTTCTTAATATCTTCTGGTAGCAAATGCGTTACCTTCCAACCACGAAAATTAAATATAAGTTTGAACAGAAAAAACATCGTTGCGAAATTAGAATTTAAAATTGTAAAAATAGAAACGAAAAATTATTTCTTTAAAAATTCATTACTTCTTCGATTCAATTCAAAATTCTTTGATATTTGTCAACTTAACACAATGTTAATTGTTTTACGTAGCATTAAGTATAGGATAAACCCAAGGAAGAATGAATTCGTTTTCTCATAAATTAATTAAGTGGTATCAAAATAATAAACGCGATTTGCCTTGGCGAAACACAAAAGATGCCTATTTAATATGGTTGTCTGAGATTATTCTTCAACAAACAAGAGTGGAGCAAGGTTTGGCATATTATTTAAAATTCGCTTCGACTTTCCCGACTGTTAAGCATTTGGCAAAAGCAAAGAACGAAGAAGTAATGAAACTTTGGCAAGGCCTTGGTTACTATTCTAGAGCAAGAAATTTGCATACAACCGCAAAAATAATTGTAAACAAGTATAAAGGGAAATTCCCAATCAACCATGCTGATATACTGTCTTTAAAGGGTATTGGAGATTATACTGCTGCTGCTATCACTTCTTTCGCATATAATCAACCGTATGCTGTTGTGGACGGCAATGTATACAGAGTGTTAGCTCGAGTCTATGGTATTGATACTCCTATAGACAGTTCGCAAGGGAAAAAAGAATTTAGTTTACTTGCTAATGAATTAATTTCACAAAAGCATCCTGCCATTCACAATCAAGCCATCATGGAATTTGGTGCTATGCAATGCACACCAGTGTCTCCTAATTGTGAAGATTGTCCATTGATAGCAATGTGTTTTGCGCATCAACACAAAAGTGTCTCATCATTTCCTATAAAATCCAAAACTACTAAGGTTAGAAATAGATATTTTAATTACATTATTCTGAACCAAAAAGGGCTTGTTGTCATAAACAAACGAATTAACAAAGATATATGGACCAATCTATATGATTTCCCTTTGATAGAGACCGAAAAAGAACAAACAGAAGATGAATTGTTCTCATCATCAGAATGGGAAAAGTTCTTCGGAAAAAACAAATTCTATATGACATCCATCACTCATGCCAAAAAACATATTTTAAGTCATCAGCATATCTATGCACGTTTTATTGAGATAGAATGTCTATCACCAATAAAAAAGATTTGTCCAAATTCAGCAATTTTAATAAACCACGAAGAGATAAAAAAATATGCAGTACCAAGGCTTGTAGAGCTTTATTTGAAAAATAAGGAAAAACAATTATCAACTTAGTCTCATTTTTGAATAATTATTGTTTAATTTGCAGGTAATTTAATCTTAGGTAATGACAACAAGAAACTTTTTTTCGGAAGTAATCAAACAAGGAATCCAGATTGGTGCTGTTGCTCCAAGTTCTAAATTCTTGGTTAAGAAAATGATTGATCCTATTGATTTCAGTAAGGTGAAGTGCATTGTCGAATTTGGTCCAGGTATAGGAACTATTACACATGAACTTCTCAATCGCATGCCTCAAGATGCAATTTTGATAGTGTTTGAGATTAATAAAGAATTCTGCGAAAAACTTAGGAATATTGATGACTCACGAATCAAGATAATTGGTGACAGTGCTGAAAATCTTGAAATGTATTTACAAAGCCAAAATATTAGCAAGGTTGATTATATTGTTTCTTCGCTTCCATTCACCCTTATACCAAATTTAGTAGTTCGTAAAATCTTGAAAATTGCAAAGAATGTACTTACCCCTAAAGGCGCTTTTATACAATATCAGTATTCATTGAACGCCTACACAAAACTGAGAAAAACTTTTAGAAGAGTGGATTTGAATTTTACTCCAATTAATCTCCCTCCAGCTTTTATTTTTACTTGTACTAACTAAACTTTCGTCTCATTTTTAATTATTAAAATTAATCTGAGTATTGTGATTTAAGATTCCTTGATATTAAATTGACAATAAAATCTGATATTTGTATCACATTTAAATTTCACGCATGAGAACTCGAATACCATCGAACATAAACAGTGGACATATTTTCAAAACATTTATAGTTTACTTCACTTTATTTTTTACTATTTCCACTACGTATGCCCAATTACCCAATACTGATATTTGGTTGTTAGATATTGAAAAAGCTCAAGATGGTATAGTACTCAGAAACCCTGTCAATATTACCACTCGTTCTGGATACGACAATCAGCCAGTTTTTTCTCCTGATGGAAAGTATCTTCTCTACACATCCATTAGAGAGGACAATCAAGCAGATATTTACAAGTTTGATTTAGTCTCTAAACAAACATCACGGCTTACATTCACTCCTACTAGCGAATATTCACCTGCATTTACACCAGATGGCAAAAGTATTTCAGTTGTAATGGTCGAGCCAGACAGTGTTCAGCGATTGTGGAAGTTCCCAATAAAAGGAGGGAAAGCAAATTTGGTACTTAATGATATTGATTCTATCGGATACTATTGTTGGATTTCTAAAGATAGCTTGGCATTAATTTTAATCACAGAACCTCCAACTTTGGAAGTCGTGAATGTGAATTCAGGAAAGTCTGTTGTTGTTAAAAACAATGTTGGTAGGTGTATGATTGAGAGAGATGGGCGACTTTACTACACCCAAAAGCAATCTGATGCGGGTATTTTATTATCAACTTTTCCTCGTAGAGCGAAGGATGGAGAAGAGAAAGTTCAAAAATTAAAAAGTGAAGACTTTACTTTTCTTAATGCTAAAGAACCTACTTTGCTTAATGGTGATAAATCTAAAATATTCACTTTATTCCTAAATCAAAGTGTTGAAAAATCGATTATAGACTTATCAGGAATAGGAATAAAAAACATTTCGAGAATTGCAATAAATCGCGAAGGCAACAAGTTGGCAATTGTTGCTGAATAAAACTTGATTATTTATCAAGTTTTATTATTCCCATAGACTCCAATTCTGTTAAGTAAACTCGTTTCCCATTATAGATAGCTGTTACAAAAGCATCTGGAAATCCACTAGTTCTTACCTTCTTTTTGAAATCAAGCGCTTCGTTCAGCGTTTTGTATGAACCAATAGTAACTCGAGTTAATCCATCATCAAGTAGTTTCTTTTCAACTTTTCCGAGTCCACTCAGCTTACCAATGTTGAATTTCTCAGGTGATTTCAATGCGCCAATTTGAATTTTAAACACAAGTCCTTCTTTGGATACATTGCCCAATTTGCTTGCTACTTTTGTTTCAATAGCTGTCGTTTTATCTATTTTAGCAGCAGAAACTGACTTGTCGTTTTTGCTCGAATTAGCGTCTTTCCCGTCAACGTTATTGTTAATCCCACCAGCATTAGCTATTACTTCACTCGCCAATGCAGTATCTATCTTAGTCACAAAGTTAATATTGATTACGGTTTCGGTGTAGGCCTTAATATTGGAAGCGTCAATGGTCTTTTCTTGATCAGGATAACCTTTCAATTTAAAAGTGAATTTATAATTGTTGCTAGGTACTACATTTACAAGATATTTACCAGATAATGAATTCGAATGGAAGCTTCCAAAGTTTTTGTTCTTATTGGTTATGTCAACCTGAAACGCAACTTCTTTCGGTTTATCATCAAGAGTTATCATTCCCTTAACAGTTTGAACAATTGGTTTTGCAACGTTTGTAGGCATTTCCACCGAGTATATATCTTGTTGACCAAACCCTCCTAATTTTGCAGACGAATAATAACCATGTTTCCCATCAGCTGATAGAACAAAAAATTTATCATCATCTGTAGTGTTTATAGGGTATCCAATATTTTCAGGTTTAGTCCACGAAGAATCAGAGGCATTAAAACGAGTAACAAAGATGTCGTTGTATCCCATACTTCTAATGCCCATTGTACTGTAGTAAAGCGTTTTTCCATCAGGATGAATAAACGGGGCATCATCATCGTAAGTGGTATTAATATCCAATCCTAAATTTTGAACATTACCCCAAGAGCCATCCGACAAAAGACTTGCTCTATAAAGGTCTCGTCCACCTAAGCCTCCTGGACGCTCACTGGAAAAGTATAATGTTTTTTCGTCAGCAGAAAGAGATGCACTTCCTTCCCATGAAATGGTATTCACATCACCTCTTAATTTTTCTGGAACTGACCAAACGTTTCCGCTTAAAACACTCATATAGATGTCTCCTCCATCAGTACCATCGTCTCTATAAACAAATAGTTTTTGTCCATCATTCGAAATACCAGCAGTTGCATCGTTCAAATTTGTATTGATGTTTTCTCCAATATTTTTCGGTTTACCCCATTTGCCATTTTCACCTGATGTAATAAAAATGTCTTCATTGTAACTTCCAAGCGTATCTGGCCGATTCATTTCATCCTGTTTTCCTCCAGTACTTTCTTCACCCACGTAGGTATACATCATCAATGATTCGTCAGATGAAATTACTGGTGAGTATTCTGAATTTGCTGTGTTTATTGTTTTTCCTGCATTTTCAATTTTTGCTGATAGTGGTGTAGTAACAATTGCTTTTCCATTGTTACAGAAATCTTGCAATAGTAGAGCATCTTTTTTCTCCATTACCGTAAGATTTTTCTGCTTTAAGTACAAGTCAATATTTGCCAATGCGTCATCAAATTTTCCACTATAATGCTGTGCTCTCGCTAAATCATAATTTATAGCATTTATTTTTTTACTTTTAGAATAAGCCTCCGTTAGATATTCTAACGATTTCTCATGCATGTCACTTCGATATAGACCACAAATTCCAACGGCATATCTTAGGTACAACTCTGTAGGATGGTTGGCAAGGATTTTTTCAAAAAATGATAAGGCCACCAAATAATTTTTTGATTCGAAAATAGCTTGTGCTTTCACTAAACTATCTTGTTCTGTTTGGCGCCACTTTCTTGTCTTCATAGTGCTTTGAGAGTAACCTTCAAACATCAAAAATGATAATAAAACTATCAGTAATATCTTTTTCATAACTTCCTATTTATTTTATGATAGCCAAAAATAAGTATTTTTACCCATATATGAACTTAAATGCTCCTCATTCGAAAAATATGTTCAGGGAAAATATTAAACTTGGACAAGTTGTTGACATTGTGCTGAAGAAAGATCAGCGAACAGGAAAACGCACCAGAGGTAAGGTACGAGCCATTTTAACGAGCGCCTCCTTTCATACGCGTGGAATAAAAGTGATGCTTGACAGTAGACAAATTGGACGGGTTCAAGAAATACTAGTGCAAGAACAAAATAGTTCAAACGATTGATAATGGAATTTATAGACGAAAGAATTGAAAATTATGCGCTCTTGCATTCGCAACAAGAGTCGACCATACTGAGAAAAATTAATAGAGAAACCAATGCAAAAGTATTGATGCCTCGTATGCTTTCTGGTCACATGCAAGGGAATGTTCTGAGCATGCTAAGCAAGATGATTCAACCAAAACAAATTTTGGAGATAGGTACTTACACAGGTTATTCTGCCATTTGCTTAGCACAAGGATTAATTGAGGGTGGCGAATTACACACCATTGATATAAATGAAGAGTTAGAAAAAATGGTGCGTGGATTTTTTAGCGAGGCAGGTTTCAATCAGAAAATTAACTATTACATTGGTAATGCCCTTGAAATAATACCTTCAATAAATAAAATATATGATATTGTATTTATAGATGCCGACAAAAAAAACTACGCGAATTATTATGATTTGGTTTTTGATAACGTGAAAAGTGGTGGTTATATAATTGCTGATAATGTTTTGTGGAGTGGTAAGGTAGTGGATTCGTTTGATAAAATGGATGCCGACACCAAAGCTATTGATGCGTTTAATAAGAAAGTAAATGACGATAGTCGCGTTGAAAACATGTTGCTTCCAATACGAGATGGATTAATGATTGCAAGAAAAAAGTAATTGTTCAAGATAATAATACAAAATTTAATAAACTATGATAATTGATTTAAGGAGTGATACTGTTACCAAGCCTTCCAAGGGAATGCTGGAAGCCATGTTTAGTGCCGAAGTTGGAGATGATGTTTTTAACGAAGAGCCTACTGTTAATAAGCTCGAAGAAAAAGTGGCTGCGCTTTTCGGAAAAGAGAAAGCCCTGTTTTGTCCATCTGGTACAATGACTAATCAAATTGCCATTAAAGTTCACACTCAGCCTGGAGATGAGGTATTGTGTGATACCACTGCGCATATTTATAATTACGAAGGTGGTGGAATATCCTTCAATTCAGGTGTTCAGGCAAAATTAATACCAGGTGAACGAGGACGAATATCTGCTCAACAAGTTCTCGAGAGTATTAATCCAACGTTTGATTGGTTAACAAAAACTAGTTTAGTATGTGTCGAGAATACCGCTAATCGTGCAGGAGGGAGTTATTACACACTCAACCAAATGAAACAACTGCATCAAGTTTGTAAACAGAATAAATTGGCTTATCATCTTGACGGAGCACGTGTTTTTAACGCTATCGTTGAGAACGATTATACTCCAATGGATCTTGGTAACCTCTTCGATTCTATTTCGGTTTGTTTATCCAAAGGGCTGGGAGCACCAGTAGGCTCTGTCTTGTTAGGTGACAAAGAATTTATTCGAAAAGCAAGAAGGGTGAGAAAAGTTTTCGGTGGAGGCATGCGTCAAGCTGGTTACTTGGCAGCAGCCGGAATCTATGCTTTAGATAACAAGATTAATAGATTGAAGGACGACCACAAAAGAGCAAAGCAATTAGCCGATACCATGAAAAGCCTTTCCTTTATTGATAATGTATTGCCAGTAGATACCAACATCATTATTTTTAATTTGAATGATAAATTAAAACCAGAAGACTTTGTAAAGAATTTAGCGAAGCATGACATCAAGGCAACTGCTTTTGGAAAACAAGCTATTCGTTTTGTAACACACTTAGATTTCACAGATGATATGTTGGATAGAACAGAAAAGGTATTGAAGAGTATGTAATATTACATCAATTCGCTAAGCACCATCCAACGAAAAGATTTATCATCCAATTCAGATTCTAATTTACCAATATCGCTAGCCCATTTAATCATGTCTTCATGATTAGAGCTACCTGCATTCAACAAGTCTGTTAGCTTTTTCTTTTCTTCTTCCAACGTAGCAATTTCTTTTTCCAATTGTTCGAACTCAAACTTCTCTTTAAAACTCGGTTTCTTTTTGTTAGCAGATACTTCAGGAATTTCCTCCTTAGGTTCTTCCGCTTTTGCGGGTGCAATTATTTTTGTCTCTTCCTTCTTTAGTTGTTTTTCCTCTTGTTCTTTTTTGTCTCTATATTCAGTATAGTTCCCAGGAAAGTCTCTTACCACTCCATTGCCTTCAAATACAAAAAGGTGATCTACCATCTTATCCATAAAATACCGGTCGTGAGTAACAATCAGCACGCAACCCTGAAATGTGGTTAAGAAATCTTCAAGCACAGCCAAGGTCAATATATCAAGGTCATTCGTAGGTTCATCAAGTATCAAAAAATTTGGATTCTTGATTAATACAGTCATCAGATACAACCTGCGTTTTTCGCCCCCACTTAATTTCGAAACGAAATTATATTGAACATCTGGATTGAATTGAAACTTTTGTAAAAGTTGAGATGCAGTGAGTTTACTACCATCTGCCAAAGGAATAAAATCAGCAATGTCCTTTACTACTTCTATCACCCTTTTATCTTCATTCAATATCAAACCATCTTGCGAGTAATAGCCAAACACAATGGTTTCACCTGTTTGAATTTTGCCAGCATCGGGTTGCTCCTTTCCCATAATCATATTCAGGAAGGTGGTCTTACCAACACCATTCTTCCCAATAATGCCAATCTTTTCACCTTTTTTGAAAGTATAGGAAAAGTTATTTAGTATTGGAGTAGAGCCATAAGCTTTTCTAAGTTTAATAAGCTCCAGTATCTTACCTCCCAAACGAGTCATTTTTACTGATAGTTCAAGCTTTTCTTCTACCTTTTTACTGAACGCTTTATCTTTTACTTCATAAAACGAATCCACACGATACTTAGCTTTTGTTCCTCTTGCGCGTGGCATTTTCCGAACCCATTCTAATTCTCTTCGGTATAGGTTTTTGGCCTTGTCTATTTCCGAATTTTCCATGTCTTCACGCTCAGCTTTCTTTTCTACAAAATATTGAAAGTTGCCACGGTAATGAAAGATTTTTCCGGCATCTATTTCAATAATCTCACTGCAAACACTGTCTAGGAAATACCTATCGTGAGACACTAGTAACAATGTTAAATCGCGAGTGATTAAATAATTTTCGAGCCATTCAATCATCTCCACATCCAAGTGATTGGTGGGCTCATCCAATATTAATAAGTCGGGCTCATCAATCAAAACCTTGGCGAGTGCTACCCGCTTTTTTTGTCCTCCCGAAAGTGTTCCAATGGTTTTATCTAGAAAAGCAATTTTGAGGCGTTGAAGCACTTCATGTATCTTAGCTTCTACACTCCAAGCTTCGAGTTTGTCCATCATGGCCGAACATTCCTCAAGTCGAACCGAAGTTCCTTCGTTATATTCTTTTTCAAAATCCAGAAGTGCTCGCTCATAATCACGAACAGCATTTAGTGAAGGATTATTGGTGTTGTATATGGCCTCAAGTACTGTGCTGTTCTCATCAAACAGAGGGTTTTGATCAAGATAAATAACGCTGATGTCCTTTCGAAAAGTAATATTTCCTTCATCTGGAATTTCTTTTCCCATAATTATTTTCAACAAGGTTGACTTCCCTGCTCCGTTTTTGGCAATAAGTCCGATGCGTTGACTCTTATTAAGACCGAAACTTATTTTGTCGAATAATAATTTTGGACCGTACGATTTAGAAATCGATTCTACTGATAGATAATTCAATTTAGTTCTCTGGGTTGTTAGGATTAAAAGAATGCAAATATAGCTTATTCCTTCAGCAATTGATATGCATTCCTTAGAAACGATGCATTAATGCCAAGAAGTAGGCTGCTTAAACAGACGAAATTATGATGTCGGTTGGTAAGTTTAGTAGTTAATCAAACTGTTAATATGCTCTGAGTATTGTGTTAATCGCTCGCGACCTTTCAGAAAATCTAATTCAACAACAAAAGCAAATCCAGCTACATTGCCACCTTGCATGTTTACAAGCTTAGCAGCAGCTTCGGCAGTGCCTCCAGTAGCTAACAAATCATCATGAATGATTACGTTCCAGCCTGGCTGAATTTCGTTTACCTGCATTTCCACTTTTGCACTACCATATTCCAATTCGTATTCATACGAAATGGTTTTGAATGGGAGTTTCCCTGCTTTACGAACAAGTATGAATGGGATGTTTAATTTATTTGCCAAAGCAAACCCAAATAAAAACCCGCGGCTCTCCACACCAATGATAGCATTTATTTTGCGCTCATCAAGGTCTTTAGCAAATGCGGAAACAATTTCATTGCACAATTGCTGATTGTGAAACAATGGTGTGATGTCTTTGAATAATATTCCTGGTTTAGGGAAATCAGCCACATCGCGAATGGTGTCTTTTATTTTACGTTTAAGCATTTAGTCAAGTTTTAAATAAGGTACAATTTTACGGTAAGTTTCGTCATCTACCAAATCTGTTTTCTTTATATCTTCAATAGTTGTGAACTTTCCATGTTTAGAGCGGTAATTGATGATACCATTCACCATATTCCATGTGAGATAGGGATGTTTCAGTTCCTTGGCAGTGCAGCTATTAATAGCAATTTTTTTGATGGTTTTTGCATCCACAGTTACTTGTTTTTCTACCCCATCATACTTCTCTTGATCAAATTTCCATAGCTCCATCAACTGTTCTTTACGGCAGTATCCGCCAAGTTCATTTCTATGTTCTATTATTTTTTTAGCATAGAATGCTTTAATTCCTCTAATTTTTGTTAGGGCAAGCGAGTCGGCCGAATTCAATTCCACCAAAACCAATTCTCTTTTTGGAGGAATATATTTTGCCGTGTCTTTCACGAAACGTTTGGTTGCAAGGGTGTCTGGTTTCTTCTCGGGTATTGCTATGTAGGGCTCAAGACTTTTGTACATTTCATCCGATATGCAATACATTTTTTTTACATCGGCTTTGGTTCTAAACTTTCCTCCTTTTCCTTGGTAATTGTTGAGCATCTTTATTTGCTTCTCCGAAAATCCCAAACGCTTCCATTCCTTGTCGGGCAATTGGTTGGGGTTAAACATAAAGCGTTCGCCTTTTATCCCTAAAGGTTTTTCCTCTTTTGTATGAAAATAGTTTTGCCTTTTCGATTGATTGTAATCATCAATAGAATCGGTTTCTTGTCGAATAGAATCGTTGAAACTTTTTATTCTTTTTTCGAATGAAGTGAAATCAATTTTCTCGGGAGGAGGATAAAAGAGGTAGGAATAATTCAAATAAAGAATGAGGATAATAACAATACCAAGGAGTATAATTATACCTCTCTTTTCGCCTCGATGGAAGCTTAGGAAATCGCGAATAAACTGTTTCATCTTTTACTCTTTTGAAACCAAGCACACGATGAGCTAGCTTGGTGTTGATTTATATTATGCCATTTTTTTCTTTGTCATATAGTAAGCTGGAATACCCAGCAAAACAATTAATAATCCTAACCCTGTGTTCTTGGTATCGTATATCAGCAAGTCGACACAAATAGCTGTCGTTACAATGATGTAGATGGCTGGCACCACAGGATACCCAAAAGCCTTATAAGGTCTTTCGGTGTTTGGTTCTTTTTTTCGTAATATAAATATGCCCGCTATTGTCAAGATATAAAACAAAAGAGAAGCAAATGTGGCATAGGTCAATAAATCGCTGTACTTGCCCGAAAGGCAAAGTACACTTGCCCAAATGCATTGCAACCACAACGCTTTTGCAGGTACTTGTTTTGTGTTCAATGTTTCGGCACGTTTAAAGAACAAACCATCTTTTGCCATTGCATAAAACAATCGTGCTCCCGAAAGAACAATGCCATTGTTGCAACCAAAAGTAGAAACCATGATTAACGCTGCCATGATATAAACTGCCGAATTGCCGAAAATAACGGATGCTGCGGCAGCACCCACTCGGTCGTTGTTCGGGAACATAACGCCTTGACCAATAACATCGCTTGCTGCTGGATTTCCATGCAAAGGCAATAAAGAAAGATAAGCAATGTTTGCAAGAATGTAAATGATAGTAACGATAAGTGTTCCAAGAAATAAACTTCGAGGAATATTTTTCTTTGGGTCTTTTATTTCGCCTGCTATAAAGGTAACATTGTTCCATGCATCACTCGAGAAAAGTGAATTGATAATGGTTGCTCCCATGGCTCCTGCCAAAGCGAATCCTGTGAGTGGTATCACCGTTATCACTCCATTATTAATGGTTGTTTTGCTAGCCGACCACATGTCTTTAAAGTTTTCTATCAATGTATTTCCTTTTAGACCAATGGCAATGCCCAAGATGATTAATGCAAAGAGGGCAAACAATTTGGCAGAGGTGAATATAAGTTGAATGGTTTTTCCATTTTGTACGCCTCGGCTATTGAAAAAAGTGAGAACAACAATGCTAACAATAGCCAATAGTTGAGCGAATGTAATTTGCAAGAACGAGCCCAATGCAATGCATACGGTGTTCAATTCGGGAAAAAACACCGAAGTGTATTTTGCAAACGCCACAGCCACAGCGGCTATTACTCCTGTTTGAATTACGGTGAACACAGTCCAACCATAAAGAAAAGAAATCATTCTTCCGTATGCTCGTTGAATGTAAACGTATTGTCCTCCTGCATTGGGCATCATGCCAGCTAACTCACCATAACTTAGCGCAGCTGTTACGGTTATCAATCCAGTGATGAGCCACAATACCAACAACCAGCCCGAAGCCCCAATATCGCGAGCCATAAAGGTGGTGACAATAAATATACCTGAACCTATCATGGAACCCGAAACTATACTAGTGGCATCTACTAATCCAAGCGAACGTTTTAATTCTTGCGACATCTATCTTTATTTGTTGAACTAAAAAGGACGGGAAAATTCCGTCCTTTTTAGTGTTTATTACATTATTAAATTCATGTTCTTTTATAACCCTGTTTTATTTTTCCTCATCCTACTTAGTATAAATATGCCTAGGTGAAGCAGAGCAAATATCAAAAAGAAATAAGGACGCGATGGCACAGGAGTATTGTTTTGATTTGCCATAAACTCCACATGCTTGAAATAATAATCCAATACCGTTAAAATAAGCAAAAACAATGCACACATGATGCCTGCTACCGATGCCGAGTTTTGTCCTCTGAACTTATGATGCGCTTCTTCTCCGTTATTGAATATACTATTTTTCAAGCCGAACAATAAATACACATCAAGCCCAATCAACATCCATATAAGTGCCGACTGTTGTGTAAATCGGTCGAGCGAAATAATCATCAACGTACATACTCCCATTCCTAATATCGGAACCAGAGGAACCAAAGGAGTGCGGAAAGGGCGTTCGGCTTTTGGGTCGCTTCTACGCAATATCCATATACCGGCACACACTAAAACGAATGCTAGTAAAGTGCCTATTGACGTTAAGTCGCCAGCTATGCTGCCCGGTATAAAACCTCCGAATATCCCCACAAATGCAAATAACATAAGATTCGATTTATAGGGTGTACGAAACTTTGGATGAAGATGCGAGAATACTTTTGGTAATAAACCATCGTTCGACATCGAAAAGAAAACCCTGCTTTGACCCATCAACATCACCAGTATAACCGATGAAAACCCTGCAAGGATAGCCACCGTAACTGCCGTTGCCAACCATCCGTAGCCATGCATGTAGGTTGATATAGCGTAAGCCACCGATGCTTCTTTCCCTTTTGTTGGGTCGCCAAACTCTTGCCAGTTGGCCACTCCAGTAAGCACATGCGAGAACACAATGTATAAAAACGTACACACCACCAATGAACCCAAGATACCTATTGGCATATCGCGTTTTGGGTTTTTAGCTTCTTGCGCAGCTGTCGACACCGCATCAAAACCAATGAAAGCAAAAAATACAATGCCCGCACCTTTCAGCACACCTGCCCATCCCCAAGTGAAGAATCCGGTATGGCCTGCCACTCCTTCGGGTATTAAGTAAGGCGTATGGTTTTCGGGTTTTATGAACTGCCAACCTAGTACTATAAATATAAGTACAATCGAAACTTTTAGAAAAACAATGATAGCATTCACTGCAGCCGATTCTTGCGTTCCTTTAATCAATAATAAGGTAAGCAAAAGTAATATGAAGAGAGCCGGAAGGTTCACAAACCCATGCACTCCACTAACGCTTACTTCGAAAGGCGAATGACACCATTCAAACGGAATAGCACCTCCCAACAATTTATTCAAGTATTCACTCCAAGCTATCGACACCGTGGCTGCTCCCAAGGCATATTCCAATATCAATGCCCAACCAATTATCCAAGCTATCAACTCGCCCATGGTGGCATAAGCATACGTGTAGGCACTACCCGCAATGGGTATCATCGATGCAAATTCGGCATAACATAGTCCGGCAAAAGCACATCCAATGGCGGCTACCACAAACGAAAGCGTTACAGCCGGACCAGCAGCTTCGGCCGAGGCTGCTGCTGTTCGCACAAACAATCCTGCTCCTATAATGGCTCCAATACCAAGTGCTATCAACGACCACATTCCTAGGGTGCGTTTCAACCCTCCATCTGTTTCTGCCGAATGAGCAAGTAGCGATTCCAACGATTTTTTTCTAAATATTGACATAGGCTTTAAATAAGGTTGTTTTAATTATGAGTTTCAAATATAGATAAGTTTTGATTATATCATCTATAATTTTTTAAATAACAAATGCAGTATAGGTTTTTTATAGGTGGTAAATTCCATGCCCATCGCATATCTTAAATCTCACCTTTCAAATCTAATTAGGGTAGAAGGGAGATATGAGGTACTGTCTTAAAAAACAAATTATTTCGAATATTTTTTTACTTTTGTTTTTAC
>JBAXQU010000025.1:0-37161 GCA_037131555.1 Bacteroidota bacterium
TTTCTGTTCCGCTCGGAATTTCATTCTGTCCATTGGGTTTCGCTTCGCCAGTACCAACCTTCGCTACCGTTTTGTTGGTGCTTAACGCAAACGAAATGGGCAAACCTGTCTCCTTCATTATTACGTTTCTCACCTCCGTAGCTAGTTTATACGAACCGTAAAAAGTATCCATCCCTGTTAAATCAATATAAAACTCATCTATCGAAGTTTTTTCGTAGAGAGGCACTCTCTCCTTTATGATATCGGTTACTCGTTTCGAACTCTTGCTGTATTCCTCAGAATCTCCCTTCACTAGCATAGCCTCCGGGCAAATTTTCCGTGCCATTCGCATCGCCATTCCTGAGTGTACGCCAAACTTGCGCGCTTCGTAACTGCACGATGCTACCACACCTCGGTCGCTGGTACCGCCTACCAGAACAGGTTTTCCTGCTAGCTTCGAATTCTTGAGTCGTTCTACCGAAACAAAAAAAGTATCCAAGTCGATATGCATAATAGAACGGTTGCTCATACATTATATCTTATAAAACGATTATATAATGAGGGGTTACAGCTTTTCGAGTGTCTTGATTAAGTTTCTTCTATTTCAAAAGCTTAGTCAGGGCAAGAACTGCTTCACTACTATTTATTTCACAGACACCAAAGTTACCACCTTTTTTAGTTTCAATTTACCATCTTATTTAGCAACGCAGAAATGAGCGTAATGATTGGTGACTGCAAGAGGCAAGAACCGTTCTTATGGAAAACAGAAAACGAAGGAAAGGAATTGTAGCTACAAATAGAGTGGGACTATTGAATGGTATTATTAAAAAAATAAAAGAGCCAAAACATTGCTGTATTGACTCTTTGTAGTAGCGGGGACCGGACTCGAACCGATGACCTTTGGGTTATGAGCCCAACGAGCTACCAACTGCTCCACCCCGCAATATATCTTTGGCCTTTTCTACACTATTAAAGAAGTAAAATGAGGTATTGCTTTTTAATTTCGGAGCGCAAAGATATATTTAGTTTCTTTGTACTCCAAATAAATCTTATTAACAATTGTAATAAAATGGCACACAAAGCAGGATTTGTAAATATCATTGGCAGTCCGAATGTTGGAAAATCAACGCTAATGAACGTGTTGGTGGGCGAGAGGCTGTCGATTATTACCTCTAAAGCACAAACTACTCGACACCGGATCATGGGAATTGTGAATGGTGAAGATTTCCAAATTGTATATTCCGACACTCCTGGAGTGCTTAAACCGAACTACAAGTTGCAGGAATCGATGATGGAATTTGTTCATACCGCGATTACGGATGCGGATGTGATGCTATTTGTAACCGACATTTATGAGGATGAGAAGATAGATGAAAAGATACTGAATAAGATTAAGAACGCGAAGGTGCCTGTATTGCTTCTGGTAAATAAAATAGATTTGGCAAAACAAGACGTATTGGAAAACAAAGTTCAATATTGGAAAACAGAAGTACCGAATGCGGAAGTAATTCCGGTGTCGGCTTTGGAGAAATTTAACACCAACTATATATTTGACCGAATACTTGCGCTTTTGCCCGAAGGGCCTGGTTATTACGGAAAGGATGAGTTGACAGATAAGCCGGAGAAGTTTTTTATTTCGGAGATTATTCGCGAGAAGATTTTGTTGAATTACAAGAAAGAAATACCCTACTCGGTGGAGGTGGTGGTGGAATCGTTTAAGGAAGAAGAAAAGATAATAAGGATACGCGCTGAAATATTGGTGGTGCGCGATTCGCAGAAAGGGATTTTGATTGGACATAAAGGTCAGGCGCTAAAAAAGGTGGGGACCGAGGCGAGGAAAGACATGGAAATATTTTTGCAAAAGCAGGTGTTTCTGGAGCTATTTGTGAAGGTGAATAAAGACTGGCGTGATGATGGTAATCAACTAAAACGCTTTGGGTATACCAATTAAAAATAGTACTACCTTTGCAGGCCTAAAAACCCCCAAACTAATTAATGAAAATATCTGCTTCAATTTATTCGAATAAAACAAAAGGTGTAGAGACACTTGTAAGAGAATTAGATGATTTAAAAGTTGATTTTTTACATATCGATTGCAACGATGACCTTTCTGTTTTTAATGATATTGAGATTATTCAATCTATCAGTAAAACACCGATTGATTTGCATATCATCTCGTCTGAGCCTGAGAAATATTTTGCATCGCTGATAAAACATCAGGTTGATTTTGTGACTTTTCAGCATGAAAATTTAAAGGCTCCACTCCGATTACCGAAAGAAATAAAATCGAAAATAGGGATTGCGATTGTAACGGAAACTCCGATAACGGTATTGGAGCAATATAAAGATGTGATGGATTTTGTATTGTTCATGACTACTACGCCTGGTAAAAGTGGAGGGATGTTCAACAAAGAAAACTTTAAGAAGATAAGGGATTTTAAACTGGCATTTCCGGATAAGAAAATACATGTGGACGGTGGGGTGAACGATGAGGTATCGTTTGTGTTGCGCAATATGGGTGTGTATTCGGTGGTGTCGGGGTCGTACTTGGTAAACTCAACGGTGATAGGACATGCGCTGCATAACTTGAGGAACGATAATATTCAATCGCATATTTCGGTGAGTGAATTTATGATGAATGTGGAAGAGCTGCCTATTGTTTCTTCTCATCAATCGGTATTGATAGATGCTTTGGAAAGTATAGAAAAGTATTGCCTTGGCTTTACCTTGATGGTGGACAACGATGGTAAACTTACTGGATTGATAAGTAATGCTGATGTGAGAAAGGGATTGATACGGAAAATAAATTCTTTGAATGAGCTATCGATACAAGATGTGATTAACCCGAACCCCATAAAGATAGTGAACACATTGACGATATCGGAGATGTTGACTTTGGTAAAAAATTCGAAGTTTCCGATTCTTTATTTACCGGTGGTGGATGCCGAGAATAGGCTTGTGGGAGCGATTACATTTAACAATTTAATTAAAGGAGAATAAAAATGATTATACACTTAAAACCTGAGATAGCAACCGAAAAAGCGGAGCAAATTGGAGTAGAATTGGAAAGCGTGGTGCTAAAGCGTGATGGATATTATGCGCTTATCACATCTAGTAAAATGAAACCGATTGATGAGAAATACAATCAGTTTATCGCGGAGCGATTCCCATTTGATGATGATATTCAATTGGCAAGTAAGAAGTACATGGCAGGTGTACGCGAAATAGAAATTACGGATAGTGTTTCGATTGGAGGAACGCATAATAACACGGTGATGATTACTGGTCCGTGCTCGGTGGAGTCGGAAGAGCAGATAGAACAATGTTCGGAACTATGTGTGGAACTTGGTGTGAAAGTATTGAGAGCGGGAGCCTACAAACCAAGAACAACTCCTTATGCATTTCAAGGAATGGGATTGGCGGGGTTGAAACTTTTGGATAAAATGCGTACGAAACATGGTTTGAAAATAATTACAGAGATACGCGACTCGACCCATGCGAGTGAGGTGATTGAGTATTCGGATATTCTTCAGATTGGTGCGAAAGCGATGTACGACCACGGCATACTGAAAGCGTGTGGCAAATCGGGGAAACCGGTGCTGCTGAAAAGAGGCTTTGGGGCTACGCTTCAGGAGTTTGTGCAAGCTGCTGAGTTTATCCTTTCGGGAGGCAACGACCAAGTGATATTGTGTGAACGAGGGATACGAACGTTTGAAACAAAAACACGTTTTACGCTTGATTTGTGCGGTGTGGCTTATTTGAAACAATATACAAACTTGCCGATTATCCTCGACCCTAGTCATGCGATAGGTTTTGCATACGGAGTGGCTGACTTGTCGAAGGCTTGTGTGGCGATGGGTGTGGATGGGCTTTTGATAGAGACTCATCCTAATCCTTCGGTAGCAAAATCGGATGCTGCGCAACAATTGAACTTTAACCAATTCCGCGAATTGCATGCTCAACTTAATGGAGTGGCAAAGGCTGTGGGACGAACTATGATTTAGGGAATGGCAAAAAAATTTAAAAAAGAGGATATTCGATTTCTGGTGCTGGATGTGGACGGTGTGCTTACTGATGGCGGAATGTACTACTCGAACTCGGGAGATGAGTTTAAAAAATTCAATACCAAGGATGGAATGGGTATAAAAGAGCTTTTGAAAAAGGGTGTGAAAGTGGGTTTTTTGAGTAATGGGAAAAATGATGCTTTGATAAATAACCGTGCTGAATTGTTGAAGGTGGAGTATGTGTATGTGGGCAACGAAAACAAGTTGAAGGTTTTGGATAAATGGTTGAAAAAACTAAAGCTTACTTATAATAATGTAGCATATGTGGGTGATGATATTAACGATTTGGAGGTAATGGGTGTTGTGGGACTGAGTGCATGCCCTGGTGATGCGGTGAAAGCTGTGAAAGCAAAAGCTGGACTTATATTGAGTAAGAATGGTGGGGAAGGTTGTGTACGTGAATTGATAGACGAATTTTTGATTTAAAAGCGCTTCGGCTTTTATGCTTAAAAAACTCCTTGCGTTTGGTTGTAAGGAGTTTTTTTTGGCTTTCAAATTTAACCCGATTCGGAATTCAAAAAGGATAGGTCTTAAGGGCTTTTTTTAGGTTTTTGAGGTCAAAAGTTTCGCTTTTTAATGGTTTGGTCATTTTCATAACTAATCGTTTTGTTTAATTTTCAATACGTTTTACAAGTTTCCTAGGTTGTTTACTTCCTTAAAAACGCTCGATACCTCCGTAAATGTTGCTAAAATGCCTTTTAGTTTTGTTTCAAATTTCAAAACCCGAGGAAAATATATATATAAATGTGTACCCGTTTTTGTCAAACTTTTGACTAAAGGTTAGTTAAAAGTAGCTATCTTAGGTTTGGTTTCGAGTTACTCGCCATATTTTACCATTATACAACAAAAAACTATTCGAGCAGTTTCAGAATATCATCGTAAGCGGCTTCATCGCTAGGGCGTTTGGCATTGATGTAGATAATGTTTCCCTTTTTGTCAATAAGCATATATCGCGGAATGGAATTTATTTGAAAATATTTTACAATCTCGCTGCTCCAATCGCCTGGTACCAAACCGTTTTTCATCTCGCCAAGCCCGTTTTGCTCGATGGCTTTTTTCCAAATTTCTTCGGTTTTGTCGATAGAGATATAAAGGAAAACAAGGTTTTTCAATTGTTTTGGAGTGAACTTTTTGTGTAATTCTTTCGAAAAGGGGAATTGCTGCCTACAAGGACCGCACCAACTAGCCCAAAAATCGACATACACCACCTTACCTTTTAGATCGTCAAAGGTAAAGTACTTACCATCGGTACCCATTATTTTAACAGCCGAAGTAGCACTACTTGCAGGCACATCAGCTTTTTTTGCCAGCGCTTCTTTGTTGTTGATTTGTTTTTCGCATTTGGTTTTCAGCAAACGAGTGTATTCTCCTTTTTTCTCTTTGAAAGAAAGCATCTCATAAATATGTTTAGCAGTAAAAGGTGAAACATTAGCTACATTGTCGTTGAGGTAATTGGCAATAAAATAAATGTTAGCACGGCCAATGATGGTTTGGTTGGTGAATGCCATTTTCTTTTCCATCGAAACAGAATTGTCGGTAAACTTGTTGAACCCATTGGCTTTCGAAGTATTGTATATAATGTAATAATTCAGGAAATTTCGATATTGTTCGCAGTTGAGGGCATCGTCATTGTTGGCAATTGCAGGTGTTATCTCTTCCAAAAGTAGACTGGGTATTGGAGTTACGGTAAGTCCCTTATTATCGTTGGCATTGATGATGGCGAAGGCCTGCAATTGATAGTAATAATTGTATTTAATCAAGCTAGCAACATAAGTATTGAAGGCAGCCGAAAAGGAAGTTTTGTCTTTATAACTGTTGAAGAACTCAAGTTGTTTTTTTCGTTGTTTGAACAAGTTGTTTTCGAATGCGTCTATTCCTGTGCTCAGCATCGATTGTTTAATAAGGTCTTTGTCGAAATCGGACTTAAACGATTTGAAAAAAGCATTCAGAAAACTGTTGTGTACACTGCCTGTGCCTTCTATTTTTATGGCTTTATAAAGCGAGTCGTAATCAATGGTGAGTTTTAAATTATCGTTGGGTTCAAGCCAAAAGTTTACCGACTGCTTGTTGTACATAAACTCAGCAAGGGCAGGTTGGTCAATGTTCAATTTAAATTGACACTCGTTTTCTACCAAAGCAAGTTTCGTCACCGGGTCGAAATCACGGATATGAAACTTGTCAACACGGATACTACACGAATCGGCAGCAGCCAAGTTGAAATGACAAAACATGTTGACGTTTTGAGCAAACGCAAGCTGATGGAGGAGAATAGCAAGTATGCAAATTTGTTTTTTCATTGTTTTTTATTTCGAGCAAACATAAGAACTTTAATTGAAATTTAAGAACAGAAAAACAGGGCTGAAAACTTTTGCAATTAAATCCCGATTCGATTAAAGTTTTTACTTATTTTCGGTGAATTAATTTTAGCGACTTTTATGGACGACTTGAACAAAACAAAACCTTCGGCATTAATAACATTAATTTCAGTGTTTTTTTTCTGGGGTTTTGTAGCAGCAAGCAATGATATTCTGATTCCAGTGTTTAAAGAAAAACTGAATCTTGAACAATGGCAAGCACAGCTGATTTCGGTAGCTTTTTATGTTGCCTACACCGTTGGTTCCCTTATTTATTATTTGATTTCGAAAACATCTGGAGGTGATATCCTCAACAGGATAGGATATAAAAACGGCATTGCCTTGGGCTTAATCATATCGGCTATCGGTACCTTGTTGTTTTATCCTGCAGCTCAAACTGCATCGTTTGGTTTAATGATATCCGGATTGTTTGTCGTAGGTTTAGGATTTTCGTTGCAACAAACTGCGGCTAATCCGTTGGCTATTGTGATGGGTGACCCACGAAAAGGTTCGCAACGTTTGAGCTTGGCAGGAGGTATTAATAATGTAGGCACCACCATAGGTCCCATCTTAATTAGTTTTGCTATTTTCGGAACCATTGCTGCGGGGAGTAAATCGGTAGCAAGTATCGAGAGTATAAAAACTCCTTACCTTATTCTTGGTGCAGCCTTCATCGTGGTAGCCGTTATATTCAAATTCTCTTCCATACCAAACAAAATACATTCGGTAAACGATGATGAGAAATCGGAAATACCTGTGGTGGCCGAGCGTTCAAGTGCGTTGAAATATCCTCAATTGTTACTGGGAATGATTGGGATATTTGTATATGTTGGTGTGGAAGTATCTACAGCAAGTAATCTTCCTGAATTCATGAAGCAACATGCTAATACCAATACCGACCAAGTAGCGCCTTTTGTTTCTTTGTTTTGGGCAAGTTTGATGATTGGTCGTTGGACATCATCCGTAGGAGCATTCAACTTAAATGGAGGAGTGAAAGCAGTTTTGAATTTTCTCATGCCTTATATTGCATTTGGAGTTTTCTTATTGGTCAACAAAATCGCGAACCACGATTTAACTCCGTTTTATGTTTACGTATTTGTAATTCTTGTTTTGATAGTAGCCAATATTATTAGCAAAGGAAATCCGGCAAGGCAATTACTGATTTTCTCAGCCTGCGGTATCACGGCATTGTTTATAGGAATGTTTGCAAGTGGCATGGTGAGTGTATATGCATTCATTAGTGTAGGTTTATTTTGTTCTACGCTTTGGCCTTGTATCTTTACATTGGCCATCGCAGGATTGGGCAAACATACCAATGAAGGCTCGAGTTTTTTAATCATGATGATTATGGGCGGTGGATTGATAAGTTGGTTTCAAGGAGCACTAGCTTCTAGCAATTTATTAGGCATCCAATGGAGTTATTTAGTAGGAGTAGCATGTTTTGCTTACCTTGCATTCTATGCATGGAGAGTAGGAGCTATTCTCAAATCACAAGGAATAGATTATGATGCAACAACTAGTAGCGGGCATTGATATTGGTGGAACGAATACTAGTTTTGGCTTAGTGAATGCTAACGGAGAACTGGTTTTCAAGGAGAGTGTGCCTACCGAGCATTTTCCTATACCCGAAGATTTGGTGGCTGTGGTGTGTGAACACATCAAGAAGGCAGTTTTGTCATTCCAAAACTTTGAATTACTTGGCGCAGGCATTGGTGCTCCTAACGGAAATAATTTTAAGGGAACCATTGAATTTGCTCCCAATTTAAAATGGTATGGCATTATTCCGTTGGCAAAATTGTTTGAAGAACGATTAGGCGTAAAAACTTCATTAACCAACGATGCCAATGCAGCCGCAATTGGAGAGATGATGTTTGGCGCTGCCAAAGGAATGAAAGATTTTATCTTTATTACCCTTGGAACTGGTTTAGGTAGCGGAATTGTCGTGAATGGTGAATTGGTTTATGGTCATGATAGCTTTGCTGGTGAACTTGGACATGTAATTATGTTTCCAGATGGTCGGCAATGTGGATGCGGAAGAAAAGGCTGTTTAGAGACCTATTGTTCGGCCACCGGAATTAAACGAACCTATTCTGATTTACTAATGAGTCATCATGAAAAAATGGATACTAAGGAAAAGATGACCGATGCAAAATTTGTATTCGATAAAGCAACGAATGGTGACCGGTATGCAATTGAAGCATTTAATTATACTGGTGATGTTTTAGGTTTAGCATTGGCAAATAGTGTAGCTTATACTAGCCCAGAAGCTATTTTCTTGTTTGGTGGTTTGGCGCTATCGGGAGATTTTATTTTCAAACCTACCATCGAAAGTTTTGAAAAAAACTTATTGAATATTTATAAAAACAAAATAAAAATATTACCTTCGAAATTGAAAGAAAACGATGCAGCATTGCTTGGTGCCGCCTCATTGGTTTGGAAAAATTTGAATTGAAATGAATAGTTTGAAACATAGATTAGGATTTGTTATTTGTATTTTAGTTTCGTGCATTTCTTTCGCACAGCGACCTGACGATGCGTCAGAAAAGCTGTTGCCTTTAATTCCGATGCCAAAAGAACTCAAGGTTTCAAATGATGAATTCATTATGAGCAATAAAACCAAAATAGTTTTATCAAACGAAAAGTTTCGACCAGAAATAAAATATTTTAACGAGTATTTGAAAAAGATCTACGGATTCGAATTACCCATTGTTTCGGAAATGCCCGCTGATGGTAATTACGTGATGATCACTCAACCTGACTTTGACGCTGGTTTAGCTGAGAATTATGATTTGACGATGAATCAAAACCAGATTGTGATTGTGGCTGAAGGAAATGCTGGTCTGTTTTATGGATTACAAACACTTATTCAACTTTTGCCACTCGAGAAAGCAAATGAACTTAAGTTACCTTGTGCCCAAATAAGAGATTCTCCAAGGTTTCAATGGAGAGGTATGCATTTGGATTGCAGTCGACATTTTTTTACAAAAGCAGAAGTAAAAACATATATCGACTATCTAACACTGTATAAATTTAATGTTTTTCATTGGCATTTGGTAGATGATCAAGGTTGGCGTATTGAAATTAAGAAATACCCATTACTCACCTCCATCGGTTCGAAGCGCAAGGAGACTATTGTAGGTAAGCCCAAATGGGATAAAGATGGAAAACCTTCGAAAGATGATAAATATGATGCCACGCCTTATGGAGGGTATTATACGCAAGAAGACATTAGAGAAGTTGTTGCATATGCTATGGCTAGGCACATTACAGTTGTCCCAGAAATTGAAATGCCTGGTCATTCTCTAGCTGCTTTAGCAGCATACCCTCAATATTCATGTACAGGTGGCCCTTTTGAAACCTATACCAAATGGGGTGTTTCGGATGATGTCTATTGTGCAGGCAATGATTCTACGTTTTTCTTTATTCAAAATATTTTATCCGAAGTGGTAGAATTGTTTCCTGGAAACTATGTTCACATAGGTGGCGATGAGTGTTTGAAAGATCGTTGGAATGCATGTCCTAAATGTAAGAAGCGAATTGTTGATGAGATGCTAAAGGACGAAAATGAGTTGCAAAGTTATTTTGTAACTAGAATTGAAAAGTACTTAAATTCGAAAGGAAAACAAATGATAGGTTGGGATGAAATATTGGATGGTGGACTTGCGCCAAATGCAGCTGTAATGAGTTGGAGGGGCAATAAAGGAGGAATAGCTGCAGCGAGGCAGAAACACAAAGTGGTAATGACCCCAGGCAATCCTTGTTACTTTGATCACTACCAATCTAAGGATAAAGTAAAAGAACCACTCGCTATTGGAGGTTTTAATCCTTTAGATTCAGTTTACGCTTATAATCCATTACCAAAGGTGCTTACTTCCGAAGAGTCGAACTTTGTATTAGGCGCTCAAGGAAACGTTTGGACGGAGTATATCACTGATTTTTCGAAAGTGCAATATATGTCTATGCCAAGAATGGCTGCACTTTCCGAAGCACTTTGGACACCTATTGAAAAGAAAAACTATAAGAATTTTGTTATGCGATTGAAATTGCATTCCAAAACATTAGATAAAATGAATGTCAATTATGCAAAACATTTTTTGACTCAGAAATAATAGTTGAATTGAATGGCGAACAGAAGAAATTTCATAAAGACATCAGCATTTGCAGCAGTTGCTGTGGTTACACACTTACCTGAGTCGAAAGCAGCAACACCAAAAAGCAAATCAAATGTAGTGAAACCAATTGTGGTGAGTACATGGAAATTTGGAATAAAGGCGAATGAAGCGGCATGGGAGATTTTGAAAAATAAAGGAAAAGCTTTAGATGCTGTTGAAGCCGGTGTAATGGTTCCCGAAAACAGTTTGCTTGAGCGTAGTGTTGGTTTAGGTGGCCGACCCGATAGAGACGGACATGTTACTTTGG
Source organism: Bacteroidota bacterium (assembly GCA_037131555.1). GTDB lineage: Bacteria > Bacteroidota > Bacteroidia > 2-12-FULL-35-15 > 2-12-FULL-35-15 > 2-12-FULL-35-15. The sequence continues at coordinate 10,817 of JBAXQU010000025.1, forward strand.
ATGCTTGCATAATGGATGAATTGTCGAATATAGGTGCTGTTGCTTGTTTGGAATATATTAAGCATCCTATATCAGTAGCGCGTGCGGTGATGGAGAAAACTCCACATGTAATGTTGGTGGGCGAAGGAGCGCTTCAGTTTGCTTTATCACAAGGGTTTCCAAAAGAATTGAGTGTGGTGGAAGAGTCACAAAATGAATGGAAAGAATGGTTGAAGACAAGTAATTATAAACCTGTTGTGAATATTGAAAATCATGATACAATTGGGATGATTGCAATGGATGAGCAAGGTAACCTTTCAGGGGCATGTACAACTAGTGGTATGGCTTATAAAATGCACGGTAGAGTTGGCGATTCACCGATAATAGGAGCAGGGTTGTACGTAGATAACGAAATAGGAGCTGCTACAGCAACTGGACATGGCGAGGAAGTTATCAGGATTGCAGGTAGTCATTTGGTGGTTGAACTCATGCGGCAAGGAAGAACTCCTGAAATGGCATGCATGGAAGCTGTCGAGAGAGTTGTCAAATTAATGAAAATAAGAAATAAAGATTTAAAAGATATTCAAGTTGGTTTTATCGCATTAAACAAGAACGGTGAACATGGAGCTTATTGTGTTCAAACAGGCTTTAACTATGCTGTTCATGATAATGAAGGTAATCGACTATTGGATGCAAATTCACACGTTAAGTAAATATAGTATAATAATTAAAATTAAAGAAAAATGAAACTTGAAATTGCTTGTTTTAGTTTAGAATCAGCCTTGATAGCTCATGAGAATCTAGCTGATAGAATTGAATTATGTTCTGACTTTAAGTCTGGCGGATTAACACCCGATTATCAAATGGCTAAAAGTTCAAGAACGAAAATTAGTTGTGATTTATACGTGATGATCCGACCAAGGTCAGGGGATTTTGTATACACAGCTAAGGAATTCGAACAAATGAAAAAAGATATCCAGTTTTTCAAGAAGATTGAAGCGGATGGATTTGTGTTCGGTATTTTGAATAAAGATGGAACAGTTAATATGTCTCAAAATAAGAGGTTGGTGAGTCTGGCCGCACCACTTCCATGCACATTTCACCGAGCTTTTGATTCCACACCTAATCCTCAGAAAGCTTTAGCAGATATTATTAGTTGTGGATTTAGTACCGTTCTGACTTCAGGCCAAGCGAAAACAGCTTTACAAGGAGTTGAATTGATTTCGAAATTAGCTTCAATAGCAAAAAAGAAAATTACTGTGATGCCAGGGGGAGGAATACGTTCAAATAACATAGCCTCGATTGTTCAAAAGGTTTCTACTACCTACTGTCATTCATCTGCTATTGTCAATGAATCAAATTTGCCAAGTATTAAAGAAATCCAATTGCTAAGAAAAAATATGCGTGAATAAGAAGCAAATGCGTTCACTGTTTTTGCTTCTGTTGTTTCCTGTATGTTTATTTTCTCAATCCTCAGAGATTTCTCTTTGCCAATGGAATTTTCGAAAGAAAGGGGATGCAGTATGGTTGCCTGCATCTGTTCCTGGTACGGTGCATACCGACTTATTAAATAATAAGAAAATACCTGATCCTTTTTATGGTGATAATGAAAAGAAACTTCAATGGATAGAGGAAGAAGATTGGGATTATCAAACCAAATTTAGAGTTACTCAAGAGGAGTTATCAAATCAACATGTCGAGTTGAGATTTGACGGGTTGGATACCTATTCGGAAATTTATCTCAACGATTCGTTGATATTGACTACGGATAATATGTTTCGTCAATGGACTATCGATGTAAAAAGGTTTCTAAAGAGTGGAGAAAATAATTTGGCTTTAATATTTTTCTCTGCGAGTAAATTTGGAAAGAAAGAAGCTGCAAAGTTGAGTTATACACTGCCTGGTGATGAAAAGGTATTTACAAGGAAGGCGCAGTATCAATATGGTTGGGATTGGGGTCCAAGGTATGTGACTTGTGGGATTTACAAGGATGTGAAGCTAATTTTATGGAATACTGCAAAGATTGAAAACGTTGAATGCATTCAAAAAAAACTTACAGAATCGAAAGCTGAGTTAGAGTTTAACTGTCAAATCAGTTCGGATCTAGATACCAATTTCATTTTATCCGTTGTTCGTTATTCGCCTGAATTAAGTCAAACTGGAATAGCTTCTGTTTCTCACCACACCGTTCATTTAAAAAAGGGAATTAATCACTGCACAATAGCGAATTCCATTGATAATCCACAAAGATGGTGGTGTAATGGTTTAGGAAAAGCTTCGTTATATCCTTTCTCTATTCAACTTTATTACCAGAAAAAAGAAATAGATTCTAAATCAGTTAAGGTTGGCTTGCGAACACTAGAATTGATACAGGATAAAGATAGTATCGGAAAATCATTCTATTTTAAATTGAATGGAGTGCCTGTTTTTATGAAGGGTGCTAATTATATTCCTCCTGACAATTTTTTACCTCGGGTTACAAAATCTGATTATCAAACGATTGTTCAAAATGCAGTGGATGTTAACATGAATATGTTGCGAGTTTGGGGAGGAGGAGTGTATGCTGATGATGAATTTTACAATGTATGTGATGAAAAAGGAATTTTGATTTGGCAAGATTTTATGTTTGCTTGTGCCATGTATCCTGGTGATGAACACTTCGTTCTGAATGTATCAGAAGAAATAAAACAACAAGTTGTGCGATTAAGAAATCATACAAGCATCGCGTTATGGTGTGGCAACAATGAAATGGATGAAGGATGGAAAAATTGGGGATGGCAGAAACAATATCATTATTCAAAATCAGACTCTATTTCAATTTGGAAAGATTATACTAGTCTCTTTCATAAAACAATACCTGAAATATTGAAAAAATACGATTCGCAAAGAAATTATTGGCCATCATCACCAAGTATTGGGTGGGGACATAAAGAAAGTTTACAACAGGGAGATTCTCACTATTGGGGAGTTTGGTGGGGAATGGAAACATTTGATGTATACAAAGAAAAGGTTGGAAGATTTATGAGTGAGTATGGGTTTCAAGGAATGCCTTCACTCAATTGTCTTATGACTTCAGGTGTAATTCAACGCCCTTCTGATAGAATGAGTTTCAAAGACTCAATAACTAGGTATTACGAAATATATGACACCACCAACTTAAAAGCGCATCAGAAACATCCTTCTGGATACAAAACCATCAACACATATATGGAACGTGATTATAAAGTACCCAAGCAGTTCGAAAACTATGTATATGTTTCTCAAATTTTGCAGGCTGAAGGAATGAAAACCGCAATTGAAGCACATCGCAGAGCGAAACCTTATTGTATGGGAACTTTGTATTGGCAATTAAATGATTGTTGGCCGGTTACTTCTTGGAGTAGTGTTGACTACTCTGGGAGTTGGAAAGCTTCACATTATCAGGCTAAACGGAGTTTTGATAATATTTTAATTTCCATTGTAGAAGAGAAAGATAAATATGCGGTTTACATTGTGAATGATAACTTGCTAAACGAAGAAGGAAGTTTGGAAGTTCAACTTGTTGATTTTAATGGATCGTTAAAATGGAATAAATCACAGAAAGTATTCATTAAACAAAATAGTAGTTCTAGTTATTTTATGATTGATAAATCGGAACTTGCAAATGAAAATATAAGAAGTCTTCAACTACTAGTAAAACTTAAATTGAATGGTCTTTCTGAAGCAAAATTCGAAACTTACTGTTTCGTGAAACCGAAAGACATGGAATTGCACAAACCTAATTTCAAAATGACAGCAATTGGGAATAATAAATTTGAGCTTACAACTGATAAATTTGCGAAGATGGTTTACATTGATGAGTTGGGCGGAAGGTTGAGTGATAATTATTTTGACCTTAGTCCTAATCAACAAAAAGTAATAACCATCATAAATGGTGAAGAAATTAAGGGAAAATGCAAGCAGTCTTTCGTTGGTAATTTGCCCCTAAACTTAGAGATAAAATCTTTGTTTGATACCCTTGGTAACTAATTCTTTTTGTGAGTTATTCACTTTCCTTTAAGCTTAGTTTTGCTAATTAGTATAATTTAGCTATTTTTGCACCCCTTTTGAAAAAAGGAGTCGATTAATTTTCTTTTAATCAAGGATTTATTTAAAACAAACAAAACAAATTAATACAAGAAAAACAAGATGAACATCATTTATTTGGTACCCGCATTAGGGGTTTTAGGATTGATCGTAATGGCCATAAAGTCGGCATGGGTGAGTAAACAAGATGCAGGTGATAAAAACATGCAAGAACTTGCCGGATACATTGCAGATGGAGCTATGGCTTTTTTGAAAGCAGAATGGAAAGTGCTTAGCATTTTCGTTGTGTTTGCAGCTGCGCTATTGGCTTATTCTGGAACAATACACGAAATAAATGGTAAACCCATTCATTCAAGTTGGATTATATGCATCGCTTTTATTATAGGTGCTGTGTTTTCTGCTACCGCTGGATATATAGGAATGAAGGTAGCTACAAAAGCAAATGTTCGTACTACACAAGCAGCTCGTACTAGTTTGAAACAAGCATTAAAGGTATCTTTTACAGGAGGTACTGTTATGGGGCTTGGTGTTGCTGGACTTGCTGTGTTGGGCTTAGGAGGCTTATTCATTGCATTCTTACAGTATTTTAGTGGAATGGGTACTGACACTGTGAAAACAGCTATCGAAGTATTAACAGGATTTTCATTAGGTGCTGAGTCTATTGCATTATTTGCTAGAGTTGGTGGAGGTATTTATACTAAGGCAGCTGACGTTGGAGCGGATTTGGTTGGTAAAGTTGAAGCAGGTATTCCTGAAGATGACGTTCGTAACCCTGCTACTATTGCTGATAACGTTGGTGATAACGTAGGTGATGTGGCTGGTATGGGTGCCGATTTATTTGGTTCTTATGTGGCTACTATTCTTGCTACCATGGTATTGGGTCAAGAGATTATAGTAACTGATAATTATGGTGGATTATCACCAATTTTGTTACCAATGGTTATCTGCGGTTTAGGTATTGTTGCTTCTATCATCGGAACTTTCTTTGTGCGTATTAAAGATGAAAAATCAAGTGTACAAAACGCATTGAATTTGGGTAATTGGTCATCAATCATTATCATGATTATTGTTTCTTACTTTGTGGTGATGTTCATGTTACCTGCTCAATTGAGTTTGAGAGGATATGAATTCTCAAACATTAATGTTTTCTATGCAATTGTTGTAGGTTCGATAGTAGGTGCCATCATGAGTGTGGTTACTGAATATTATACTGCAATGGGTAAGAAACCAGTATTGTCAATTATTCAACAGTCATCAACAGGACACGCGACCAATATCATTGGTGGTTTATCTGTAGGTATGAAATCAACTGTGATACCTATACTTACTTTAGCTGGAGGTATCATGGCTTCGTATCATTTTGCTGGATTGTATGGTGTAGCAATTGCTGCTGCGGGTATGATGAGTACAACAGCAATGCAATTAGCGATTGATGCTTTCGGACCGATTGCTGATAACGCTGGTGGAATTGCAGAGATGAGTCAATTGCCTCCTGAAGTGCGCGAACGTACTGATAATTTGGATGCTGTTGGTAATACCACTGCTGCCACTGGAAAAGGTTTTGCTATTGCATCTGCGGCATTAACTTCATTGGCATTATTTGCTGCGTTTGTTGGTATTGCAGGTATTCACGCTATTGATATTTATAAAGCACCAGTATTAGCAGGTCTTTTTGTTGGTGGTATGATTCCATTTATTTTCTCTGCATTGTGTATTCAAGCGGTTGGTAAAGCTGCTATGGACATGGTTCAGGAAGTGCGTAGACAATTCCGCGAGATTCCTGGTATCATGGAATACAAAGCAAAACCTGAATACGAAAAATGTGTTGCTATTTCTACAAAAGCATCTATTCGCGAAATGATGATGCCTGGAGCCATCGCATTAATTACTCCTGTTTTGGTTGGATTTGTTTTCGGACCTGAAGTACTGGGTGGTTTGTTGGCTGGTGTTACCGTATCGGGTGTGTTGATGGGAATTTTCCAAAGCAACGCTGGTGGTGCATGGGACAATGCAAAGAAATCGTTTGAGAAAGGTGTAATGATTAATGGTGAAATGTTCTATAAAAAATCAGAACCACACAAAGCATCCGTAACAGGCGATACTGTTGGAGATCCTTTCAAAGATACTTCTGGACCATCAATGAATATCTTGATTAAATTAATGTCAATCGTATCGTTGGTTATTGCTCCTTACATTGCTGTTAATTCTTCGGAAGGAGGAATGGGTAGCGAGTGCAAGATGGGTATGAAAGAGTGTGGCGAAGGAATGGAAATGACTTGCGACATGAGCAAATGCACTAAAATGACTGCTGAAGAGTGTGCTAACTATTGCGACTCGATGAAATGCTCACCGGAAGAAAAAGAAATGTGTGTGAAACATGCGGGTACTGCATTTTGTAACGAAGAGTGTATTGCTAAATGTAAAGAAGCAGGAATTCCTTGCGACAATAAATGCGAAGGCAAATGTCACGAAGAGTGTGAGAAAAAAGGAAATACTGAATGTAAAAAAATGTGTTCGGCAGGTAGTTCGAAATGTGAAGGAATGGAGAAAGATTGCTGCAAAAAGAAAGCTGCTTCTTGTTCCGAAAAACACGAAGGTGCTTGTATGGAAGGCTGCACAATGGGCTGCAAAACAAAAGAAGAATGCATGAAGAGTTGCGGAAAAACTTGTGCTGATAAACACTAATCTTTAGTGCATCGTTAGTAATAAGTTTATTGATATACGAAAAGACCTCACAGAAATGTGGGGTCTTTTTATTTTCTTTTAGTACGTTTGTAAGATGTTTGATGTAAATTAAAAATAGCGAATGCAAAAACTTTCCTTAGCCACAGTCTTTATATTGCTCGTTATCTGTATGTATTTTACAGCGAGCATTCGTTGGAAGGGCGAAAACAATGCTGCTTGGAAAGAGATAGTGAGCAGTGATGGCAAAGGCTATTATGCGTATTTGCCTGCATTATTCATTTATCACGATTTCAATTTTACTTTTCTTGAGAATAAAAAATTAGTGCCCGATGGTTATGCTTCTTCCTTTCTAGTGCCGAACGGTAATCGAAAGGTGGATAAGTATTTCTGTGGTGTGGCTGTGTTGCAAGCACCATTCTTTATGATGGCTCAAGGCTTTTGTAAGTTCAGTGGGTATGCTAATGATGGATACTCAATGCCTTTTCAGCTTTCGGTGAGTATAGCTGCATTGGCTTATCTGCTGCTTGGTTTGTGGTTTCTACGAAAATTATTACTCTCATTTTCTATTCCCGAATGGGTCATCGCATGGGTGCTTGTACTCATATTGTTTGGCACTAATTTGTTTTATTATGCATGCATAGCACCTTCTATGTCGCATGTGTATTCATTCGCCATGATGGCCATGTTTTTTTATTATTCAAAACGAATGTTTTCGGAAAGCCTTGCTAAGCTTATCATTCCTGTTGTTTCGTTGCTTGCTATCATCGCATTGATTCGTCCGAACAATATGATTGTTGTTTTGCTTTGGCCATTCTTTGCTGAGCATTCAAGCCGTTTTGTTACATTCGTAAAAGAAATGAAGAGTAAGACTAAACTCCTGCTTTATGCATGCATTGTCCTAATTCTATTGGTTTGTATTCAACTCTTGCTATGGTATCAACAGACAGGTCATTGGGTGGTGTGGTCGTATAAAGGCGAGGGGTTTGATTTCGGACATTCACATTGGATGCAAAGTTTATTTGGTTTTCGAAAAGGATTATTTGTATACACTCCTTTACTTCTATTGAGTTTATTGGCTTTTGTTCCTCTATACAAAAACAATAAATACCAATTCAAAAGTGTTGCAGTGTTTCTTTTTCTATTGTTTTACATCACTTCATCGTGGTGGAATTGGTATTTTGGTTCGAGTTTTGGTTTGCGCCCGTACATCGATTTTTATCCATTGTTTGCTGTGTTGCTTGCTTTTGTTTTTGCTTCGCTTCGCTCAAATGCACTAAAATCAATAGTTGTAGGGATAAGTGTTTTGTTGCTCATCATTAGTGGCATACAAACGTATCAATACATGCATTTCATTATTCATCCCGAAGACATGAATTTTGAAAAATATAAATATGTGTTTCTCAAGACAGACGACAAGTACCGTGGGGTGTTGGCGGGTACCAACGATGTGGTGTATGGTAAACTCAGCATGAACAAAGCCTTTTCATCATTCAATGATTTTGAGCAAGAGAAGAATGGTTGGAACTCGGCTTCAATAGTACGATGCAACGAACGCGATGCGAAACCGAGCAACATGTTGTTGTTGGATAATGAACACGAATTCGGTGCAACGTATCGTGTGGAACACGTGGATGGTTTTATGAAACAACCCATCTACCTTAAGGTAAGCCTTAGTAAACGCGAGAAAGAACCGAATGCGGGTGCTAATAGTTATTTAGTTATAGCTGTAGATTCAGCAGGGACGAAAACAAAGTATTGGAATGGAAATGTGCTGAACGACTTGCCACATGATGATTTCGACACTTGGCGTAATTTGCAATTCGAAATTTCTTTGCCTCCCATTCACTCTAAAAACGCTAACCTTAGCATCTATGTTTGGAATCCAAATAAAAAAAGATTTTATGTGGATGACATGAGGATTGAACTTTACAGTGTGGAGTAGGTGGATTTCTGCACTTCATTTTTTGCAATAATTTTCAATTCAAAGCCTAACGAGGTAATCTCACAAGAACAGATGAGTGTCCTAAATGCCTTGGTGCACTGCGCACCAATGCATAATAGTTGTAGAAGTGTCTAGGTGCGCCACGCACCAACGCATTTTGGTTGCCGAAGTGTCTAGGTGCGGCACGCACCAACGCATTTTAGTTGCTGAAGTGTTTAGGTGCGGCACGCACCAATGCATTTTAATTACCAAAGTGTCTTGGTGCGTCACGCAAATGGGTTTAATAACATCCTGAATGGTATAAAATGCAGATAAATAATACTTTACATATTGTTTTCGATAGGTATTCGGACGACTTTTAAAAAAAATTACCCCAAAACTAAAAAACATATTATTTTTTTCAATAATTTTGGTGTCGGAAACTTTAAATGACATAAAATATGAAACTACAAGTTCAATTTAGTCCCGACCCAGTGCCACCAGCAGGCCCTAAAAAAGTGGTCAGTAAATCTGGAATCCCTACCAAGGATATGGATTTTTTAGAAACAGCAAAAAAAGTGAAAGACACATGGCTAGCCACTCCAGGCTTTACACTCATCTGGACCAATTCTACCGATTTCGAGACATTGGTGAACGATTATGGAACCAATCTCTTGAGCCGTAAAAGCATTGGTGGCGCACGTCCTTCGCAAACTAAAACCCTCAAAAACCTTGATAAGTCGATTGATGATGCGGTGAAGAAAGTGAAAATTTACATCACTTCTAAATTTGAGGAAAATGCTGAGTCAGAATATTCACGCTACGGATTAGTGCACAAACGTCAACATTATGAATTTCCAAAAGATCATCAAACAAGGTTCAATGCTTTAGACATGATGATTGCAGCCATAGCTACTGATGGTTTTGGTGCAAAGCCTTTCGGCACTGCGTTTTGGACCACCATGCGAACAGATTACAAAGCAGCCTTGAAAGCCGCATCCGATACTGATGGTTCGGTTTCGGGAAAAGTAGCTACCAAAACACAACAAAAAGCAGAAATCAAAAAAGTGTTCAAAGCCTTACGGTCATTAATAGATGCGAATTATCCAACCACCTATAAGTCTATCTATAGAGTTTGGGGATGGCAAAAAGAAGATTATTAAAAATAGAAAATAAGGAATAGCAACAACTAAAAAAGTCCTGTAACCATACAGGACTTTTTTTATTATTCATCATCACCAAGTGACCTCGAGAGGGTTCGAACCCCCATCTGCAGAACCGGAATCTGCCATTCTATCCAGTTGAACTACGAAGCCATTTTTTCTTGCGCAAAGATAGTTTTTTTTAGCAATCAAGCGGTATGCCTTCAATCATGTACTGTTCAAGTGATGAACATATTTCTGTAAACTAAAAATAGTTTACATCTATTATCAATTCATTATCTTTACACAATAAAATCGAAAAAACATCGTTTTATAAATAGAAAAGAAATTCGGATTCAATGAAAAATATTGTTTTATCACTCATCACATTTATTGTCGCAAACTCCTGTGTGGCGCAAACGGTGCCCATTTTCAAATGGCAAGATCATCTTTCGTATCGAAGTGGAATGTCGGTAACCGAAGGCGGTGGCAAGGTGTATTGTGCTACCAAAGGCGGAATATTTGTTTACAACAAAGGCGATAATTCGATGGAACGACTCTCTAAAGTCAACGGCCTGTCGGATGTTGAAGCAGTTGTCATCAATTATAATAAATACAACAACAAGGTGCTGATTGCATACAAAAATGCAAACCTCGACATACTCACAGGTACAGCCATCACCAATTTGCCTGACATAAAAAACAAAAACATTGTAGGAAATAAATCCATCAACAGTGTTTATATGCTCAATCAATACGCTTACTTGGCCTGTGGTTTCGGCATTGTAGTGATTGATATGAATAGAATGGAAGTGAACGACACCTATTTTTTGCTTAATGCAATAGGCGGTGCTCTAAACGTAAGAGACCTTACTTCCGACAATAATTATTTATATGCCGCTACCGACAGTGGTGTTTATCGCGCATCGGTAAACGCTCCCTCATTGGCTGATAATACCGCTTGGAAAAAAATTACTGGTAAAGTTAATGGAGTGTATAGCGGTGCTATCAACGGTAAATACAATAGCATAGTTGCATTTAATGGTAAGATATATGCTAATTTCTCAAAGTATTTATATAGCAATTTTTTGTCGAATCCTCCAGTGGTTTATTATATCAACGATTCGGTAAAAGTGTTTGATGGTACATCATGGACGAGCCCAACGTTTATGCCTGCAACAGGCTATACCGCTCGCCAACTCGAGGTTTGCAACAATCATTTATTAGTAGTGTTGGATGGTCAAGTGAATGTATACGATACTGCTATGCATTCAATTTATTATTTCGGAGGCGATCAGTTTTGTTTCAATGATAAATTGCGAGCCGTAGCCGCAGCCTTCGATAGCGATGGAGGAACATGGTTTGCTGATGATAGATTTGGATTGCTTTCGTGGAGGCCTTCCATCGGTTGCGAATCGCGTTACCCCAATGGTCCAGCTAACGAGTTTGTAACTAATATGAGCACAGCAGGCGATAACCTCCTAGTGGCACCTGGCGGAGTAAACGGAAGTTGGCAATCGCTTTACCTCACTGATGGAGTTTTTTCTTACAACAATAATACATGGTCGGCCATTAGTGGTAACCATTCGCCTATTATCAATTTGGATACTACGTTTGACATCATGAATGTATTAATTGATACTAACGATACTCGACACGCTTATGCATCCACATGGGGAAGCGGCATTCTTGAGTTTTATGATGGAGTACCTATTAAGCATTGGGATCATTCTAATTCCAATGGTGCCTTAATGGGAATTAATAGTGGAGGCAGTGGTCCTGTACTTAACTATGGAATAGCGCTAGATGCGGCTAATAATTTATGGGTGAGTAGCACATTAGTCACCAAAGCCCTTGCACGTAAAACATTTTCAGGAAGTTGGACAGGCATTGATTTTAGTGCAATACTAGGCAATTCAGGAGCAACACTCAGTCAGGTTTTAGTTGATAAGAATGATCAGAAATGGATGATAATAGCGCGTGGTGGGGGATTGATGGTGTATAAAGCAGGAACAACTGCAACCGCAAATTTATCAACCAATACTAAATTTTTATCTACTTCTAGCGGAAACGGTTTACTTCCAAGCACCGAAGTAGATTGCATTGCCGAAGATAAGAATGGTGAAATATGGATAGGCACTAACAAAGGAATTGCAGTGTTTTACTCTCCCGAAAATGTGTTTGTACCGGGTGCCAATTTCGATGCACAACAAATATTATTGGAACAAGATGGGCATGTGCAAATATTACTTTTGACTGAATTGGTTCAGGCCATTGCTGTGGATGATGCTAACAGAAAGTGGATTGGAACCACAAATTCCGGTGTGTTCTTAATGTCCGCTGATGGCACACAACAAATCTATCACTTCGATGCCGCTAACAGTCCATTGTTCAGCAATGATGTAAGAAGCATCGCTATCAATCATAAAACAGGTGAAGTATATTTTGGAACAGCCAAAGGTATTATTTCATTCAGAGGAAGTTCAACTGAGGGCAATCCAGATTTTGGTCAAATGTATGCATTCCCAAATCCTGTAAAACCCAACTATGATGGCCCAATTGCGATTACAGGATTGATGGGTAACTCTACTGTAAAAATTACTGATGTAGTCGGAAACCTTGTTTTTCAAACCACTTCCGAAGGAGGACAAGCCTTATGGTATGGAAAAAATTTCAAAGGCGAACGCGTGAGTACTGGCGTATACATGGTGTTTTGCACCAATGCTGACGGTTCTCAAAAAGCAGTTACAAAGATTTTGTTCATCAATTGATGTAGCATAATTTGTACTAGTATTCAATCGCGAAGAATAAAGAAAGATATGTTGCACAAAACGCGCGGAATAATATTACACACCACCAGCTATTCCGAAAGTCAATTGATTGCAAAGGTGTATACACTTCAGTTCGGACTACAATCGTATATTATAAGTGGTATTCGCAGTAAAAAATCGAAAACCAAAGCTTCCGTTTTTCAGCCTTTGGCATTGGTCGATATGGTCGTTTCGCATACTGAGAAAGGAGGCCTTCAGCGAATATCAGAAATCAACAATGCTCATCCATATGCCAGCATACCTTATATAGTTTCGAAAAGTTCAATCGTATTATTTCTAAACGAGATATTGTACAAAGCCCTAAACGAAGCACATCCCGATGAAGATTTGTTTGAGTTTATCCAAAACTCACTATTAATCCTCGACTTCAAAACCGATAATTGCTCTAATTTCCATGTCTATTTCATGGCTCAACTTACAAAGTACCTAGGATTTTTTCCGCAAGGTGTGTTTTCAGATAGTCATAATTTATTTGATTTAAAAAGTGGATGTTTTATCAATCAATTGCCTAATCATGCACATTACCTTAACGAAAACCAGAGCCAGTTGTTTTATTCCATCCTAGGTCAAAGATACGATACATTGCATGAATTAAGAATGAGTCAACAACAGCGCAAACAGTTATTACAGGCGCTAATCAGTTATTTTCAATTTCATATTCCAAGTTTTAAGGAAATAAATTCTTTAGATGTTTTGGAAGAAGTTATTTCCTGAATTTTGTCAATTGAATAAAAAGATTTACCTTTGGTGTCGTATAAACCTTTTAATCTTATTTAATATGAAAAAACTTTACACATTATTATTAATTAGTTCATTTGCTTTGGTTAGTTTAAATGCTAAAGCTTATCATCATTACATCACCGTTGGAGCATCAGGCAATACCTTTGCTCCTGCAGCCATCAATGTTATGGTTGGCGACACTGTTACTTGGGCATTGGTTCAAGGTGCTTACAATGTTGTTAGCGTTACGGGAGGAATTCCTTCTCTTGCTGCACCATTTGCTTCAGCTAATCCTATGTCAACATCTACACCTTTCTCGTACACTATTCTTTATCCGGGAGTTTATCATTACAATTGTTCTTACTATCCATCAACGATGACAGGAACAATTACTGCAAGTGGTGCAGGAATTACAAATCCTTCAATGACTAGCATTACTTTTGCATTCCCAAATCCTTGTACGGATAAGTTGATTTTTAAGTTCAATGGAATTGATAAAATTGTTCTTTACAATGTTGTTGGAGAACAAGTAAAAGCTACAGAGCTAGCTTCAAATGAAGGAACTCTTGAAATGAATCTAGAAGGAATGCCATCTGGATTGTATTTCTACAGCACATTCAAAGAAGGTGTTGTTTTTGAAACTAGAAGAGTGGTAAAAAAATAATTTAATTCTTCTTTTTTAAAACGCCCCGATACTTTGTGTATCGGGGCGTTTTTGTTTTTATCTTTGAGCCATCCTAAATGGCAAATAAATATTCAGTTTTTCGTAAATCTTTTTTGAGGAGAGGCATCACCATTCTTTTTCTTTTCTTCGCTTTTCTATCTTCAATCGCACAAACTACTGTGGACGCAATGATGAAAGAGGGCAATGGTTTGCTTGGTCAAAAAAAATTTCAAGAAGCCTTACTTGTATTTGATAATATACTTAAGAGTTTTCCTAAAAACGCTGATGCCTATTATTCCAGAGGTGTTACATATTACAACCTATCTAAACCTGTAGATGCTGTTTCAGACTATACCAGAGCATTGTTTTACAATCCTCAAAAGGCAGAAGCTTTAATCAATCGAGGTTCAACATTCAGCGAGATGCAAAAATTTGACGATGCATTGAATGACTTTAATAAAGCAATAGAGATGTTCCCTCTCCGTGCTGATGTTTATAACAATCGGGGCTATTTATATAGCATGCAAAAAAAATATGATTTAGCAATTGCTGATTTCGATAAAGCTATTTCGTTGAACAAAAAATACAACATGGCCTATATCAACAAGGCTTACGCCTGGAGCGCTTTAGGATCCGATTCCTTAGCGATAGATGTACTTACCAAATTAGTCGCTATTGCTCCCGATTTTTCTTCCGCTTACATTAATCGAGCCGTTATCTATCGAAGACTTGGTAAAAACAATCAATCACTTTCCGATTATAACATAGGACTTTCAATCGAACCGAATGATGTGAGGGCATTATTGATGCGTGCTGAAATTAAGGACGAATTGAGTGACGAGAAAGGAGCAATTGAAGATTGTTCAAAGGTTATTCAATTGGAAAAACATAATGCAGCAGCTTATTACACACGGGCCTTGGCGGAATATGATTTAAAGCAATACGATAAAATTATAGTTGATTGTTCCGAAGCAATTAAATATAAAGAAAATTACTTTGAAGCTTTCACTTTGAGAGGTAATGCCTATGACTTTCTTGGCAAATACAAAGAAGCTCTAGTTGATTATTCTATAGCCATTGAAAAAAATTCCAATTCTACGGATGCATATAATCAAAGGGCGATTGCTGAAACGCAAAAAGGAAACCTCACAGGCGCTATCTCGGATTTCTCTCGCGCATTAAAAATAGATCCAGAAAACCTGGACTTATTAAACAAGCGTGGTAGACTCTGGTTAGCAATAAAAAGTTATGAGAATGCTTTGCTTGATTTTAATAAGATTTTAGAGATAAATACGAATGATATTAAGGCTCTCGTTACTAGAGGCGATATTTTTATCCTTCTCAATAAAACGGAATATGCCTGCGCTGACTATAAACGTGCTGAATCCCTAGGCGATGGAGGCGCAATGAGTAAACGAATATTTAATTGTAAATAATGAAACGATATATTTTTTTATGCTTTTTCACTTGTGTGTTTTTTATTAGCAAAGCACAACTTCAATTCTCAGGAAATAAAAAGTTCACTAAAGCCGATTCATTAAGAGGTACGCTTTCTATCTATCGTTCATGTTATGATGTGTTAATGTACGATTTAGATATCAAGGTTGATATAGACAACAAATTTATTAGCGGTAGCAACACAATTAAATTCCTTGCCAACCAATCTTTTCGAACCCTTCAGATTGATTTGTTTTCGAATATGAAAGTTGAAAAAGTCTTGTTCATGGAAAAGGAATTATTTTTTTCAAGGTTGTACAATGCGGTATTTATAACATTTCCATCTGATATACCAAAGGCATCTACACAAACAATAAAAGTTGTTTACTCAGGCAATCCACAAGTAGCAAAAAATCCTCCTTGGGATGGTGGTTTTTCGTGGACCAAGGATAAAGAGGGTAATCCTTTTGTAGGTGTTTCGTGTCAAGGGACAGGTGCTAGCCTTTGGTACCCTTGTAAGGATCATCAAAGTGATGAACCCAATGAAATGCTTATTCGGGTTGCCGTTCCCGATGGTTTTGATGAAGTGTCGAATGGTAGATTGAAACGAACTGTGCATCTAAATGATGGTTATACTAAGTTCGAATGGTATGTTTCCAATCCAATCAATAATTATGACGTAACTATAAATATTGCCAAGTATAAACATTTCGCTTGTGTGTATAAAAACAAAAATTATAAAGATTCTTTAACGCTTGACTATTATGTCATTCCTTCCAATTTCGAGAAAGCCGAAAAACAATTTGAGCAGGTAAAACCAATGTTGGACGCGTACTATTATTATTATGGTGAATATCCTTTTGTGAAGGATGGTTATAAATTGGTTGAGGCGCCATATTTAGGGATGGAACATCAAAGTTGTATAGCGTATGGTAACAAATATAAAAATGGTTATCTAGGATTCGATATGTCAGGGGCTGGTTATAAGTTTGATTATATTATTATCCATGAGAGTGCTCATGAGTGGTGGGGAAATAGTATTACAACCAATGATATTGCAGATATGTGGATTCATGAAGGATTTGGAACCTACTCGGAAGCATTATATATAGAATACTTGTATGGACATGATGCTTATCTTGAATATATTAATGCAGAGAAAAAGCATCTGTCGAATGATGTACCTATTATTGGAAATTATGGTGTAAATAGTGAAGGCTCGGGAGACATGTATCCGAAAGGAGCTTTGCTAATACATACAATAAGAAGTATCATCGATGACGACAAAAAGTTCTTCCAAATACTAAGTGGTATTCAAAAAAAATTCCAACACCAATGTGTAAATTCTACAGAAATAGAAAATTATTTCAGTGAGCAATCTGAAATTAATCTAAAACCAATTTTCGATTTGTATTTGAGAAATGTTCCTATACCAACATTAGAAGTTATTATATACCGAGATTTCCTTGACTTAAAAGCAAATTATTATTTCAGTTTCAAAAATTCAAGAACAAATGAGAAAGATAAGTTATTAGAACGTTCGCATTTTTCTATGCCTGTGAAAATTACTTCTGAGAAGAATAAGTATGTTAATGTTTTTCCAGATACCGATGGACAACAAACCATTAATTTGAAGGACATGCATCCTGAAGACTTCAAAGTAGCTACCGAATTATTCTACATTGATTCACATATTGTAATTGAAAAGGGTGCAGAAGAAGAACATTAGTTTAAATTCAATCGTTCCAAAAAATTGGCTAATGATGAAGGACAATAGGCAATGTAAGTTATTTCTTATTTGTAAGTGTTTTTTACTCACCTTACTATTAATTTTTCAATACACATACACTCATGCACAACATTTAATACAAATAAAACACTTTGGAAAGAATAAGGGACACCTTAAAATGTATGTTCACATCCCTTCAAATATTGATAACTCAAAATCGCTACCACTTGTTGTCGTGCTTCATGGATGTTTGCAATGTGCCAGTAAAGTTGAGGCACAAACAGGTTGGAGTAAAATGGGAGATGAAAACAATTTTTATGTAATGTACCCCCAACAAAGATTTGTAAACAATCCTGAGAGGTGTTTTAAATGGTATAAAAGGCGACACATTAATAAAAATAGAGGTGAAAATTATTCAATTTTTGAAATGATTGAATACATGAAGTCAACTTATTCAATTGATTCAAAACAGGTTTATATTACGGGTCTTTCGGCTGGCGCGGCAATGAGCATAATTATGATGGCGAATTATCCTGAAACCTTTAAAGCTGGTTCCTCTATGGCTGGAGGAGCATATAAAGCGGGGAATGGAATGGTTTCAGGAATATTAAGTTTGTTTGGTTGGAGGATTAAAACCCCCGAAAAATGGGGGAATATGGTACGTCAACAAAATCCGAACTTTAGAGGAGAGTATCCTAAGCTAATAATATACCAAGGAAATAATGATTGTGTGGTGAATAAAAGAAATGGTGTTGAATTGATGAAACAATGGACGAATCTCCAAAATATAAGCATACAACCAAGCGAAGTGATTGATGGATTTGTGAAGAACAAAGATATTCAACGTAATGCTTATATCAATAAGGAGAATAAAGAGGTTTTGGTGTTTTATAAGGTTAATAAATTGAATCATGCTTTGTTGATAGACCTAGGTGCATGTCCTTGTCAAGGTGGTAAAAGAGGCTTGTTCTCAAGAGATAAAAATTTTAATTCATCGCTTTGGACCGCATATGACTTTGGTCTTCTTGCAACACCACAAATTGTCGGAAAAACAAATGTTAAAAGGCTGGAAGAGAAAATATTGTTTACTGTTCCTTATTCAAAGAACTCAAAATATGATTGGAGTTTCCCCGAAGACTGTAAAGTAATATCGGATGAAAACAATGGTACTATCACAATCAATTGGGGTAACGTTTCTGGAGCCGTTAATGTTGTTGAAACGGACTCTAATTCTTGCAAAAAGCAATATAAAACAATTTTTGTAAAAGTAGAAGGTAATTAGAAAAGGATTGAGTATAATTCCTAATTATGCCTTTCTCCAATTTGTTGACGCCACATAGCATAATACAGTCCTTTTTGTTGCAGTAATTGATCGTGTTCTCCTTGTTCAATTATTTTTCCTCTTTCCAAAACGTAAATTTTATCGGCATGCATAATCGTACTCAAGCGATGTGCAATAAGAATGGTTATCTGATTTTTTGCTGAAGATAAATCACGAATAGTTTTTGTTATTTCTTCTTCGGTAATTGAATCAAGAGACGAAGTGGCTTCATCAAAAACGAGTAAACTTGGTTTACGAAGCAATGCTCTTGCAATCGATAGTCGTTGCTTCTCTCCTCCAGAAACCTTAACTCCTCCTTCCCCTATCATCGTTTCAAGACCTTTGTCCGCTCTCTCCAATAAAGTTTGGCAAGCTGCTTTTTGAAGAACTTCCATACACTCGTCATCGCTTGCGTTTGGAGCAACAAAATTCAGGTTCTCTTTGATAGTACCTGCAAAGAGTTGAGTGTCCTGAGTAACAAAACCAATTTGTGAACGAAATTGATCTAGATTAACCGTTTTTGCTGATTTTCCATTATATTTAACATCCCCTTGATGCGGGTGATACAATCCCACCAATAATTTCACCAACGTTGTTTTCCCAGAACCAGAAGGACCTACAAAGGCAACAGTTTCACCTTTTTTTGCAGAAAATGAAATGTCGTCTAAAGCCTTGTTATTGGCTGTTTGGTGTTTGAAACTTACATGCTCAAATTGTAAGGTTTGAATTCCATTAATCGTAATTGGATTTAGAGGTTTAACTTCTTTTGGAGTGTCTAAAATAGCTTTAAAATTATCCAGTGAAACCTCCGTTTCTCGATAAATATTAATGATATTGCCTAATTCTTGTAATGGTCCAAAAATAAAGAAAGAGTAAATTTGTAAAGAAAATAAATCACCTAATGTAAGCGTATCTGCAAATATCAAATAAAGCAACAAAAATAAGATGCAACTCCGCAATAGATTTACAAATGTTCCTTGAATGAAACTAATACTTCTAATGTATTGAACTTTTTTTAGTTCTAAACCTAGAATTTTCTGAGTAGTTGAATTAAGTCTGTTTATTTCTTGATTGGCTAATCCTAGACTTTTTACAAGTTCTATATTGCGCAACGATTCGGTCGTTGATCCAGCCAAGGCAGTGGTTTCGCCAACTATTTTTTTCTGAATAACCTTTATTCTTTTACTTAATAATGAAGTCACAAAACCTAAGACAGGAATAGCCGCAAAGTAAACAACTGCAATTAACCAATGAATTCGTATTGCATAAATCATCACGAAAACAACACCAACAAGAGAAGTGAATAACACGCTAATAAATGCCATGATTAACTTTTCAACGTCTGAACGAACCTTTTGCAACTTGCCCAGTGTTTCACCACTTCTCTGATCCTCGAATACTTGATAGGGAAGTTCCAACGAATGTTGTAGACCATCTGAATAGATTTTAGCACCTAGCTTTTGAGTTATCACATTTACATAGTAGTCTTGAAAATTCTTTGCGATTCTAGACACCATTGCGATTCCCATGGAAAGAAGAATGAGTAAACCTATGCCTTTAATAAATTCGTAATGTGAGAAATCTTTGTAGTGAGTCGCATATTTATCTACGATATGTCGGAAAACTAAAGGATCTAATAATGAAAATAATTGGTTAATTGTTGCAAGGAGTAACGCAAGTGCAATTATCGATTTGTAATGTTTTAAATAATTAAGAAGTAGTTTCACGTTGGGAGTTTTGATTCATCCACAAAAGTAGACTTTTATAATTTAATTTTTTAAATTTTCTCATTAATAATATTAAATTGACTTTTTGTTTTTTGAAGAATTGATACATCAAATCCGCTTTTCATTATCTTTGGTAAAAATTAGTTCATTTGTTTAATGCAATAAGTAAGTAAGGAGAATATAGATAATTTTAAATTGGAAGAATGAAAGTAAGAATTAGCTTGTTATTTTTTATGTTTGTTTTCGTGTATATATTACCAAACGTTGCCCAAGAAAAGCAAGATGACGATGATAAAGAGGGCGTTTCGGATAAATCAGTAACTGCTGGAAATGAACAAAAGAACTATTATTTATTTAGTGCAAGAGTTAACGTAACTGTGCCTCACCCTGTCTCCAATCGTGCTTTTAAAAAATGTTTTGTTGGTATATATGAAGCTAGTGGCGGGTTGAACCTAATGCTTTACAAAGGTATTTTTGTTGGTGGAGCTTACAAAAATGGCTTAATGAAAATTACTGAAAACAAAATTGCAAATTACAATGCTAGCATGCAAATGAATGATGCATCTGGAAAGATTGGAGGCGATTTGTATTTAGGAGAAAAAAATAGAGTAATATTTTCAGCAGCAATTTCAATTGGAGAAACTTGGACCCATTATTACGATTTGGTTGCTAAAGATCCTAAAAAGGTGATATCAAATACAAGTTACACTTGCTCTTACTATGAACCTGAAATGAATTTATTTTTTCTGGTAGATGATAATTTTGGCATCGGTGCAACTCTCACATATACGGTATTCGACCATACTTTCGATCCTTATGAACTTAGCTTAAACGATTGGTCGGCCTTCGATAAAACGAACGCAGGAACTACTCAATTCATAAGTTTTGGGTTCGGTATTTATTACAATTTTTATAAAAAGAAAAAGCAATGGTAATGCATAGATGCGTCACAAAGTTAGTCTTATTCTAATCGTTTTATCGAACAGCCAATAGATTTTGTTGAATTTGTCATTACTTTTTTTCCCATACCAATTGCATTCATTGCTTCAAAAAGGTAATGTTCTTTAACCTCTGTGGCGTCTTTAACATTATCGTCAATAGCACCTCGGTAAACTAAACCCGACTTGTCAAAAAGAAAACAATGGGGGGTACGAGTAGCTCCAAATGCATCTGCGATTATCGAATTTTTATCAACCACATAATGGAATGTGTAGTTTTGAGAAATTGCATACTTTTTCATTTCTTCATATGAGTCATCTTCATTTCTCTGAGCTTCATTGGAGTTGATAAGAATAATTCCAATTTTATTCCTTCTAGCAGTATCAGCTGATGCAAGGATTCTAGACTCACTTAATTTCACGTAAGGGCAAGTATTACAAGAAAAAATAACGAGTAATCCGTTTTCTCCTTTTACATCATTCAACGTAACTTCTTTTCCACTAATATCCAAAAGTTTGTTTTTTGCTAATGGTATTGGTTTACCTATTTCCAACTCGGAATTTATATCATGCTTAAAGGAAGAAACTATTAAAAGAATCAGAAATAAATTCGAAGTAAAAATGTGCCTTTTCATTAAATATTGTTTTTAAATTGGAAGTGAATTTACAAAAAGTAATCCATACCAAGGATTTTTTTTATATTTGATACTAATTATTTAGAAATTCAGTGTACGACTACTATAAAATACTTGATATTCCAAGAGATTCTTCAATCGAAGATATTAAACGGGCCTACAGGAATAAGGCAAAAGTAGTTCATCCTGATATTAATAACTCTCCAAAAGCGAATGAAGTTTTCGTTGTTGTCAAAGAAGCTTACGAAACACTAATTGATAAGCGAAAACGGAACTTGCATGATGTGCAGTTAAAAATGACAGATACCATTAAGGCTGAAGCAGAAAGAAAAAAGCAATATTATGGATCATCAAATAAAAACGATTCATACACAAATTTTAATTATCACGAAACAAATCTCCGATACTCCCACAAAAATTCGTTCTCAAAATCAAATTTTAAGTCAGATGAATTCTATTATAGATTGTCGCCAGTTATTTATAATATGTTATTCATTTGCGGGATGTTTTTAGGTTTTATAATTGTTATTGTTACTGTTGTTGGTACTTTTAATGATTATTGGCCTAAACCTTTTATCCTAATTTCTGTTTTGGGTTTTATATTGATTAGACAAGGATGGAAGGGCATAGTTGGGAAAAGCACAATTGTTGATTCAATAAAGAAGAAATTTGGAAAATGATAAATAATCAATTGGGTTTTGGTAATAAGTGCTCCTTCAACAATGTTTAGTAAAAAAAGCGTAATATTTTTATTTTTTATTTTTTTGTTCGTGTCTTCCTCAAGCGCACAAACAGAAACAATTATTAGTGGAAGAGTCACAGAATCAGGAACAAATAATAGTATACCTTTTGTCAATATTCGTTTCAAAGGAACTTTTATTGGGGCTGTAACTGATTTTGAAGGGAATTATACCATAAAAACAAGCGCTCCTACCGATTCCATTTATGTTTCATTAATCGGATACAAGTCGAAGTCAAAACCAGTCAAAAAAGGAAAGACACAGATTGTTAATTTCCAGTTGAATTCAGAAACGCTTAATCTCAACACAATTGAAGTTCGCCCGGGTATAAATCCTGCACTAAGGATTATTAAAAATGCAGTCCTTAATAAGTCAAAATATAATCGTGAAAATCTTAATTCAGTTCAATACTTAAGTTATACTAAACAAGAAACAGATATAAATAATATCACCCCTAGAATGCGTAAACGTAAGTTTCTTCATGCGATTTCTGATTTGTGGGACCGTATGGATTCCTTGGCTGGTGAAGATAGTAAAGCTAATCTTCCAGTCGCAATGAGTGAAATTATTGCTGATATCTATTCATATAAAGAAGGAGAAAAAAAACATGAAGCTGTAAATGCTACTAAAATAAAATTTGTGGGGATGAAAGATGGTAGTGCTCTATCCCAACTTCAAGGTACCGATTTCCAAAATTACAACTTTTGTAACAATAATGTTGCCATCATAAACAAGGATTTTTTATCGCCAATAGCAGATAATGCAAATTTGTTTTACAACTATTATCTGATGGATAGTGTTTTTCTTGATAGTACAAAGTGCTATGTTATAAAATGCCGACCCAAAAACAAAAAGGATCTTGCTTACACAGGCACATTGTGGATTACAGATACTAGTTTTGCTATAAAGCAATTGGATTTAGAAATAACAAAAGAGGTGAATTTTAATTTGGTTGATCATGTTCGCATTCAACAATTAAATATTCCAACCACAGCAGGACCTTGGGTGCCTTCCCAAACAAGAGTGTTAATAAAATTTGCAACTCAACTCAAACGACTTGTGGCGTTGACACAACGAACATATAATTCAAACAAATTTTATGTTGTTAATGAGCCCAAGCAACTTGATTTTTATAAAACAAGAATCGCCTTCGCTGAGGACGCAATCACAAAAGATTCAACATGGTGGAACAAGGAAAGACACGAACCATTAACAAGTTTAGAAAGTGAAGGTTATAATATGATTGATACGGTTCGAGAAATACCATTTGTTCGAGGCGCAACCAATGTTTTGTATTTTTTGTTTACAGGTTATAAAGATGTAGGTCCTATTGATATCGGACATTATATTAACGTATATGGTTACAACAAATACGAAGGGTCACGTATTCAAATTGGTTTTCGAACAAATGCGAAATTTAGCAAAAACTGGGTAATTCGAGGTTATGGTGCATACGGCTTTCAAGATAAAGGCTTTAAGTACAATGCTCAATTAGAAAGAATAATTTCTCGTTATCCTTGGAGTAACATCGGGATTCAATATCGTGACGACATTGATCAAATCGGAACCTCGTTTAATACCACATCGAATATCAATCTTGGCCAATCACCGAATAATTTATATAATACGTTTTCTCATATTGGCAACATTTCAAAATTAGTCAGATTGGAAGAAGCTCGTATATGGTATGAAAAAGATTTTAATCGAGGGATCTTTTCAACCTTGACTTACCATAATGTACGCACAACACCGCTTTTCCCTGTTGAATTCGGTGATCAATTCTCCATTTTTCAGCAACGTAAATACACAATCTCCGAATTCCTTTTCGAAACAAAATTATCGGCAAAAGAAAAATTTATTCAAAACGGAAACCAAAGAATTAGTTTCGGAAATAACAAATCACCAGTCATTACCTTAAATTATACACTTGGTGTGAAGCATCTTTTGGGTGGTGATTTCAATTATAATAAATTAAGTTTATCCATCTCAAATCGCTTTCGAATGGCTACTTTAGGGTATTCACAAGTGTACTTGAAATTCGGTAAAGTTTTTTCTGAAATTCCTTACACTTTGCTTGAGATCCCTCGAGGAAACGAAACTTTAATATTTGCTAATAATACATTTAATGTAATGAACTACTTTGAATTTGTGAGCGATCAATACATCGAAGCCTTTTGGCAACAGCACTTCAACGGACTTTTTCTTAATCGTATTCCATTGATTAAGAAACTAAATTTCAGAGAAGTGGTGGGTATGAACATGGTTTACGGGACCTTGAGTCAGAAGAATACTGTCTTTAATAACAACAATAATTTCATCGTAATGGATGATGTACCATATTTTGAAGGTGACTTGGGCATAGAAAATATACTTGATGTGATTAGAGTGGACTTTCTATATCGCCTTACTTATAATGACGATTTCTATCAAGCCCAATATCAAAAAGCGAATCCAGGAAATACTCTTACCAATTGGAGAATCAAAGTTGGTTTACAATTCGCTTTTTAGGTCATTTTATTACTATTTCGTATGTTGTGAAGCTGATAATCTCTTCTTATTCGTATCTTAGCCCCATAAGTTTAAATGAAAATTTTAATTAAAAACATAAAGCAATTAGTTCAAGTCGAACATCAACCACAATTACGACTTGATGGTTCTGCAATGAAAAAATTGTTCTGTCTTGACAATGCTTGGCTAGCCATTGAAGATGATATAATTGTTGCTTTTGGTTCTATGACCGATTGGACTGGAATCTCGGATTGGAGCAATTTGACAATTATTGATGCGACAGACAAAATAGTTTTTCCGAGCTATTGCGATAGTCACACACACCTTGTGTATGCAGGAAGCAGAGAAGGTGAATTCGTAGATAGGATTAATGGATTAACATACGAAGATATATTTGCTCGTGGTGGTGGTATTTTGAATTCATCAAGAAAACTTCAGGATACTTCTGAAGAAATTTTGCTTCAATCTGCATTAACTCGCCTTGATGAAATTATGTCGCAAGGTACAGGTGCTGTAGAGATTAAGTCTGGATATGGTCTGAGTACTGATTCTGAATTGAAAATGCTTCGAGTGATAAAAAAACTGAAGTCCATTTCTCCATTAACCATAAAATCTACTTTTCTTGGTGCCCACGCTTTACCTGCAATTTATAAAAACAACAAGCGCGATTATATCGATTTGTTGATTAACGAAATGATACCTAAAATTGCTGAAGAGCAACTTGCAGACTTCTGTGACGTGTTCTGTGAACAAAATTATTTCACTAAAGCCGAAACAATTGAAATCTTAATTGCTGCTCAACATTACGGAATGACTCCAAAAGTTCATGCTGAACAATTAAGTAATTTCGGAGGAACTCTTGCTGGTATTGAAGTTGGTGCAATTAGTGTCGACCATTTGGAATTTGTGGGTGACCAAGAGATAACGGCTTTACAAAATACTAAAACAATGCCTACCATACTTCCCGGTGCGGCATTCTTTTTAGGGCTACCTCATCCACCTGCTCGAAGGATGATTGACTCGGGATTAGGATTGGCTATCGCTAGTGACTTTAATCCGGGTAGTTGCCCAACAGGCAATATGAATTTAATGTTGTCGATCAGCTGTATTCAATATAAGCTTACTCCCGAAGAAGCCATCAATGCAGCGACTATCAATTCTGCATATGCGATGAATCTAAGCACAACTCATGGCAGTATTGCTGTTGGCAAAAAGGCAAATGTTTTTATCACAAAAGAAATACCGAGTTATTCGTTTATACCCTATTCTTTTGGATCAAATCTTATCGAAACTGTAATTATTA
>JBAXQU010000026.1:0-35530 GCA_037131555.1 Bacteroidota bacterium
TTCCGTTCCAATCTTTTTCTTTGCCCGAAAAGGACAAAGAAAAAGGATTTCCACTACAATCAGGTGCATATATTCAGCCCATCACTCTTCGGCACCTGTCCCGACACTTCGGCACCTGTCCCGACTCTTCGGGATTCGTATTCCTTCTAATTCTCTAGTAAGTCACACTCCGTCACCCCTCTCCTTTGGAGAGGGGCCGGGGGTGAGGTCTTTAAGCCAAGCCGAAGTTCCCCTTTAGCATCAAGTCCCTCCCCCTCTCTTGCGGAGAGGACATTAATGGGAGAGGTCATTTCCACACCCCTCCCTTCCAACTCTACACCCCTCCCATCCACTTCTATACCGCTCCCTTCCAATTCTATACCGCTGCCGATTTTTCTACACCGCTCCCTTCCAACTCTACACCGCTCCCTTCCAATTCTATACCGCTGCCGATTTTTCTATACCGCTGCCGATTTTTCTATCTTTTTATATCAATCAATCACAATATCACCCACTTACAAGCCTTAGCCCCCCAGTTTGGCATAGAGTCCCGCTACGTCCTGTTTAATAAGGCGTCTCGCCTTTAAACTAATAAAAAAGTCCAGAGGACTTGTTATATATGACATAACGAGACGCTTAGCCTTTAGTGCCTTTTAGTAGGTGGTGTCCTCACCACCACATCTAGTACTTAAAAAGCAAACCAAAAGAGAAGAAGTTACTACCTGCACCTGATTGAAGTGGAAATCCTTTTTCTTTGTCCTTTTCGGGCAAAGAAAAAGATTGAAACGAAAAGCAGGACGAAAGAAACCGAAGCGTGATGAACTGTCTGCCATAAATTAGTTGTTGGTTGTTAGTTGTTAGTTGTTGGTTGTTGGAGGAGAATAAAAAATCCTGCTCAGTAATATGGGCAGGATTTTTTTGTGAAATGCATCGTTTCGTTAGAAAACGCTTAGTGTTTTTCGGATGATGGCAACACATTCCATAAGTTGTTTTTGGTTGATAACGAGCGGTGGTGCAAACCGGATGATGTCGCCATGTGTAGGTTTGGCAAGGAGTCCGTTTTTGGCGAGTTCGAGGCAAACTTCCCAAGCGGAGTTTCCGTTGCGTTGGGTGATGACCATGGCACAGAAAAGGCCTTTGCCACGGACAAGTTTTACTAGTTCGGGGAATTCGGCATGTATGTTTTTGAGTTGGGTTAATAATAGTTTTCCGAGGCGTTCGGAGTTTTCGGAAAGTTGTTCATCGCGAAGCACGGAGAGTGCGGCAATGCTGACTTTGCAGGCAATAGGGTTGCCACCATAGGTGCTTCCGTGTTGTCCGGGTTGTATGCAAAGCATGATGTGGTCGTCAGCAAGGACAGCCGATACGGGATAAGTGCCGCCAGAAAGTGCTTTGCCTAGAATAAGAATATCGGGACGAACATTTTCGTGGTCGCAAGCTAATCGTTTGCCAGTGCGCCCAAGACCAGATTGTATTTCGTCAGCAATAAATAATACGTTGTTTTTTTTGCAAATATCGAAACAGTTTTTTAGATATCCTTGGTCAGGAACTACCACTCCTGCTTCGCCTTGAATGGGTTCGATAAGAAATGCAGCCACTGTTTTGTCAGCGAGAGCAGCTGTAAGTGCTTCGATGTTGTTATACTCCACTGAAATGATTCCAGGGGTGAATGGTCCAAAATTTTTCTTTGCATCGGGATCATTGCTAGCAGAAACAATGGAAATGGTGCGGCCATGAAAATTGTTTCGGCAGACTACAATTTTAGCTTCGTTTTCGGCAACTCCTTTTACTTCATAAGCCCATTTACGAGCAAGCTTTAAGGCGGTTTCAACGCCTTCGGCACCTGTATTCATGGGAAGTACTTTGTCGAAGCCGAAATAAGCGGTTACAAATTTTTCGTATTCGCCAAGGCAATCGTTATAAAATGCGCGTGAGGTAAGGGTGAGTTTGGAGGCTTGTTCGACCAATGCTGCAATAATTTTAGGATGGCAATGACCTTGATTAACGGCACTATATGCGGATAAGAAATCGAAATATTGTTTTCCATCAACATCCCATAGGTATACTCCTTCGCCTCGTTGGAGCACTACAGGAAGTGGGTGATAATTATGTGCTCCGTATTTGCTCTCGAGGTCCATTGCCTGTTGAGCTGTTGTGTTATTATTCATCAAAGTTTCCATTCTAACTATTTTTATTGGGCTACAAAATTAAGCATATTTATTGAGTTTGTTGCTGACTTGACTCAAGTATTATGGTTTGGAATTTTGTAAGGAGAGGCTGCAAATCCTATTTCTTTACTTACTTTTGCGCCATAATGAGACATACGAAAAAAGTATTACCAATATTAGAGAACATCACTGTGATAGACGCTAGCTCAGATGGACAGGCTGTGGGCAGGATGGATGAAGTAGTGATTTTTATAAAAGATGCAGTTCCTGGCGATGTGGTGGATGTGCAAGTAACGCGAAAAAAAAATAAATTCAGGGAAGGGAAAGCCATCAAAATCCATACTTATTCGAACAAACGTACGGAGCCTGTTTGTAGCCATTTCGGGACATGTGGAGGCTGTAAATGGCAAAACATGGATTATGAGTTTCAATTGTTCTACAAACAAAAGCAGGTGAGTGATGCACTTACACGAATAGCAAAAATAGAACTGCCCGAAATAAAACCAATTATTCCTTCGGAAAAAACATATAAGTATCGAAACAAATTGGAGTTCACGTTTTCGAATAAAAAATGGTTGACGCTAGAACAAGTAAATGATAAGAGCATTGCTTTTGGTGAAGGGAAAGATGAGGTAACGCGCAATGCGCTTGGGTTTCATATCCCGGGAATGTTTGATAAAATATTGGACATTGATACTTGCCATTTGCAAGAAGAGCCATCGAACGCGATAAGGAACGAATTAAAGAAATATGCGCTTGAGAATCAACTCTCGTTTTTCGATTTGAGAGAACAAGTTGGATTTTTGCGCAATATCATTATCAGAAGCACTTCGACTGGTGAATGGATGTTGATTGTTTCGTTTCATTATGAAGATAAACCAGCGATTGAAAAACTATTGAATCACCTTTCAGAAAAGTTTCCACAAATTACTTCTTTGAATTTTGTTATCAATTCGAAAAAGAATGATACCATCAGTGACCTCGACATAAAGGTGTTTAAAGGGAATGACAGCATTTATGAAACCATGGAAGGACTAAAGTTTAAGATTGGTCCAAAAAGTTTTTATCAAACCAACTCTGAACAAGCATATCAATTGTATAAGGTGACTCGTGACTTTGCGGGCATTACCGCATCTGATATTGTTTACGATTTGTATACAGGAACAGGCACCATTGCCAACTTTGTAGCGCATCAGGCAAAAAAGGTGGTAGGGGTTGAGTACGTACCTGCTGCTATTGAGGATGCCAAAATAAATTCAGAATTGAACTCTATTACCAATACGTCATTTTATGCAGGGGACTTGAAGGACATACTCAACAATGACTTTGTGAATGAAAATGGCAAACCGGATATCATCATCACTGACCCACCAAGAGCTGGTATGCACGAAGATGTAACCAAAAAAATTCTGGAGATTGAACCAAAAAGAATAGTGTATGTGAGCTGTAATCCTTCGACACAAGCGCGCGATTTACAATTGTTGGATGCAAAATATAAAGTAATAAATGTACAGCCAGTGGATATGTTTCCACAAACACATCATGTGGAAAATGTAGTGTTACTGGAACTTAGATAAAGAACTCCACAAAACGAAAACCCCTGTCGAACGTAAGTAAGACAGGGGTTTTTGTTTTAAAGGTGATAAGTTTGATTAAATTTTATACATCCAATTATGTTTATCCTCTGCCCTACCCGTTCTGATATTGTCAAGTTCTTTTGACACACGGTGAGAAAAAATACGATTTTCGACAGGAGGTAATTGATAATCTTTTCCTTCGAAACCAATTAATGAGATATGCGCAATGGTGGCCGCAGTGCCTGTACCAAATGCTTCTTGTAGAGTTTCTCTTTTGTGTGCATCAATTACTTCGTCAATACTAATTTTTCTTTCTTGAACTTTCATATGCCAATCGCGTGCTAGGGTAAGCACACTGTCGCGCGTGATGCCTGCTAAAATAGTATCTCCTAAAGGAGGAGTAATTAAAACATCATCAATGACAAACATTAAATTCATCGTTCCTGATTCTTCCAAATAACGGTGATTACGCGCATCTGTCCAGACAATTTGATGATAGCCTCGTTGTTGTGCTAATCGAGTAGGATATAATGAACGACCATAATTTCCAGAAGCTTTTACAAAGCCTACTCCACCTTCAACTGCACGAATGAAGTTGGTTTCAACCAACACCTTAACAGGTTCGGTATAATAGGCACCACCTGGTGCAGTGATGATATAGAAACGATATTCGTCAGAAGGTTTCACACCTATGTACTCATCTGTACCCACAAGGAATGGACGTATATAAAGAGAAGCACCTTCGGTAGTTGGTACCCATTGACTATCGAGCTTAACTAATTGCTTAAGACCTTCCATGAAAATTTCTTGAGGGATAGTAGGCATTGCCATTCTATCGGCAGAAATATTTATTCGTTTATAGTTTTCGAAAGGACGAAACAAAAGCACTTCACCTTTATCGTTCTTATAGGCTTTCATCCCTTCGAATATGGATTGCCCATAATGCAAAGCCGATGTAGCAGGACTCATTTGAACTTGCCCATACGGCATAATTTCTGCATCCACCCATTCTCCATTTTTGTAATCGGCAATGAACATATGATCAGAGAATACTTTTCCGAAATTCAAATTATTAAAATCGATTTCGCTGATTCTCGATTGTGTTACTTTTTTAGTTTTAATTAATGAAGACTGTGTTGTAGGCATAAAATGTATTTTCTAATAATTGATAAAATTAGGTAATAATGTGGTTCGAATTTATGATAGATGTCAATTTTGTATAAAACAAGGTTAATTCGCACCATTTCTCTTCCTCAAAAACCACTCAACGGTAAGCAAAGAGAGCAATAGTACAAATACCCACTTTACATTAATCAAATCAGTAAGTTTTTTTTCGGAGTATGAAACAGACTTAATGTCTTCTCTTGCGATGAGGTCGGTTACTAGTTTTTTAAGGTCGTTTGGATATACCATTTTACCATTATGTTTGTTCGCTAAGTTATATAACAATTGATGGTCTGCAACCGTATTGACCAATTCCATTTGTAAAGGACTAATGGTAAATGACCCTTGCTGGTTATACATCTTATCACCAACCTTAGTTTTTGCTTCGTATTTATATTCACCAACTGGAAGCATACCAGCATTTAAACGGTAGGCATTAGCCGTTTTGCTGAATGAAAACGGGAATGATTTTTTGTCGGAATTAGTGATATTTATGTTAACATCTGGTTCGTTAATCAACTCATAACTTGCATTGTAAACTTCCGCTTCCATTTCCACTGATTCGTTCTCCATGAAGTTATTTTTGTTTACCACCTTAAAGAAACTCTTGTCAACCTTAGCTGAAAGATATTGTACCGTTTTAGAAACTAATTCATCAAACAAGCGATGATTTCCGTGCGCTGCAAAATCTTGCAAGCGCCAACGCCAAATGCCTTCGCCTTCAACTATAGCCATTTTGTTATCTCCAATGGTATTGAAATACATCAATGGCACTTTGGTTTCAACCAAACCAATGCGTTGATAAATCAAAACATTATTGCCATTCTCTGTACCATAAGTTCCAAAAGGGCATGCCACGGCAGGAAACCCTTTCACTGCTTTGCGCAGTTCGTCACTGATGGTAAACAATGGGAAATTTTGATCTAGATAAGCTTCACACTCATTTGCTTTTTGGTTTACAGTAATGCCTTTAAAGTCGTTTTTCAATATTACACTTGAACCTGAGAATGCCCAAACAGGAATATTAGCTGAGTTGATTTCATTAATTAATTTCAATACTGAAGCTTTTACGGTTGGTAATTGATACATGATTACCAAATTGTATTTTTTCAAAGGTTTATCAAAATTGTCAATTAAATAACTTTCTACTTCATAGTTCTGATTGAGTTCAATTGATTCTTTTAAAGCAGCAATGTCGGGATGTGGAGCTTCTGATAGAATCACAATTTTCTGGCGAGCATCTAAGACTTCAATAAAAACATCTCTATCGTTATTCGCATTACTCATTTCTTCGGGTAAGGCAGATAGGTGAATTTTGTAATGCTGAATTCCTACTTCATTTGCCGAGAGGAGAACAGGAATGGTAGCAATAAAATTATCGGAATTAAAATTTACCGTTTGCGAAAACAAGGTTGCTGAGCCCTTATTTACAGTAAGTGTAGTTAATTTCCCTTTCAGCTGTTTTGCATTTACAATCACCTCTATTGTAAATTGGTTTCCAAGATAAGCGAGACGATTGTTATTGACTTTGGCTAAAATGATGTCTTTTTTAACTGTCGTGTCGCCAAGTGCAATGGTATAAATTGGCATCTTCGATTTATCGGAAGCATATATAGGATTCGTTCCATTGTTGAACAATCCGTCTGAAGCAAGAATGAGAGCACCGACATTTCTATTGGTGTATTTATTTTCTATGTCATCAAAAAACATGGAAATGTTTGTTTGCTTTTCATTGAATCGTAATGAGTCGACTGACTTTATTTCCTTCGTTTTGTCGGCAAATGAATAGGTTCGCACTTCGTACTTTTCATTCAACTCATCAATCATTGATTGAAGATTCTTTTTGTACTCAGTTCGGTAAAACGATGAATTTTTCCCTACAATAATCGATTCGGAATTGTCTTGAGCAAAAATAATTACAGGCTTCTCGACCGTGCGATTGATGGATTTAAGAAAAGGAGAAAGCAAAAAGAAAGAAAGCAGCGTGATGACCAAAAATCTGAATACAGCAAGTGTGCGAACTGTCCAAACAGAAAGTTCGCTCATGGATTTATCTTTTCGATAAAGCACAAATGAGAATACTAGTCCTGACAACATACAGAACAAGATATACCACCAAGAATATTCGAGAATTAGATTCATCTGTTCAACGAAAACAAATTCGTTGTTCGTTGACTATTAAGTAAGCATTCCTCCACACACATTCATCACTTGGCCAGTGATGTAGGCACTCATGTCGGATGCTAAAAACACAGTAGCATTTGCAACATCGTCTGGTGTTCCTCCTCGTTTCAGAGGAATACTATCTCTCCAGCCTTCAACCACTTTTTGATCAAGCGCCCCAGTCATTTCGGTTTCGATGAAGCCTGGAGCAATGGCGTTACTGCGAATATTGCGCGAACCTAACTCCAATGCAACTGACTTAGTAAATCCGATGATTCCTGCTTTTGAAGCAGCATAGTTCGATTGTCCTGCATTACCTTTTACACCTACAACAGAACTCATATTGATGATAGAACCTTTGCGTTGTTTTAGCATTGGTTTTTGTACCGCTTTGGTTAAATTAAAAACAGATTTCAGATTTGCATTTATCACCTCATCCCATTGTTGTTCTGACATACGCATCAACAAGGTGTCGCGCGTTATTCCTGCGTTATTCACAAGTACGTCAATAGTACCAAAATCAACAATTACAGCGTTCACTAATTCTTCGGCTGCTTTAAAATCGGCAGCATCAGAACGGTATCCTTTTGCCTTGATACCAAAAGCGGCAAGTTCTTTTTCAAGTTCTTGTCCCTTTTCTACTGATGATAAATAAGTGAATGCAACATTCGCTCCATGTTCTGCAAATTTGAATGCTATTCCTCTCCCTATTCCTCTGGAAGCACCAGTAATTAAAGCTATTTTACCCTCTAACAATTTCATATTTCGTTAAGTTATATTTCGAGATTAGTTGATTTTTTGATGTCCAAAGATAGAAGAAAAAGAAAAGCAAATACAACAAATAAAGTGGCTCAATATTTTTCAGTACTCGCCTTTAATTATAGGTTCGAAACTAAAATCGATAGGCTAAATTAAAATCGAATTGCACCACTGGCAATGTATAATCTTCCTCTATAGTGTCTTCGCGTTTAAATCCAATACCAAATTTTGCTCCCATCAATAAATGATCCGAAAGCCCTCCGTATCCTCCTATATGAATCATTCCTGAATAATGCACTCCTTCGTATTCAGTATGTCCGATAACTGTAGTATAGGTGCCTCCGTAAGTAACAACGTTTACGGTGGTAATGTCTTTATAGTATTTAAACGTTCCACCGAAGGTTGATAATCCAATGTAAAAAGTGTTGCGCTTTTGTCCAAAGGGATAGATGTTTAAATCTAAGCCTGCAGCATAATTTCGGTTTTGAAGAAACTGTGTTTGATAAAAATCAGAAGTGTAATTGGTAGTATTTGGTCGGCCTTGCAAGCCAATTGAAATGGGTATTTTGATAGAAATATCTCCTGATTTCAGAATGCGCTCGTAGGATGCTGAAAAGTTTGTAAACACCATATCGAAACAATTCAATGCAATGATGTTCTTACCATATTCTTTTGAATATTCCTTGTCCATCATTTTCGAATCGGTTGATTCTGCGTAAGGGGATGCGATGGTTTCAGGTTTACTTGGTTTGGTAACATTGGTATTATAATTTTCGCGAGTTCCGTTTTGATAAATGATGTAATGAATATCATTCTTCGGAAGTTCATACACTGCTTCATTCGCGTTGCCATACAATTTGTATTTCACTGAGGTGGAATTTATCTCCATGACTTTTGAAGAAATTACCGATTCATCAGTTTTGTGAATCATGTCTTGTGCTGTCATTTCAACGGATAGAAACGAAACAATGCCGAATGCTAAGGATGACGATATTTTCATTTTTCAGAAATTAAAAAGGGCCATGCAAAATTGCATAGCCCAAAATTACTATTTATATTTCAAAGTCAGATAGCTTATTTCGCCATTTGAGCAGATAGTGCTTTCGCCATTGCTATGCCAATATCGGCTGGTGAGTCAACCACAATGATACCACACTCGCGCATGATTTTCTTTTTAGCTTCTGCTGTATCTTCAGCACCACCAACGATGGCTCCAGCATGTCCCATGGTACGTCCTTTTGGTGCTGTTTCGCCAGCAATAAATCCTACCACTGGTTTACGATTACCATCTGCTTTTATCCAACGAGCAGCTTCCGCCTCAAGGCTTCCACCTATTTCACCGATGATGATGATTGCATGTGTTTCGTCATCATTCATCAATAGTTCTACCGCTTCTTTGGTAGTTGTTCCGATGATTGGGTCGCCACCTATACCAATGGCTGTAGTCACTCCTAAGCCTGCTTTCACAGTTTGGTCAGATGCTTCGTAAGTTAATGTTCCTGATTTTGACACAATGCCTACATGTCCTTTTTTGAATACAAACCCTGGCATGATTCCCACTTTCGCTTCTTCAGCTGATATTATTCCTGGACAATTTGGCCCAATCAATCTACATGTTTTTCCTTTTAAATATTCTTTTACCATTACCATGTCTTTCACCGGTATTCCTTCGGTGATACAAACAATCACTTTGATGCCTGCTTCTGCTGCTTCCATGATGGCATCGGCTGCAAATGCTGGTGGCACAAATATGATGGTTACATCAGCTCCTGCTTTGGTTACTGCTTCTTGCACGGTGTTGAACACTGGTCTATCTAAGTGAGTGGTTCCTCCTTTGCCTGGAGTAACTCCGCCTACCACATTGGTTCCATACTCAATCATTTGTGTTGCATGAAAAGTGCCTTCGGTTCCTGTAAAACCTTGAACAATTATCTTCGAATTTTTATTTACTAATACGCTCATAACTTGTTTTATTGAATTTATTTTTTTGTTGAATGTTCTTCTCTTATTTTTCGGACGGCTAAATTATACTTTTACTACGTTAATGCCAAGCAAATAATTACTTTTGTCGAAAATTAATTGAAGATATTCCTTGAAAACCTCATTTATTTCAAACGACACCATTGTAGCACTTGCCACCCCTCAAGGTAGCGGAGCGCTTGGTATCATTCGAATATCGGGCAAAAAAGCCATTGCTATCGCCTCTTCTATTTTTGTGTCGCGACACAAGAAGCCAATTGATTTATCAAAAAAAGCCTCGCATACGGTGCATTTTGGACTTATTATGGATGCCGACATAATGCTGGACGAAGTATTGCTCACTATTTTTAAGGCACCACGCACTTATACTGCCGAAGACATTATCGAGATTTCTTGTCATGGTTCGATGTTTATTCAACAAAACATCATTCAACTCATCATCAAGCATGGCGCACGAATGGCTCAACCTGGAGAGTTCACTCTTCGAGCGTTTATCAACGGGAAACTCGACTTGTCGCAGGCCGAAGCGGTTGCCGACCTGATTGCTTCCAACTCGGCATCATCACATCAAATAGCATTGGAGCAAATGCGGGGTGGGTTTTCGTCCAAAATAAAACTCTTGCGACAAAACCTTATCGATT
Organism: Bacteroidota bacterium; assembly: GCA_037131555.1. Classification (GTDB taxonomy): domain Bacteria; phylum Bacteroidota; class Bacteroidia; order 2-12-FULL-35-15; family 2-12-FULL-35-15; genus 2-12-FULL-35-15. The sequence goes on from JBAXQU010000026.1 coordinate 10,432, forward strand.
TTGCTTCGCTTATCGAACTCGAACTCGATTTTAGTGAAGAAGATGTTGAGTTTGCCAACCGCAACGATTTGAAACAACTGGTTATCTCTATACAACATATTGTACAACGATTGATTCAGTCGTTCGAAGTGGGCAATGTGATTAAAAACGGAATACCTGTAGCCATTGTTGGCAAGCCCAATGCTGGTAAATCGACCTTGCTAAACGAACTTTTGCAGGAAGACAGAGCTATTGTGTCGGAAATACCGGGCACTACACGCGATGTGATAGAAGACGAAATAGTGATAGATGGAGTTCTTTTCAGGTTTATCGACACGGCAGGCATTCGGCAAACTACCGACATCATCGAGTCGATGGGGGTTGCAAAAACGTTTGAACAAATAAAACTTTCGTCCATTGTGGTCTATCTTTTCGATGCTCACGAAATGACGGCTTCCGAACTTCAAACCATTGTGGCCGAACTTCAGCAAAACCTCAACCAGTCGCAACTATTGCTGGTGGCTAATAAAATAGATAAAGAAGATACCCAAGCCATTGAGCGCGAGTTCAGCCAATTCACTAATCTTGTTTGCATTTCGGCCAAAGAAAAAACCAATATCGATGGATTGAAACGTAAGTTATTGGCCTATTTCGAAAACCAAACGGTGAACCTCACCGAAACCATTGTGACCAATGCTAGGCATGTGGAAGCCCTTACCAATACCAATCAGGCCCTAATACGTATCCTCGAAGGCTTGAACAACCAAGTATCAGGCGACTTTTTGGCCATGGACATCCGCCAAGCATTACATTACCTTGGAACCATTACAGGCGAAATATCTACTGACGATATCCTCACTTCCATTTTCACTCGCTTCTGTATCGGTAAGTAAGTGCTATTTTACCTTGGCACAGTAAGCAATTGTTCAATTAAGCAGTAAGCAATTAAAAAATTTACAATTCACAATTTAGAATTCACAATTTTGTTATTCGTATTTCGTAAAGACAATCTTACCGCTAAGACACTAAGGCACTAAGTTACACGAAGCATTCGTATATTCGTACCATTCGTATTTCGTAAAGCCCAACCAACAACTAAAATTAGGGCAGGCAGTTCGTCACACTTCGTTTCCTTTCGTCCTGCTTTTCGTTCCAATCTTTTTCTTTGCCCGAAAAGGTCGAAGAAAAAGGATTTCCACTACAATCAGGTGCAGTTAGTAAGGGCATCACTCTTCGTAACCTTTAAGTATACTCATAAAAAAAAGCCCCGAACAATCATGTTCAGGGCTTTTTATTGCAAGTTGATTAAATTAATTATGCTTCAAAAAGGGTAAACGTTATATCGCCTGTTGTAGTGAGGTCGATGTTTTTTACGATGACGAATTTATTGTGCGTATCGCCTAAATCGGCAGGGATAATATTTACAGTAGTGTTAGCCGACAATGTGTACCAAGTAGTTGGTAATACTGCTGAATCGGCCGTTAGGCCAATTTCTAAATCCACCTCACGGTTATTTACCATTGTTACTTTATCTCCAGTTTTCCATTTGCGGCTGCATATTTTGCGCGAGCTTGCCATAGGCACTAATAGGCGGTATTCGCGAATTTTAGCAGCTTTGTAAATCAATTCCATTGGAAAAAAAGCCGTTGCCTTTGGTACTTCGGGCAAAAATACCATCAACAAACCTGAATAAACGTACCATAAGCCGGTTATTGCTTTCTCGCGGGCGATGTCAATGTCTGTCTTTCCTGTTTTTACGGATGTTTTATCCGATGTTTGAGCAGTAACTAATGATTGATAAGTAGCAAGATAATTTTCTACAATCGTTTTTAATGCTGCTAATGAAGCATCACTGCCAATAGCAGTAACTAATGTAGACATACGGTCGATACTAGCTTGACGCGATTGACGATAAAAACTAGTGTTTCCACCTGCCCATAAGGCATTGAATTTAGTGGTTCCTTTTTCATATACGTCAGTAAGTTTGCGCCACCAAATATTTACTTCGTCAGGTATTCCTGCCTCAAAAGTTTTGATGTCAGTAGTTTCAGCACCTCTTTGGTTGAATGAAGCATTGTGTCCAATGATTGCCTTGTTGAGACCTATATGAATAGGTTTGTAGATGGTATACAAATCAGCTATGCGCGTGTCTGTTGCCTGATTTGCATTTAAAGTATCGTCTAGGAATTGTGAAATTTGTCCTGCTACAGAGTAGCTGCTTTCCATTGCTTTCTTGAATGGATTTTTTTCTAAATTACTGCCTCTAGTTGCCATGTGATTAAAATTGATTAAAAATTAATTAAATGATTAAAGATTTCTGTAATGCAAAATTAATAAGAAATTTTTAATGCAAAATCAAGATTTCAAAAAATATTATTTGCAATAATTGCAAAAATCATCCAAAGGCAAGAAAACCGAGAAAGGGCAATAAATTGCCGTACTGCAAAAATGACAGTTCGTAAAACCGTAATAGCTGCCAAAATGGCGAGAAGCTGGAAAGTTTTTAATAAAAATGTAAAATGCGCGTGCATCGGACCAAAACCTAATTAGGAAAACATCCAATTCACGTGCATCGGACCAAAACCTAATTAGGAAAACATCCAGTTCACGTGCATCGGACCAAAACCTAATTAGGAAAACATCCAGTTCACGTGCATCGGACTAAAACCTAATTGTAAAACCATCCGTTTCACGCAAAACGGAGAAAAACCTAATTCGGAAATATCCGAAAAGGGGAATTTTGGGTATACTTATATATAGGTAGGATGTAAAAACGTAAATTTTCATGTATATTGAAGTTTGGAATTGGAACGAATAGCTCTGTTTGTTCGAAAAACAAATTTTAGCATACTCCGCTTGACGAGTGGTGTAAGGTTATCAAAACGAGTGCTTATAAAAAGCAACTAAAACGAGATGACATGCATAACTGCACCCGATAGCAGCGAAAAGCCCGAAGCGCGTGGGCTCTTGCGGTGGGCGGACTTGTAGCGGATAGCGGGAAGAAGGTGAATGAAGAGGAAGAAACTGCCTGCTCTGGTTTATTGTTTGGTTTTAAGTGTTTTTAGTTCGGTTTTTAATTGTTCAACCGCTGTTTGGGTGGAGGTGATGATTTGGTGAAGCATTTCCTCGTTTGATTTTGTTGGTTTTCCTTTTTTGAGGGTTTGCTCTAGTGCCATAATGTGGTTGAAAACGCTAGTAATGCCAACAATACCTACTGATGTTTTAAGCTTATGAATGAGTTCCTTTATGTTTTTCCAGTCGGCTTTTTGCTGACAAAGCACGATGGTTTCTAACATGGTTGAAGAATCGGTAATGAATGTATCGATGATGGTGATGATAAATTCGTTGTTTCCTTCGGATAGTTTGTTGAGATAAGTTAAATCGAAGAGCTTTTCGGTGACAATGGGCTTTTCGATGCGTTTGTTTGTTTTTGGTGCTTTGTTTGTTTTTGTTTTTTGGGTGTTGTTGGCACTGGTTGCTTGTTGTATTTTGTCGTACAAAGCTTGTTGGCTAAATGGCTTGGAGATGTAATCGTTCATTCCTAGGGCTATGCATTTGTCGGCTTCGCCAACGAGTGCGTGGGCGGTCATGGCAATAATGGGAACGGACGATTTTGGCTCGTCCATCTGTTGACGGATGTATTGGGTGGTTTGATATCCATCCATTTCGGGCATTTGAATGTCCATCAAAATAAGGTCGTAATTGTTTTGGCCAATTTTATCAATGGCAATTTGTCCGTTCTCGGCAATATCGAGATTGGTTTGCCATTTTTTGAATATTTTTTTAGCTACCAACTGATTCATGGTATTGTCTTCAGCAAGCAATATGTTGAGTCCTTTTAGTTGGAGTTGTTCGGTAGAAGTGTTTTCGGTGTTGGTGGCGATTTGTTTTGTATCGGCTTCTTCGAAAGATAAAAGGAAAGAGAACGTAGTGCCTACATTTAGTTCGCTGTTCACAAAAATGCTTCCTCCTTGCAATTCCACCAGTTGTTTGGCAATAGTAAGGCCTAAACCTGTACCACCAAACTTACGTGTAGTTTCGTTGCTTGCCTGACTGAATCGGTCGAATATACTTGCGAGTTTTTCGGGTGGTATTCCAACACCCGTATCGCTTATTTTGAATAAAAGTGTGTAGAGATTGGTTGACTTGCTTTTGAGCGAAACATCAATAACTACCCTACCGTTTTCGGTAAATTTAATAGCATTGGCAGTGAGGTTTAATAATACTTGGCGAAGCCTAATGCTGTCGCCAAGAACGATGGAAGGCACTTTTTTGTCTATTTTAAATGACAGAGCAATGTCTTTTGAAACGGCTGTAAGGAATAGGGTTCGAGTGAGGTCTTCTAAAAGTCCTTTTAAATTGAAAGGTTGGTTTTCGAAAGAAATTTTACCCGATTCTATTTTTGAAAAGTCGAGAATATCATTGATAATGGTCAATAGTTTTTCGGCCGAAACATTGATGACATCAACCGATTCGCGTATATCGGGACTAAGGTTTTCGGAAGATAATATTTCGGACATACCAATGATTGCATTCATAGGAGTACGGATTTCGTGCGACATGTTGGCAAGAAACAAACTTTTAGCACGATTGGCTTCTTCGGCCTGTATGGTCATTTCGTGAGCTTTCAAGTTAGCTGCCTCGAGATACATATTGGTCTCAATTAGATCATTTTCAGCATTGATTCTGTTCTTAACATTCACCATCAGTTGAGTGAAAAGTTGAAGAATATAATTGTATTCATCGGTATCGAAATGGTTAATTTCGTTAGAAGAAAAAGTAACAAGACCAAGGCAATCGGTGCCAGCCATCATGGGAACGATGAGGGTGCTTTTGATTCCGATGTTGCTTAAATGATTGCGCAATGGCACAGAAGGAAGTTGTAAAACATCAGGAAAATAAACAGTTTGGCCATGTTCATGCAATTTTATAAATTCGTTGATGTCGGAGAATGAAAAGATTTTTGATTCGTAATCTTTGTGTTCAAACGAGGAGCTTCGCCACTCGTATTTGATTTTGGCCGACTCTTTTGCGAAGTCGTATTTTACTACATTACATATATCTGCCTTTACAAATTCGCCAATTGTTCCAAGCGCATTAGTTATGGTTTCGATAACATGCGAAATAGGAATGTTAATGAATTGAGTAGCCACCTCGAGCATAATCTTTCGCATCTGCGTTTGCTTGAGCAATGTACTTTCGGCTTCTTTCTGAAGCGTGAAATCCCAATTAGTACCAATCATTTTAATAGGATTACCGGCATTGTCTCTGTTTACAATACCAAGGGCGCGAATGGAACGGATGGAACCATCATGTAATTTGATTCGAAATTCGGTATCGAAATCTTTTTCACCTATAAGTGCCATTTGTATTTCACTCACTGCTCTTTCTCTATCTTCATCAACAATAGAATTAGCCCAAGTTTCGAAGTGAGGAATAAAACTATCGCTGTTTTGTTTATAAAGCGCAAACATCTGCTCGTCCCAATAAAGATGATTGTTCGCTACAAAATATTCCCAAACCCCTACTCTACCAGCTCTAGTGGCGAGTTCAAGTCTTTCAGAAATGAGTTTTAGTTTATCCTCTGCTTGTTTTCGTTCAGTAATATCAGTTAGCGATGTAACCCTTACATCCTTGCCTTTGTAGTGCATCATTTTTCCATTCAACACACAAGGGAAAGTAGAGCCATCTTTTCGTATAGCAACAGCTTCGTAAGGTTTTTGATAGCCACTAATCATTTTCTGCATCACCATATCTCGGTATTCAGGAGCTATCCAATCAGTTCCATACCTACCAAGTGCTTCTTCGGTGGTGTATCCAAAAATTTCTTCGGCAGCATTATTTTGCTCTATACAAATTCCTTTTTCGGAAAAGAATATAGCTTCGAAAGAAGCTTCGGATAATCCTTTGTATTTTTCCGTACTTTCTTCCAGTTCATCTTCTGCTCGCTTCCGCTCACTAATATCTCTTATGATGGTAAGAATTCTTTCTTTTTCGTAATAAACTACTCTTGCTTCAAAATAATATTCAACATCAGCAATGCGCAATGAATATTCAATAACCTCTAAAGCTTTTGAATAAATTACTCTTGTAGCTGCCGCTTTGAATTTATCCGCTATGTCGACAGGCAGAATATCAATCAAACTTTTTCCAAGAAAGTTATCGGGAGTGGTATATAAGAGAGAAGGTTCGGAAACACTATAGTCAATAAAAGTGTAGTTAATGGTTTCGATAACAAACATGATATCGGGTATAGCTCCAAGTATTGCCTTGTTATGTGCTTCACTCTTTTGTAAGTCTGAAACAGATTTTTTTTGTTCAGTTATATCTCTCCCATAAATATTAACATATGTTTCGTTTTCGACAGGTGTAAACAAAAATGAATACACCTTTATTCCGACTACAAGCTCTTTTTCAATAGGTTGATTTCCGGCTAAGACCGCTTCAACACCTTGCATAAAATCCAAAGAAACAGGAGAGCCTTCCGACAATCCATATCGTTTCAAAACCTCAACACTTGCCCTATTGGCGTATAATAATATTTTATCAAAACTGACTCTAAGTATCGGATCAGGGCTTTCGGCCGGAATACGAGACAGATTTAATATTTGTTCGTGTGCAGTTTGTAATAAATTTTTATTTAGGATATTAACATACAATGCTCCGGCCATATTGCAAATAAAGGAAAGCAGAAGAATGTCATCTTCGGTATAGACATTAGGTTCGGCATCAACAATACCAAATGCCCCTACTATTTCATCACCGTTTTTTACAGGAAGATACAATCTACATCGTACATCGAAAGAACGTTTACTTGATATGGTAAGGTGTTTAGTATCTAACAAAACATCAGGGACATATATCATTTCACCGGATTTGTATACCAAACCAGGATGTCGGTTCATTGCAGTAGTGTCGGCATCAATAAATTCTGCTTGATTAAAACCCTTTGCGAATAGTAATCGTAATCTTGATTCGATTGGATCAAAAAGGTAAAGTCCAGTGTGATCGCATTTAAAGTTGTCTTCAAGAATTTTCTCAACCCAATCAACTAGTTCTTCAAGTGTACTAATACGTGAAGAAACAGTAGAAAACTTGTCGAGACTTTTTATAAAACTTTTATAAGAACTCTTCATTTAATTGTTCAACGAATTGTAAGCAACAATTGCCGCGTTAACACATTCTTCATCTTGTTTGTAATGACCACCACTTATTCCGATTGCTCCAATGGTTTCTTCTTCATCCTTAATCGGAGAACCTCCTCCTAAAAGAATAAAATCTTTGAATTGTTGAACTCCATGAAATAAAATTGGATCTTCTTTAATAAAGGAATACCAACTCTCCCCGCTAGGTATACCGTATCCAACAGCTGTAATAGCTTTTTTACGCGAAGCGTCAACAGTAACCAAAGGTGAATGATCCATTCTGTAAAATGCTTTTAAAATTCCGCTCTCATCAACAAAAGTAATTGATATCTTTATGTTCAAGTCAACTGCTTTTTTCATTGCAGCTTCTGCCATAGTTAAACATGCGTTTATGCTTAAGCTTTTTTTTATAATTGGTTTCATGAAATTTATATTCTAATATTTAATCTATACTTACCATTCTGTGTCTACTTATCGATTTAATTCGCAAAAAGCAAATTGATGAATCATGTGTGCAAAAATAAAGAAATATCAATGTTGAACACTTTTATATTTAGGAATATTGTTCAATTGCTATTTATTAATTATTTCATTTTATACCTAACTGTAATGGGAAGCTCGCCTTTGTTTGATTGTTAAATAACAATAAAATCACTGTGTTTGTTTCAACTCATCTTTTGTTCCTCACGAAAGTAAAAACTTTTTGTGTGATACTAAAACCTAAAAGATTGAAAAGAAAGATATAAAACCTAGAAGTAGCTGATGATTTAAGGGGAGTATAATGATTTTTTACAAATTTGTTAAAATAATCTATCGACTTTTTAGGATCTTCGAAATAGAGCATGCGTATACAATCAAAAATAATTTGTTTCCAACCATTTTCACGCTGAGGTGTAAACTGTTGATGTGAGACTAAATACTGCTTTATTTTGACACGAAGTTGTATGGCTCTTTCCCAATTGTCGGCTTTGTTAGAAGAAGATATGGAGCCAATTGTGTCTTCGTAAATATTAGTAAGAGGTTGATGGTCGAAGGTTACAGAGTTTTGAGCTTTTAGGAGGTTAAACAGAAGTTCTGTTTCCTGACTACTAAGGCTTATTTCGTTCCAACCATTAACCTTTATTAATGCACTTTTCGGATAAAGGTTTGAACACGTACAGCCGGCAAGTCCAATTATCAACTCGAGCCAAATATCATTAGTAAGTGGGTTCGAAACTCTTGATGAATTAGTGTTAGAAATACGATAATACGAACCAATTATAATGGAAGATGGGTGCTTACCCACAAGTTCCACTTGATGTGCAAGTTTATTTGGCAATAATTCATCGTCCGCATCGAGAAACTGAAGGTATTCACCTTTGGAAACAGAAAGCCCATGATTACGAGCCGAAGTGGCACCTTTGCGGTCTTGAGTGACGATGACGAACGGAAAAGGAGATTGTTTTTTGAGTTGAGTAATGACATCGAGTGTGTTGTCAGTAGAGCCATCATTGATACAAATAATCTCTATATTTTGATACGTTTGATTGAAAACTGACGAAAGGCATCTTTGCAAAGTAAGAGCAGCATTGTAAGCTGGAATGATGACGGAGATAAGCATTGATGAGTTATTTGATGTAATTCAATTTGCGCAAATCGTCAATTAAAATTTTATTGTAAAGATCGACTCCAAGCTGATTGAGGTGATGAGAGTCGTAAAAATGCTGTTCGGAATTGAAATTAGAATTGAATGAGTAGTCGAGGTATTTGATGTTGTATTTGTTTGATAAATCAAGAAATATTTTAGAATAACGGTCGTGTTCATAACGACTCTTTTCTTTAGGGAAAGGGTTGGTGGTAGTGATAATGGGAATGTTTTTATCTTTGAAATATTTCAATATTTTATCGAGGTACTCAATTTGTAAAGTACTAGGCAAGTAGTTGTTTTCGTAGTCTTGAAAAGGTAATGAATACTTAAGAGTATCAAATTTTTCGTTGTATCCATTACCGATGTAGGAAGAATCGAAATAATTAGGTGGAGAATTCTGATTGAAGAAACGTAGCCCGAGCATGTTGGCAATTTGAGGATTGGCATAACAAGTAGCCATTTGCAAAGCAGCTTTTGTGGATGAAATATTTTGAATAAGGTCGGATGAAGATTCGAATCCATTATTGTTGAAGGCACCATCGTATAAATCGAAGATGACAAGTTTGCAGCTTTTCGGAGTGATGTAATTCTTCACAATGTAGAAGGTGTTCAGTGGACTTTGAGAACTAGAACCAAGGTTGAACATGTTAAGTCCAAGTCGTTTGAAATTTCGAGGGTCGTAACCACGATAGGCATGAGAGGAGCCGATGACAATAATATCGTAAGTAGTAGAAAGATTAAATTCCTTGAACTTTTGATACGAGTTACCACCTTTCACTTTATAGATGTCGGCAGTTTTGAAGATGATAGGTTTACCTTTCGATTTTACTTTGCTCAATACAAATAATGAAGAGAGGTACAAAACCAAGACAAGAAGAAGAAATTTTAGTCCACTAAAAATAATTTTTTTGAGTTCCATTAGAATTGAAAATAAATAAAATTAGTATCGGTAAAATGACCAAAGATTAGAATGAGCACGAATATAGAGGCAAACAAAGCATATCCTATTTTACGGTTTGGCAAAAATCGTTGTTGTGTTACAATTTGATTCATCAGATAATCAAAGAAGATGAACAATGAAACGATGACCGTGGTAACCATTAGCGAAGAAAAGTCATTTACACGAAGAATAGAAAGAGGTAGTTTGGGGTCGAAGTCGGAAAAGAAGGTGATTTTAGTAATGATGTCATAAGCATCGAGTAAATTGTTAGCACGAAAGAAAACCCACGCGAATGCTACAAGGTTGAATGTAATAATCACTTTGGTTATGTTGAGAAGAATGGCCCTCAAACTTCTTTTGTTCACTATAGGGTAAGACATTGGCATGAAGGTTTTTTTTAGAAAGTGGCCAATAATGAGATACGAACCGTGAAGAGCACCCCAAACAATAAAAGTCCAATTAGCACCATGCCAAAATCCACTTAACAAGAAAACAATCATAATATTATAAAACCAACGCCAACGCCCCACAATCTTTCCACCGAGAGGAATGTAGACATAATCTCGAAACCAAGAGGCGAGTGAAATATGCCATCTACGCCAAAACTCCTTGATGGATTTAGAAAAATAAGGATTGCGGAAGTTTTCGCCTAGATTGATGCCAAGTACTTTGGCCGCACCAATAGCAATATCAGTATATCCTGAAAAATCGCAATAAATTTGAATGGCAAAAAAGTAAGTGTAAATAAGCAATGAAGGACCATCGTGATAATCAATATTGCCATAACCTTGCTTTACAAGCACAGCCAATCTATCGGCTATTACAATTTTTTTGAAGAATCCCCATAGCATTTGTTTCAGGCCATATATTATTCGAGAATAATCGACATCGAAATTAGTCTTGAGTTGTGGCAATAGATGTTGAGGTCTTTCGATTGGACCAGCAACAAGTTGAGGAAAAAACATAACATATAACGCATAAGTGATGATATTGCGTTCGGCAGGTTGATTGCCACGATACACTTCAATGGTGTAACTCATGGACTGAAATGTATGAAAGGACAAACCAACAGGTAAAAGAATATTTAGATAATAAACTGGAGGAATATTAAAATCAAAGTAATTGCAAAAGATGGTCACATTGTCAATAAAAAAATTGTAATACTTAAATGTACCTAATATGCCGACATTAGCAACAATACTGAGTGCGAGTAATATCTTTCGTTTTTTTATTGCCGAAGTGCGCTCTATAGCAATACCTGCAAAAAAATCAAAACCTATTAATCCAAATAAAATTAATATGTAATATGGTATGAATACCATATAAAAATAACAACTAGCAACTAAAAGGAATAGTTTTCGGTATTGATAGTTCAGTAAAAAGTAAACTAAAACAACAAGCGGGAAATAAATAAAAAAATGAAATGAATTAAAAAGCATTTTTTATGAATATTGAATAATTTCTTCGAAAAACTCTTCGTAATTCTTTGAAGCATCAAAGTTGGCTAACCAAAAATCACGAACTCCTTTTCGAAATTCTTCTGTATTTTTTTTACTCATTTTAAATTTTACAATCAACTCAGCTACTTCTAAAACTTCAAATTTTTTGTCTATAAGAAAGCCTGTTTGTTCATTTACAATCTCTGACATTCCACCAACATTAGTGGCAATAATTGGTATCCCGAAACTTATTGCCTCTTGAATTGATACTGGAAGACTCTCGGTTTCGCTCGTTGTAATGAACAAATTTACAGAATTATTTTTATAAAAATCAATAATGTCCTTATTCTTGGTATTTCCTTTCAAATTGTATTTGATATTTGAAGGCAATACAGATGCTTTTTCCTTTATTTCATCAAAACTAACTCCTCCACCAAAATGAATCCAATTCAAATCAAAATTAATATTTTTTAAAATATCGATAATCAAGTGTACTCTTTTGAGTGGAATAGTGGATGAACAAGAAACTAAGGTAAATGTGGATTGATCTTCGAATGGATTAATTCCGTTATCCATTGTACCTAAATAGGTAAGCTTGACTTTACTTTTAAAAAAATTCTTCGTCAAAATATAATCCATAGCATTTTGGGAATTGGGGTAAATCGCAGAACAGTATTTATAAATGGTATATCGAAATGGAAGATAATTGTTTTCGTGGCGTTCGTCATAAATATCAAATCCACCACATCTAAACACAAAATGATTAATTCTATTTTTTGCCTTAAGAACTGATAATGCCAGCGCCCAATCATTCATCCAATAAGAATAATAGATTTCTCTATCAGTAGTTGCTTTGTTTGAAATTGTAGATGCATCATAAATAGCTCTGATAAGCATGGAATTAAAAAGCCTTATTCGCTTTAGAAAAAAGAACTTTTGAGGACAATGAAGAAATTCAACACAAAGTATTTTGGCAATAAAGAAAAACTGACGAAAAAAAATGCTTTTAGAATTCATATTTTTTCGATCACCTACTGGTTCTAGAAGAATTGCATTTTGTGGGATTTCTCTTTGAATGTTGTCTTTTAGATGCAAGGGTCTTATGAAAACACTATTAAAATGTTTAGAAATGATAGGCAATTCGTTCTCTATTATACTCTCCGATTTTCCGAACGGGAATTCAGCTGTATAAAAATGTAAAACGGTTTTACCTTTGGTGTCCATTGATTTATTTTTTACAGTAAAAAGTAATTTGAATTTCTATTGAGCAAGATAAGATATTTTTATCAATCATCATTTCAAATGTAATTACTTATTTGCTAACTGACATCAATTATTTTCTTCCTACAAACTTATTGAATTTAAATTTCAAAAGATACATCTTCTGTTTTGTATTTAATCCATCCGAGAGAGATGAATAAACTGAAACAAACGCGCCACCTAACGGAGGAAGGAAATAAAACAAACGTTCCCAAATTTGATTCACCTTTTGAGTTAATGCATATTGGTCATAAACGTGAAGCGATTTGTTATTAGTAAGAATTTGATCCAAAAATACTCGATAGGTCCGAATAGTTTCGACTGACTTTACAGAGCTCAATGCCCTAAAGCTAATATGTATATCAAGAACATCATCATCAGTTAAAATATTAAGTTCTTCTAGAATCCTTTTATAGAATTCCCTTTTTCGTTCTTTTATGATATCCAATTTTTGGGTTGAGAAATTTTCTTGGTGTTTTCTATACCTCAATAACATCTTGTCTATATTGGCGAACTTTGCAATCTTTTTAAGTCTATGCCATAAATCGAGGTCTTCCAATTCTAAAATTTTATGCCCGAAATTATCAGAAAAGGAGGTACCATAAAGTACCTGATTTTGAATCAGAAATTCTGTCCTCAAAAAAACTGTAGGATGGCAAAACCCCAATCCGAATAACAAAGAAGCTTTAATGTCTTTATCCAAAATAGGCATTTTAATTAATTCTATTTCGCTTCCAAATGTTTCATACCAAGTTCCGCAAACGGCAATATCTCTATTAGCATTCATAAACTCGAACTGCAGTTGTAGCCTTTCAGGAACAGCTATGTCATCCGCGTCCATTCGAGCGATATATTCTGTTTTAGCATTTTGAATGCCACGATTCAATGTAGCAGCAATTCCAATATTAATTTCATTTTTGAGGTAAGCGATTCTTTTATCAGTGTATGATTTTATTATGGCTTCAGTTTTATCTTGCGATGCATCGTCTATGATCAAGAGAACAAAATTCCTAAACGTTTGATTAAGTATGCTGTCAATTGCTTCCTTGATATAATCTTGAGCATTATACGCTGGGAGAATCACCGTTATTTTTGGTTCTATCATTTTTACAAGAATATGTTGTTGAATGTTGCAAACATAATATTAACATTTGTATTGTGTTTCAAATTTAAAAGTCAACTTCTGCAAAGGTTTCGATGTAAAAAAAGTAATAAACTAAACCTCTATGTTGTTTTCCAACAACCAATTTTCTAGTACCACTAAATGCCAAACTCTTGACCAAGTGACATGAGGATTGCCCTTCAAAAAACTGTTCCACAAGTTAAGTACACCCTTTTGATTCATCAATTCACGTTTCGACAAAGAGACAATCCTATCTTCACAAAAATCTTTTATTTCATTTTTTAGCCAAACTTCCCATGGAAAGGAGAATCCCATTTTTTTACGATTGACAATTTCTTTTGGAAGGAGTTCGCCTAATGAGTCAACAAGCAATTTTTTGGGAGATTCTAAACTCTTGTAATCGTCTTTAATCCCTAAAACATATTCGACCAACTTGTAGTCAATAAACGGGACTCTAACTTCTAATGCATGCGCCATACTCATTTGATCGGAATCTCTTAACAGAACGTTCTGCATATAGGTCGAAATTTCTGCAATTGAAACTTGTGATATTTGGCTGCTCAAATGATAGAGTGATGGTTGCTCAATTATTTCGGAAACCATATTTGCAGGCAATGAATCGATTTTTAAAATTCCTTTTATCTGATTATCGAGCAATACCTGTCTAGATAGTGTATAAAAGGAATTGAAATTCAAGTCTGGTCGTCTAATAAATTCGGCAATCTTATCAGAGGATATTCCAGGTCTTATTGATTTTAGAGTATTTCCAACTAATTTTCTTAAAAGTAGTGGACAATAATTCATCCATCTTTTATTATTAATTTCTATTGCTCGCTTGAAAACATCATAACCGCCAAAAAGTTCATCTCCTCCCAAACCTGATAATGCCATGGTTATACCTGCGTTTTTTGTAGCTTTTGAAACAACATATGTGTTGACACCATCGCCTGTTGGGTGGTCCATTGATTTTAAAGACTCAGGAAGTTCGTGAAGAAAATCTTTTGGCTTAAGCCTTATCTCGTGATGATCTGTACTGAATTTTTTAGCAACCATTTGTGCATAAGAAGCCTCGGAATAGGTTGATTCATCAAATGTGATTGAGAATGTTTTAACTTTTTCCGAAGATACTTTATTCATTAATCCAACAATTGCGGTTGAATCAATACCTCCAGATAAAAATGCTCCGAATGGCACATCCGCAATCATTCGCATTTCTACAGATTTTGTAAGCAAATTATTTACATCTCTGCACACTTCCATATAAGATTTCCCTTCAGAATCATGACTCAAATTCTCTGTAAGGTTCCAATATTTATGAGTTGTGACCTTTTTGTTTGATGCCTTGATATAATAACCAGGCATTAGCATTTTTACACCTTTAACAATTGTATTGGGAGCATGTACTGTTTGATATCGAAAATAATCAACCAAACTATTTTCATCGATTTTTCTAGGAATCATTTTACTTGCCAATAAAGCACGAACTTCAGAAGAAAACAAGAAAACATCGTTAACAAAAGAATAGTAGAGAGGTTTAATTCCCAACCTATCTCTAGTAATAAACAACTCACTTTTCTCAGTATCCCAAATTGCAAATGCGAACATCCCATTAAAATGATTCATACAATCAACACCCCATCTTGCATAGGCAGCTATTATTACTTCTGTATCCGTTTGGGTTTGGAAGAAATAAGTACTAGAGCCAGAACCTGAAACAACACGGGATAATTCGAGTCTAAGTTCTTTATAATTGTATAATTCACCATTATAAACTATTTGATATCTTCCATTAAAAGATTTCATAGGTTGATGACCTGAGGAAGAAAGGTCGATAATTGAAAGTCGTCTATGTCCCAAAGCAATCTTCTCAGCAATAAAAACACCCTCATCGTTTGGCCCTCTATGCCTCAAAGCGTGATTCATTGCTTCCACTTTTTGCTGAGCAATTTTGCATTCTTCAATACCGTAAATTCCGTTAATCCCGCACACTTTACTTTAGTATTTGTATTGATTTAAAACGTCTAACAATTTCGTTGACCAGACTTCAGGTGTTATTTTTTTTGCTAATACCGTACTTCTTTCTCCCATCAAATTAAGTTCGTCATTAGATTTGTTCATCATATTTCTTAATGTGTTTTTTAATTCGACAATATTCCCTGAAGGATAAACATATCCATTATAATTGTCTTCTACAAAATCTACTCGTGCTCCAACTTTATCCGAACAAATTATTGGAAAACCAGCTGATGCGAATTCATGAATTACGACTCCCCATGGCTCAAAATGGCTCGGCAGAACAAACACCCCTGTCAATTTTAGATATTCAGTGAGTTGATTAGGTTGAATAAATCCAAAGTGCTTTATTTTGGGATGCTGAATCAGTGGTATATCCCCAGTACCTAAACACCATAATTCCCAATTATTTTCTTTTTCCTCTTGAACTTCAATAAAGGCAGACCATAAATCTTGAATTCCTTTACTTTCTACATAACGCCCAACAAAAATAAAGCGATGAGGGAAACTATCAGCCTTTTGTTTCCTATTCAAATTGTACTCTTGATTAAAAAAATCATAGTCACAACTATAGAATCCAGTCAAGATATTCTGTGATTTAAAACCTAGCCTCTTCGCATAATCATACTGCAATTGACCAGGAACCCAACAATGTGTAAAATGGTTAAGAATTCTGAAAGGACTTATTAAAGTTGCAATAAATTGTCTTACCGATGCTTTCCAATGATTGTCTATACCAACAATAACTGGAATTTGTTTTTTGAATTTGCGGCAAATTTTAAGATACCCTTTATCGACCCAACCACTACAAAAGATTAAGGAAGGATTGATACCAATTATTAATTCTTGCAATTTATTGTACTCAGAATATTGCTCTATATCATGTATAATTATATCTTTGGAAAAGTTAAAATTGAATGGAGCCTCCTTATTAATAGGCCATCTAACAATATGAACTTCCAGATCTGCGATTTGAATTAATTTCTCAACACAAGCAAGAAAATAATTGGCCAATTCAGAATATAAAAAAACTATTTTCTTCTTCTCCACTTTTTAATTATTAGAATGAAGAAAAATATATAAATTCCTCCAAAAAGAAAACCAATCCAAAAATAGTGATGCAACAACATTTGCTTTGTCAGATAAGGAATCAATCTGTAATTAAAGGCCCTTTCAGGTGGATTATTTTTTGCCCAATATTCCAAATTATATTCCTCAATAGAGTTGAGATTTTGACCTGTAATCGAAATACCTTTAAAAGTCACTATTCCATTATCAATCTTTGCTTGTAGTATGGCGTCTCTTGGTAAATCCCTAATAGCAGTCTGTATATATGTTATATTTGTTTCTAAATCCTTATCATAGAAAAAAGAAGAAGGGGCACCTCCTCCCATAGACCCAGAAATCCAGTAGATATTTTTTGAGCCTGATACCTTGTTTAGAATAGGAAGAATTTCTTCTTTGAAATTATTTTTACCAAAATCCGAATGTGTATTATCAGGAAATAATTTTGAATATTTTGAAATACTCTCTGCCCAAATAGGTCGATGTGAAAACACAAAAATGTTTTTTATATTACTTGTTATTGAGAGATTTATTGCGTTTTCAAAAAAAGTTAATTGTTCACTTTTAATACTACCATCATTTTCCTCAGTATTAAGTATGATAAACAATTCGGTGTTATGTGTAAAAGAAAAGAATGTCTTACCGAATTTTTTTTCATAAATATTTCTTGATAAGTCATGGTTTCCAACGGAATTTAACAATGGCGTCTTAAGCTTATCAAATAAACTTACCTTATAGTGCGTCAAATAATTTTCGTTAACATCTAAAAATAAATCACCAAGACTCATTAGAAAAAGCGAATGCAACGAATTGATAGTATCAATATTTGCCAACAAAGTAGACGCAGGAAAGGTAGACAAACTTGTAGAAGCGCCATGAAAATGGCCACTCACCAAAAAAGTGTAATTTTCTGATGAATCACTAACTGTTAGATTATTAAAAGGAGAAACAACCTGCGCCTTACTGTACACAGAAATAACCAAAAATAAAATCAAGTAGCCCCTACAACTCCTATTTACAAAACTCTTTGACCCTTTCTTCAACATTATCTTTATAATCTTTTACTTCACCGCCATTAACAACGATGCTTGAGTTTGTTTCTATTAAGTAATTATTTTTTACACTCTTCAACTCAACATTCTTGATCGAAATCCGTGGTGAACCATATCCATGCTTATTTTTGAATGCAACAATACCATAACTAGCATTGGATATAGAAACTAAATTAAAGTTCAAATCCGATGAATTTAATCCAACTATAGCTATTTCTGAATTCACTATTTTTAAATCATTACAAATGACCTGAGCCCCCCCTCTGCAAAACAATGCGACATTTTTCATATCAAATAAACTCACAGAGTTGAGCTTTAGCTTCGATTGAAGAATATCGATCGCGTTAAATTTGCATTTTTCGAAAACCGTGTTCATGATCTCGCCTTCAGAGTATTCTATTTTTAGAATTGTATTATCTATATTTAAAAACGAACAGAATTTTAATTTAAAATTGGCTCGAATAAAATTAATTACATTTTGTGAATGTATATTGACAAAACTGCAATCCTTAAAATCAACTTTAGATTCGTACAATGTTATTGCAGCTTTCCTTTCCCATAGCCTATCTTCAATCTTACTGAAACCTGAGAAAATAATATTTTCAAAAATCGATGTTTGAGAATTAATGAATTCAATTCCTTGACCTGTTGAATCACTTGTTCCTATTTGAATTGCCTCATCCTCTTGTCCCTTGAAATAGAAAGGCGAATGTGTTATTATCTTTGCATGATTCTTTATATCAATCACCAAACCTGACGTTGAATATACTGAATAGCCTTTTGGTATTATTAAATCACGAGTTATAACCACCTTCTTATCCTTAAACAATATTGTTTTGGAATTTTCATCGACTTCAAGAAACTGAAACTCATTCATGTTCCCTCTTTCATCTCTTAAATCCTCGCGAACAAATTCCTCATCCGTATGAGTATATGGAAAAGCAGGTGTTTGTTTTAAAACCGATGCTCCCAAAATGGAATAATTAACCATAATAGAACTTTTCATGCTATCATTCCATTTCAGACTATCTGGCATCGAGAAAAAAACATCCTTAAATTTAACAAAATCACTCTTTGGTTTCGATGGAATAATTGTTCTTTTATTTACCATACAATTTACTCTTCCAATTGAGATGGATTTGATTTCTGTAGGTAGTGACTCAATTCCACCTAACTGTAAATGTATAAGTCCGTTCTCTTTACCTTTGAAATATGCTTGAAAAGTTTGAGGAGGAGACAGTATTTTCTTTATCATCAACTGATTTCGGAAATACGTGTTCTTATTGAATTTCTTATACGGAAATTCCTTATTTAGAATCGAGAGATTATTATTCAATTCTTTATCAATTGACTTAAAAAAGACACTCAAGTAATTGGGTTCCGAAATTCGTTCGAGTTGGCGAATATAAGCACTAAAAAAAACAGGATTACTAAATAAGGCGGTATGCCATTCATCATAATTTTCATTTAAACTATCTAACTCCACATATCTGCATGAACCCGAGAGAGTGCGTATAGGGAAATCGGAAAAACTTTCGTATGAAATAGGTTCAAACTTCTCAGTTATTGGATTATAGTAGTATTTGGTATCACTCCAATCTATACTGTGCTCCCCACCTACTAAGTCGGTGATAGCGTGAAACCGAGCCATTCTGTCAATATCAAAAACTTGTTCGACAGACAATTTTTTACGTCTTAGTCCATCAACTAGGGCAATCGCCTTTAAATAATATTTTTTTTGAATCGAATCAGCTAAAACGTTTTTCTCATCGAAAGCCTCAAAGTTAGCGGAATAATAGGAAGAGAATTCGTTTATTGGCTTTATATGCAACAATTCATTGTAACGATCCACCCAATACAAATCGGGGTTAAATCTAAGAATGGGAGCCTTCTTTCTATTATTGTTTTCTATTAGCGCTTTATCAAAATTCTCTTCTACAGCATAAATCCCCCAATCTCGACCATTTACTGACACATCAATAAATTTATATCGTAATGCAATAATATCTTCCTGCTTCATTAACTCGTGGTAAATCCATTCATAAATATATCCGCGAGTTCCAGGATGCTGAATTGAAAATTTTTTCATTCCACAAAAGGAATTGTTATCTTCTATTTTAATACGAAATGACCATTTATTCTCTTGCAAATGATCCGTCATGTGACCTTTTAAACGTAATTTTATTTTTATTTTCTTCCCTTGATATTCAAATGTGGCAGGAACATACTCTCCGTCAATATTATTAATAATCAAATTCCTTTCGAGTGCCCTAGCTCTGTTTTCTTCTAATAATTTATAATCCTTGTCCTTTATTTCAATTGAAATTTTTTCACATTGCGAATTCATGCCATGGAAATAATTATAAACTATCGTTTTTATGAAATCCCAGGAATTAGTGAAGCCGTATGCTTGAACTTTTGTGTTAGCAGATTTTGTGAAAATCAAAAATCCACCTAATACACATATTAGGATTAATAATCTTATCGAAATTTTCTTTCGTGAACTTTTAGAAAAGGAGAATGGTGGTGTCTTTCCTCTAATCAACATTTTGGGTTACCATATAATTTGTTGGCTCTGTCTCTTCATCTGTATTCATAGCAATTATTTCATCACTAGTTATGAGTGTAAAAATAAATAGTCCCAAAAATGCAAATGCGCTTAAAGAACCAACAAGCCATGACTCAAAAAATGCAGTAAAAGAAATTGCGAACATTATCGGGAACGAGAATCTTGTTTTCTTTGCAGCTTTAATAAACATAATTATATATGATCTTAAATATATAATTAGTCCAATTAATCCTTGATCCATCCAAAATGTAAGAAATGAATTATGGATTCCTCCTTGATGTCCCATTTTGTTTAGCTGAGCATAATGAAGTCTCATATAATATTCGTTGTATGAAAATCCTTTACCAATGAAAAAATTAAGCTGAATTTGTTTCCATGCAAAGGCCCATGCAATATAACGTCCACTTCCATTATCCAAAGTCTTGACACGAAAAAAACCACCTAAACCAAGTTTAATAATTATTGAAGTTAAATTGTTACTAATAACTTCTGAAACAAATAATACAATAACAAACAACATGAATCCTAATAGAGGCGATAAATTAAAAAAACGCTGAAATATGTAAAATATAAGTATCCCTAGGAGTGCATTACGTGATTGAGTGAGATAAATTGAAAGTAACATGGAACCATAAATCATAATATTCTCTGTTTTAGAAAATAATTTGGGATAAAAATCATTTAAAACGTAGTAAGCTATAAAGAATAAAAAAACAAACATCCCTAAACCGTTGGGATTGCCGAACACTCCTCTAAATCTCCCTGAATCTAAAGATGCGATATTATTTGCTACCACCTTTAGTACAAAGCCAACTAACAAGGTATTAAAAATGAAATAAACAATTCTTCTAAAAAACTCAACACCTTCTTCTCGATACAATTTAGTAATCAGATTGGGTACGATAAGAAACGAAATAATGTATGAAATTGTTTTTTCAATAGCAACAAGAATAAATGGTTCTTTAAGACTAAAGGTGAGCGTAAAAATAGAAAAAAGAAAAAATAACAAGTATGTTTTATACAACCTATTTAATGGATAAAAACTATTTGTATCCAAAAAAAAGAAAATTGCGAGCACCGATATGTAAACATTCTTTAAGTTTTTAGCGAATAATAAATGATCTTCCAAACTATCAGAAAGAATTAAAACAAAAAAGTACCCAATCAACAATTCCTCAAACATTCCTTGTTTATGCATTAGAAACATAGTCATTGGCACCAAAACATAAGACACTGGCCCACCTAGGATACCTACCACTAGCCAAATAAACAATACAAGAAACAACTGAGTGTTCTCTTTATAATAGCTTAGCATTATTTGTAGATTGTTTGGTGTTAAAATTCATACGCATTTTCATTTCAAAGTTATTCTTTCATTTCCTGATAATTTCAGAAAATTATTTAGTTGTGTAATTTGTATTGAGGGGCGTTTTTTAGCAAACTCCCTCAATTCCTCCACATTCTCTTTCCATTTTTTCATATCGCCAACAACACGCCATCTATTAATATTTTCAGCCATCTCTGGAGAATATAACTTTTCGAACTCGTCAATTCTTTTCAAAACAAACTCTGTTTTAAAAATGGTATTTAAATAGTTCTCAAAAGTTGAAGTGAATTTAGTTGCAAAGGATTTGTTTTTCAGAAGTGAACTGAAAATAACTCCAACACTTCCAACAATGGTGGCATTATTTAACAAATCAATGTTATATCCATTCTTGCTTGTATAACCAAAACCCCAATCAGTATCATAAAGCATCCACCTCCATTTTCCATCTTTTGCAACACTGTTCTCATCAAACTTTCTAGAATCGGCCTTCCAAAACTTCACATTGTTATCAGGCCAATCCGAATTGCAAAAATAAACATTCGCAATGACAAAATCGATAAAACTTTCAATATCTATTTTCGAGATTATATATTCATAATTTTTATCATTTGATAAGTCTTCCTTTTTAAGAAATTGAAGCAGCTCTGTGAACATAGCTCGAGATTTCATTTGCCCTCTTTTCAGACTGTTTGTCAATTCAAGGATGGTAATACTATCTGGATTCAAGTTGTATTTATTGGCCAAGTAATATTCATCCTGACGTTCTCTGATATTGTGAATGCCCCAATACTCTCCATTTACAAACACGATAGATGGCCTAAAATCTTGTAAATCTACATGGGTGCTTTTTATTAACGACTGCATAAAAGCATCGCGAAACAAGGTTTTATCCCAATCATTACCGGAGTTGCGAAGAATGATTGAATTGAATTTTGTTATCTGGTTATTTGGAAATATCGGGTAGTTGAAACCTGCCCTATCCTTTTCTTTAAAATTGATACGTAAAGATTTTTGTGCGAACCCTCGTGTAGCATTTCCGTTTATTCTAATCCCTACTTTCGTTTCGAAACCGAGTTGACCAGTAGTTTCATAGAATTCCAAATTACCATTTCGTTCGGCATTTTCACCACGAATGGTATAATTGGCAGGATAATAAAACCAAGGAGAGTATAGCGGGACATTTTTTTGCACATAATAATCCTTGTCCGAAAAACGTTTCCCAAGAACATAGATTCCTTTTTCGTATCCAAATAAATCTTTTTCATTTACAGTAATCGACACTACCGGGAAGGTATAACGTTGGCTTCCTTTTTCATCCACAAAGAAAGAACGAATCAATTCGCTGCTTTTCAACTTATTTTTATCCACAGAAATTGCCCTAAGGATAGTCCCCTTAAAAACATTACCAATAGGTGGTTTCCATCTTGGCGAGGTAGGTATTACGGATAATCTATTCGGCTTTTCGGTTTGATTGGTTATCAGAATGGGCGAATTGTATTTGATTGATTTGGATGTTGGCTCTGTTCCATCAAGCGTATAGTATACTTCTAAATCGGGATAAGCAGAAGATAGCGAAACAATGATGGGCGATTTGTAAAAACCTCCTGCAAGCGAACATTTGGGCAAGGCCAGCTGTTCATCAAGTGTAAAAACAATTGGTTTCAGAGTTGGAATAGAAGAAAATTTAATGGAGTAAAGAAGAACACATGTAATTGAAACAAGAATAAACGCAACAATGATGAACGCTTTAGGACTAATTCTTTTTGTAGTTTTTAAAATTGTTTTCATTACAATTATTAAAACAATACACGCTCGATTCCTTGTAAGTACTTAGAATTTTTGGTCATGGCGAAGGGCAAATGATTCCCTATTTCGTTTGCTGTGGTTTCGTATTGGGCATCGTATTTCAATTCCACAACCACCGAACGATGGTCGACTGATTTGTTTAAAAATGTATTTCCGAAATAAGTAATTCTATAAAACGAAAGCTCTTGGTCGATAGTAAGTCGAAACTTTTTGTCATCGGAGATAAAGTATTTTCTGATGTAACTATTCAGCAACGAAGGCTGCATCGACAATAAATTATTTTTAATTTGTATTGGCACATTGCCAGTGCTTAGCGCCTGCACAATCTCTTGTTTCGAGAAATTAGTATTTACAGTGAAGGGCGACAAAGCAAATGTGTTTTTCTTGCCGAGCAATCCGCTCTTGATTTTAAATTCTAAGGTTGATTTATTAATTGCCCCGAACGTATCGCCATACCAACGGATACGAGTTTTGGAGCGCTCGGTATCGCCTTCCACATTGCCATAATAACTTTCGAAACCCAAGGTGTCGAAATAAATATTATTGATTCTTCGCTGATGAAACAATTCTTTGAAACCAGCAGGATGGTATTTTAACATCTGCTCTATTTCCGAAGCCGAATAATCTCTTACAAGAAATTTGCGTTCGTATCGCAATTCTTTAATGGGCGAAGAACTTGAGGACGACATATACTCCTTTAGAAATCGCGGGTATTATCCATAAAGGTTACCGACACCGATGAGTGAATGTTTTTCAATTCATTCTTTGTCAATTCTAATTGTTCGATACCATCCAACTCGATGTAAAACGAAGCTTCTATCGAACTTGCATTTTCATCCGTACGTTTTAGTTTGATGGAGGTGCAATGCTTTTTAAGGGCTTCTATTATTTTACTTAAGTCTACTTTACTAGCTTCGTTGCTCGTGATGGTGAGGTAAATGCTTTGCGACTCTAGATCTTTTTTCAATCGATTGTTGAACCAAATAACCAACGCGAACCCAACAAACGCCACAATAGTAAGTATCGACAGGCCTGCACCGCATCCCAAACCAATGGAAATGGTAAGAAAAAGATAAGTAAGTTCTTCGGGTTCTTTGATAGCCGAACGGAAACGAACAATAGATAAAGCACCCACCAAACCAAGCGAAAGAGCCAACGATGATTTCACTACAGCTATAATGAACATCGTAGTAATGGCAAGTATCATAAAATTGCGAGCAAAAGCTTTTCTATTCGATAGCGAATTGCCAAACTTTACATACAATCGGCCTAAAAGAAAGGATAGCAGGGTACATACCAAAAAACTAAAGATAAAACTTGGAATGGCTTTTGGCGAAAAACCCGATAGATTGTCGGATATAAATGTTTTGATTTCGTTCATGTTCTGTTTTTGTTATAATGAAGACGCAAAACTAATGATTTTAGCTTTAGTTGCTTCAGTTATTTGTTTTATCTTATTGGGGGGTTTTGAGAGGTGAGATTTGAGTTTTGAGATATGAAATTTTCTTGCCGCAAAGACACCAAGGCACAAAGCACCCATTCGTAAATTCCTACCATTCTTATTTCGTAAAGACCAACCAACAACTAACAAAACCTCACCTCCAACCTCTAACAACCAACAACTAAATCTCATATCTCATATCTCAAATCTCACATCTAAAATTAGGGCAGCCAGTTCATCACACTTCGGATTCTTTCGTCCTGCTTTCCCTTCCAATCTTTTTCTTTGCCCGAAAAGGTCAAAGAAAAAGGAT
>JBAXQU010000027.1:0-32649 GCA_037131555.1 Bacteroidota bacterium
GAATACACCGCATTTATCAATACTATAAAGATAAAAGTAAACAAGTAATTTTTTTCATTTTGCTTTTGTTTTTTTGCTTACCGTTTTCTTGCCTTAAGCAGAACACGAATAAGCCGGTTTATACTATTTATTTTTGTTTGATTAATTAATAGATGGAAAAAATACGCTGGGGAGGATGAGCAGAAATATAATTGTGGTAGTTCATAACGAAGAAAGTTTGTATTATTAATTACATGCTAAATCAATCATTATTTTAATTCATCGACAATATTAGGCATTTAATTTGTAAATAGCAAGAGAAACTTATTAATTTACAAGAATTTATTCTGGTTTTTACATTGGTTGTATTATTTATTTTCTTTTAAAAAATAAATACATATGTTCTTTTTTTGCTTCCACAACCGCCTTAAAACCTGCGAAATCGCAGAAAAATTTCTGCGAAAAAGCAAGAAATATTCGTACGAAAATCAGGTTTTGGTATGATTGTTATCCAATACCTTTGTGCCCGATATTGTTAAAGATTCACTTTCGAATGATGAAACTCTTATCCATAAATACACCCTTTCGTACTTTTATACCTCGTTTAAGTACCTTTTTTCAGTTTATCTTCACTTTAATATTACATGGCATCAAGACCTTGCTACACGGAAACGTGACCTTGCTGCACGGAATGATGACCTTGCCACACGGAAACGTGACCTTGCTACATGGAATGATGACGTTGCCACATGGAAAGGTGGCATTGCCGTACAGAATGATGACGTTGCCGTACGGAATGATCACGTTGCCGTACGGAATTGTGACGTTGCCGCACGGAATGATGACGTTGCCGTACGGAAATGTAACGTTGCCGTACGGAATGATCACGTTGCCGTACGGAATGATGACGTTGCCGCACGGAATGATGACGTTGCCGTACGGAAACAGGACAATTCCGACCGATATTTTGGCAAGGGCGCCTTGTTTTTTGGCCCCGACAAATGGCTACATGGTTAGTCTGCCAAAGGTTTTAATGCCTTTGGCCCTTTTTTGAGGAAAGTTGGGCGCTTTTGGTAGCAAACAATAATTAATACAAAAAAATAAAATTTATAATAACATGAATAATCCAATAAAAATAGCGGCTCTCGATTCGCATTTAACGGTGACCGAAAAAATAGAACAAATGCGAGCAGTAGGTAAAATAATGGCTGCCGACCTTGATGCAATTATTGCGGCACAAGGTGCTGCCTTGCTAGCGCAAGCTACAGTACTAGAAAAGAAGTTGACCGAGCGCGACAATGCTCATGCCTTGGCCGTAAGTCTTACAAAAGCAGTAAAAAATGAGGCAAAAACCGGAAGCGAAGTGTATTCTACTTCCACAGGATTGTTGGAAACCAAGTTTCCTAACGATGATGTGAAATGGAAAACCTTTTCGGTAGAACTCACCTTGCCGGGCAGCCCTGCCGTACTTCCAGGTATAGTGAAGGGAGGCTCAGTGGTGCAAAGTCCATTTCAAGGTAAAGGGGTTATGCATTTCAATCATTTGCCAAAAATTAAGTTTTACAAAATAATGGAAACCACAGGCGACCCTGCCGATTTAACTACTTATTATCCTGCCAATCCATCGACTTTCGATTCGTCATTGGGAGGAGAAATAATTCCGAAAAAGTTGGGTGTTGCTACTTTTTGGATAGTAATAGCCCACAACGCAGCAGGCGATGGACCTCCATCATCACCGTTTACAGCCGTTATTCGTTAATCAGTTAAGTAACCCTTAAACAAAAAAAAGCCCCTTACAGAGATGTGAGGGGCTTGTTTATTGCAACCCCTTCGGAATTGCCTAGTGCTCTATTGCAAAATTGCTTTAGCGCCTTTCTGCCTTCGCGGTAACTTTCCAACTTTAAACTTTCTAACTTTCAACTCGCAACTAACCACCAATAACTAGCAACAAATCACTATCTTTGTCACTCATAATTATTCAAAAAAAACACATCTCGATGACAATAGCAATAGGTGCCGACCATGCAGGCTTCAAAATGAAAGAGTTTTTAAAATCGTATCTCCAATCGAAAGGAATATTGGTTACCGACTATGGTTGTTTTTCGGAAGAACGTGCCGATTATCCCGATTATGCTCATCCGGTATCGATGGCGGTGGTAGGCAAAGAAGTGGATTTTGGAGTATTGCTCTGCGGCAGCGGAAACGGAATAAGCATGACTGCTAACAAACACAAAGGCATTCGTTCGGCCATTTGCTGGACTGCCGAGATAGCCTCCTTGGCTCGTCAGCACAACGATGCCAATGTGCTAACTTTACCCGCTCGATTTATTAGTGACGAAGAAGCCATCAAATGCATCGATGTGTTTTTGTCCACTCCGTTCGAAGGTGGCCGCCATGCCGACCGAGTGAAAAAGATTTCGGACTGTTAATAGCGCCAATATATTGTCCTTTCGAAATGAATATCCCCAACCTTTTAGTACTCGCATAAGTTGATAAAGTTTTTCATCGTTTTATTTGCAGTTGTTGCTTCTTTTCTGTTTGCATTGCCCAAAGACGAGGTGGCCATGCGTTACGCACAAGCCATAACAGCAGCCGACCTGAGCAAGAACTTGCATGTGCTTGCTTCTGACGAATACGAAGGTCGCGAAACCGGAAAGAAAGGGCAGCGCATGGCTGCCGAATACATTTCTAATCAGTTTAAGCAAGCAGGAATACCGCCTTACAAAGGCGATACGTATTATCAATCTTTCCCATTAAACATCATCAAGCCCATGCCAGCCGATATTTGGCTCAACAAAAAACAAAGCATTGCTTACAAAGATTATTACAATTTCCCGGGCCTTAGCGAGCAACACCTCAAAGCCATGTCGGTGCTGTTTCTAGGTTTTGGTATAGATGATGAAAAAAATTACAGCGATTATAAAGGAGTGGGCGTGAAAGGTAAAGTGGTGATGATACTTGCAGGCGAACCCACACGCAAAGATTCTACCAATTACCTCACCGGAACAAAAGAACATAGCAAATGGTCGTATTACAAAACCAAACCCGACAAAGCCAAAGAAAAAGGCATTGCAGCATTGCTCATAGTGGTTGATAATGTGGAGAAAGATGTAGCCAACAACAAACATCGGTTAGAAGCCGAATCGATGCGATTGGATGCAAACCCTGTGGAAATGCCCGTTATCTATATTTCGAAAGAAATGGCAAACAGCATTCTGAAAAAACAAAAAATAGAAAAGCTGAAAGAGAAAATTCAGAACAATGGTCAACCGATTAATGTATTGGCAAAAACAAAAATAGAAATAGATATAAAAAACAAGATAGAGAAAGTAAGTTCCGAAAACGTTTTGGGGTACATCGAAGGAAGCGATTTGAAAAACGAATTGGTGGTGGTAACCGCACATTACGACCACCTCGGCAAAACCGATGATGTTGTTTTCAACGGAGCCGATGACGATGGCTCGGGCACAGTAGGCGTGATAGAGTTGGCACAAACATTTGCTAAAGCAAAAAAAGAAGGGAATGGCCCTCGCAGAAGTATGCTCTTTATGACAGTGGCAGGCGAAGAAAAAGGATTGCTTGGTTCTTCTTATTACGTTCAGCATCCCGAATTTCCCTTGGCCAATACAGTGTGCGATTTGAACATGGACATGATTGGCCGACAAGATGAAAAACATAAGGATAACCCCAACTACATATATATTATAGGTGATGATAAACTAAGTTCGCAGTTGCATACCATCAGCGAAAATGCCAATAAGACCTATGAAAACTTGGAAATGGATTATACCTTTAACGATGTAAATGATAAAAATCGCTTTTATTATCGCTCAGATCATTATAACTTTGCCAAAAATGGAATACCAGTTATTTTTTATTTCAATGGAGTACATGCCGACTATCACAAGGAAACAGACGAAGTAGAAAAAATAAACTTTGATAAAATGGAGAAAATTACCCGACTTGTTTTTTTTACAGCTTGGGATTTAGCCAACCGAACCGAACGTATCATTGTCGATTCGGATAAGAAATAGTTTATATTTGAATTTTTGTGGAGGTAATAAATAGTAGATAAATAAAAGGAATAGTAGAATTGATTTTATTATGACCTCACCCCTTAATCCCCTCTCCGAAGGAGAGGGGGAGGTAAATGAAGTAATTATAAAACTAAGTTCGTCAGGCTCCGTCATCCCTCTCCTTTGGAGAGGGAACGAGGGTGAGGTCTCAAAATAAAGTACAATGAATATAGGTCTTACTGTATTTATGTCTTATAAATAATTAATATGTCGAA
Organism: Bacteroidota bacterium; assembly: GCA_037131555.1. Lineage (GTDB taxonomy): Bacteria > Bacteroidota > Bacteroidia > 2-12-FULL-35-15 > 2-12-FULL-35-15 > 2-12-FULL-35-15. The sequence continues at coordinate 4,271 of JBAXQU010000027.1, forward strand.
AGAAGGAGATTTATTTTTAGAAGCATCGGAAAGCAAAGGCTTTGACGCGGCTCATCGCAAAACACTTCGTTACAACATTGCTCAGTACGACAAGAAAGTGATGGATGGCAAACTTCAGTTTTCCGATTTGGAACTCGCCAAAACACGTGCTGCTGCCACCAAACAAAAATCAATTGACAATCTGGAAAAATACCTCATCGAATTTGAAGCCAATTTTATTAAACGAGGTGGCAAAGTTATCTGGGCACAAGATGGCGAAGAGGCCATGCGAGAAGCGCTTCAGATAATGAAAAAGGCAAATGCCAAATCGGTGGTGAAATCAAAATCGATGGCCACCGAAGAGGTGAACTTCAACAAAGAATTAGAGAAAAACGGAATAGAAAGCATCGAAACCGATTTGGGCGAATACATTGTTCAGCTTCGTGGCGAACCGCCTTACCATATTGTTACACCTGCCATGCATCTTTCGAAAGAAGATGTGGCGAAAACATTCAATGAGAAAAAAGGAACTCCTATCGACTACTCTCCCGAACAAATAACCAATTTTGTTCGCGAAGAATTGCGTAGCCGATACAGCAAAGCCGATGTAGGAGTGAGTGGAGGTAACTTTTTAATTGCCGATATTGGCGCCATAGCAGTTACCGAAAACGAAGGCAATGGACTCATGTCGATGGCTTTTCCGAAAATACAAATCGCCATTGTGGGCATCGAAAAAATGTTGCCTACCCTTTCCGATTTAGATTTGTTTTGGCCATTACTCGCTACTTACGGCACAGGCCAACATTTAACAGTGTATAACACCATCTATACCGGACCCAAACAAATAGGCGAAACCGATGGTCCCGAAGAAATGTATGTCATCTTGCTCGACAATGGTCGCTCTACATTATTAGAAGGCCCAGAGCAACGCAGAGCATTATCGTGCATTCGTTGCGGAGCATGTTCCAATGCCTGTCCTATTTATAAAACCATCGGTGGACATGCCTATGGAACCACTTATGGCGGACCAATAGGTTCAATCATCACTCCTCATTTCAAAGGAATGGAAGAGTTCAAACACCTTAGCTTTGCTTCCACTTTGTGTGGCGAGTGTAAAGAGGTTTGTCCAGTAAAAATTGATATTCCAAAACTACTATTGCTCAACCGAAAACAATCCATCGAGAAAGGACTTTCTACCAAGGCCGAAAACTGGGTTTGGTTTTTTTGGAAAGGAGCCATGCTGAAACGTAGCAAGATGGATAAAGGAGGAGCAAAAGTGAAGAACTTTATGCTGAAACAGTTCTTTAAAAAGAGTTGGGGAGAACGCAGAGAATTACCAACCATCGCTCAGAAATCCTTTAATCAAATCTGGAGAGAACGCAAAGGAATAAAATGATACATTTCCATACCGAAGACATAAAATTTGCATTCAAAAACAAAACTGAAATAAAGCAGTGGATTACTTCGGTAGCCAAAGGCAAAAAAAGAAAAGTTGGTGATTTAGGTTTTGTGTTTTGCTCTGACGATTTCTTATTGCGATTGAATAAAGAATACCTCAATCACGATACCTTAACGGACATCATCACCTTCGATTATTCCAAAGACGACAACCAACTTCCCATCTCTGGAGACATTTACATAAGTATCGATCGGGTTCGTGAGAATGCTATTAAATTTAATAAATCGTTCGAAAACGAATTGCATCGGGTCATCATACATGGCACCTTGCACCTACTTGGCTATGCCGACAAAACAAAAGCCGCGAAACTAGAAATGACCGAGCAAGAAGACAGAGCTTTGAACTTACTGAGTAAACAAAGCGTTAAGTAGAGCTTAATACAATATTACGTTATCAATCAATCGTACCGATTCTAACTTCACCGCAATGCAAGCAACAGCCGATTTGGAATTGTTAAAATTGGTGATGGGTTGCAAGGTTTCCGAATCAACTATTTCGAAGTATTCGAGTTGAATGAGTTTCTCCAAAGCATAGTAGTTTTCTACCACTTCTTTCAATCGTTTTATGGGATGAGTTTTGTAAATATCATTGATAAAAAATAGCAATTTCGATATCGAGGGAACTTCTTTTCGTTCTTCGGGTGTTAAGCGCCTATTGCGCGAACTCATGGCCAATCCATCTTCTTCTCTAACAATAGGGCAAGCCACTATTTCTATGGGCATTCCCAACTGTGTCACCATCGATTTGATGATCGATAATTGTTGAAAATCTTTTTGGCCAAAGAAGGCTTTATCAGGATTCACCAATCGGAATAATTTACTCACCACTTGTGCCACCCCGTTAAAATGCCCTGGCCGTTGTGCACCTTCCATCACCTTGTCGAGCAAACCAAAATCAACCGATTTGCCTTCCATCCAAGTTCTGTCTTCTTGGTTATTGCGTTTCATTTCCAACTCCTCTTCGGTATATATTTCGCTCACTTCGGGAGCAAAAAGGATATCGCAATTGGATGTCTTTAGTAGTGAAGTGTCAGCCAAAATGGTACGTGGATATTTGTCCAAGTCCTTGAGATCGTTAAATTGAGTAGGGTTTACAAAAACACTACATACCACCACATCGCAATGTTGATGTGCAATGCTGATTAGTGAAATATGACCTTGGTGCAATGCCCCCATGGTGGGAGCAAAACCGATGGTTTTGTTTTGCGCTCTTAAATCATTTAGATGATTTTTGAGTTGTTCTGCCGTGTTAAATACAATCATTAGTTAAGCAAACATTCGAAATGCTAGTAAAACCGCGATAATGAGGCTAGTTTTCGAATAATATTAGGCAAAACTAATATTATTACTTTGAAAATCCGACAAAAATTGTTTACTTTTGCATACTTTTTTATTAACCTTATCTAAATATTGATTGAACAATGAAGAAAAAAGAAAGAGCAAGAGTTTTGTTTGTGTCACAGGAAATAGCACCGTACTTAGACCCTACACCTATGAGTTCAATAGGTCGACACTTACCACAAGGAATACAAGAACGAGGAAGAGAAATCAGAACGTTTATGCCTAAGTTCGGTATCATCAACGAAAGAAGAAACCAACTACATGAGGTGATTCGCCTATCGGGGATGAATTTGATTATCGAAGGAAACGACCATCCACTTATTATTAAAGTAGCCTCCATTCAATCAGCTAGAATGCAGGTTTATTTCATCGACAATCAAGAATATTTCGAACGTAAATTTACGTTAACAGATAAAAAGGGCGACCATTTTGCTGATAATGACGAGCGGGCCATCTTCTTTTGCAGAGGTGTTATCGAGACCGTGAAAAAACTAGGTTGGGCACCTCACGTTGTTCACCTTCAAGGATGGATGACTGGCTTGGTGGCTTTGTATCTTAAAAAATCATTTAAAGACAATCCATTATTTGCCGAATCAAAAATCATTTATTCGGTTTATGATGATGAATTCGATACTCCATTGAGCAAAGATTTTTCAAGAAAATTGATGCACGAAGGATTAGTAAAAGCTGATTTGGATAATTACAAAACGCCTTCATATATCAACCTTTCGAAACAAGCAATTGATTTGGCTGATGGCATCATCAAAGGCTCGGCTAAATTGAATCCAGAACTTGAAAAGTACATTAAAAAATCAGGAAAATTAACATTAGAACACATCAGTGGTGATGATTATGTTGACGCTTATTCCGAGTTTTATGATGCGGTGATGGAAGAAGTAGCTGAATTGGTTGACTAATAAATTTATGATTTTGAAAATAGGTGGAATTAAAACTTTGCTCCGAGCAACCGGAGCAAAGTTTTTTTTGATTGTAATAGTTGCTATTTTTTGTTTACCGTTTACTTCTTGCGACAAAGCTAGCTCTGTTGGATTGGATGTTCAACCAAAAAACGATTTGTTGAACGTTGGGTTTCAAGACACCGTAACCCTATTGACCCGAACCGTTAAGGAAGATTCTATTCGTAGCGACCAAGGGTTGATTACCAATGGCATTGTATTGCTTGGAAAATACAACGACCCTATTTTTGGTGAAGCCAAAGCTTCTATTTATTCGCAAGTATTACTCAATAGTGCCATTTATCCTACTACCTTGGGAACCAATCCGACTTGCGATTCCATTGTATTGTCCTTGGCCTACAACGGTGTGTACTATGGAGAAAACAGCGGACGAACTCCTCCTAAAAAACAAACCATCAATGTATATCAGGTGCTTCAAGATATTTCTACGGTATCTTCATATTATTCTGATACTACTTTGACTAGAGAAACTCACAACGATTTGGCCAATGGTTATTCGTTTGTTCCAGATATCGACAGTGTGTATGCCGAAGGAACTGCTGCTCATCCATTGCATCGCGTAGCTCCGCAATTAAGAATTCCGCTGCAAGTGAATTTTGGGCAGACTTTGTTGAATAACCGTCTTACCGGAATGATGACTAGCAATTCTACTTTCGAAACTTTCTTGAAAGGACTTTACATTACAGCTGAAAACACCACAGGACTGAATAAAGGGGAAGGGAGAATTATTTCGTATTATTCCAATAGTAGCGTTAGTGCCATCCGATTATACTATAAATATACGGGCTTAAATTGGAATGGCCAAGTGGACTCGGTGCGCCATACTTCCTTCGATCTTAGTTTGACACTTGGAGCCCGTTTTGCTCATCTAGAAACTACAGCTCCTACAGGTAGCAATCTAAACACACAACTTACTAGCTCAACATCTACCTCGAACTTTGCCACCACTTATATTCAATCTTTGGCAGGTGTAAAAACTAAAATATCAACTCCCTATTTAATGTCGTTGAACGATAATGGCCCAATTGCAATAAACAAAGCTGAGCTTGTGGTAAAGGTTGATCCAGCTACGCTTAACGACAATGGAAACACTTATGCGCCTCCATCCACCTTATTGGTGTTTGGTATTAATGACGATAAAACAAGTTACGTGTTGCCCGATTTCTTATCGGCTCCTTTTTATTACGATGGTACCTTTAATGCTACCACCAACGAATACCGACTGAACATCACTCGATATATTCAGCAGGTGCTCACCAAAAAATTACATAATAATGGGGTTTATCTGCTCGTGCCTCACATCACTTCCGTTACATCTGGTTCGAGGGTAGTGATAGGTGGTGCCGACAACTCGAGTGGAAACAACCTTTACCAAATGAAATTAAATATTAGTTACACTAAATTACATTAGTTATGTGTGGAATAGTAGCTTATCTAGGAAATAAACAAGCATACCCTATATTGATAAAAGGCTTACATCGCCTCGAATATCGTGGATACGACAGTGCCGGAGTGGCCATGCTGTACAACGATGAAATGAATGTGTACAAATGCAAGGGCAAGGTGCAAGACCTTACCAATTTCATTGGCGACAAGAATACGCAAGGAACCATTGGAATAGGGCATACACGTTGGGCTACACACGGTGTGCCGAATGATGTAAATGCTCACCCTCAATATTCCGCTTCGAAAAACATGGTGATGATTCACAACGGAATCATTGAAAACTATGGCCCTTTAAAGGAAGAATTGAAAAAGCGTGGACATGTGTTTATGAGCGATACCGATACCGAAGTGTTGATTCATTTAATTGAAGATATATTTCAAAAAGAACAAGTACGTTTGGGCGAGGCTGTTCGTATTGCCTTGAATCAAGTGGTGGGAGCTTATTCCATCGTTATTCTTTCGAAAGAAAACCCTAACGAACTATTTGCTGCCAAAAAAGGAAGCCCTATGGTGATTGGTATTGGGGTGGATGAGTTTTTTATTGCTTCGGATGCTACACCCATTGTGGAATATACCAAAAACGTGGTGTACATGGAAGACGAAGAAATTGCTTTCATAGAAAGAGGGAAAGAACTCAAAATAAAAACCATTAAAAACAAAGCCAAAACTCCTTATGTGCAGGAGTTGGAAATGAAACTTGAAGCGCTGGAGAAAGGCGGTTACGACCACTTCATGCTCAAAGAAATATACGAACAACCACGTTCGATAAAAGATAGCATGCGCGGAAGGTTGAGTGCCGAAAACGACATTGTGAACTTGGGAGGAATAACCGAATACGAACAAAAGTTTGTGAATGCCAAACGCATCATCTTTATTGCCTGTGGCACCTCGTGGCATGCTGGTTTGGTGGGCGAGTACCTTTTCGAAGATTTGGCTCGTATACCTGTGGAGGTGGAATACGCTTCCGAATTCAGATACCGCAACCCAATTGTTTACGAAGACGATGTGGTGATTGCCATTTCGCAATCGGGCGAAACAGCCGATACACTTGCTGCCATCGAATTGGCAAAATCGAAAGGAGCCACCATCATTGGCGTTTGCAATGTGGTAGGTTCGTCCATTGCAAGGGCTACCCATGCAGGGTCGTATACCCATGCTGGCCCCGAAATAGGAGTAGCATCTACCAAAGCATTCACTGCACAAGTTACAGTGCTTACTTTAATGGCGCTTCGCATTGCATTTTGCAAAGGCAGTATTTCTTCTTCTCGTTTTCATCAATTGTTGACCGAACTAGAAGCTATACCTGAGAAAGTGGAACGTGTATTGTTGAAAAACGATAAAATAAAATTCATAGCCGATGTATATAAAAATGCTACCAATGCCCTTTATCTGGGTCGAGGATATAGCTTTCCGGTGGCATTAGAAGGCGCTTTGAAACTTAAAGAAATATCGTACATACATGCCGAAGGATATCCGGCTGCCGAAATGAAACACGGCCCTATCGCTTTGATTGACGAAGAAATGCCAGTGATAGTGATTGCTACCAAAGGAGCATCGTACGAAAAAGTGGTGAGCAACATACAAGAGGTAAAAGCACGAAAAGGAAAAATTATTGCCATTGTTACCGAAGGCGATACACAAGTAACCGAAATGGCCGACTACACCATTCAAATTCCCGAAACGGATGAAATATTGGTTCCATTGGTTTCGGTGGTGCCACTTCAATTATTGTCGTATCATATTGCGGTGATGCGTGGTTGCAATGTGGACCAACCTCGTAACCTTGCTAAATCGGTTACGGTAGAATAAAAAGTAAATATTTATTGTGGATGGATGTTCGCTTCACCGCAGCCTAACCAAATAGCTATAAAACGCAGAGAGTCGCTCTCTGCGTTTTTTGTTTTCTCTGCCTGCTATATATCGCAGGCAGGTCAAAAAAATAGTTTTATGCCCTTCGATATATCGCAGGACATGCTACTAAAAACTATTATGTCCTCCGCTATATCGCAGGAGGTGTTCTTCGCCCCTTGGTGCCTTCGCGGTAAATTATACCTCGAACTTTTCTGTTAAGAGTTTTTTTTGTTTAGATGTTGGTTTATTCTATCACTAATTTTTTATACACCTCTCTTTTATTTTCAGGCATTAGTTTCACAAAATAGATTCCTTTCTTTACATTTGTTAAGTCAATAGTCGATTCTTTAGCCGTAATGAGAGACTGATAAACTGTTTCGCCAATTACATTAAAGATAATAATGTTTGCAGATAATGGATGTTTAGCACTAATGTGGAAAACACCATTCGAAGGATTTGGTTGAATCCACCATTCTTCATTATCCGTTGTTGCTTCTATATTACCCACCGTCATGATATTCACACAAGCAGAAGTATCCACACATCCATTCACAGTAATCATAACCGAATATGCACCATTTGCCGATGGTGTATAACTTTGATTAATGGCATTGGTAATAATGGTATTTCCTGTTGTACAATCCATCCATTGATAATCCATAGCTATGGCGTTGCTGATGATGGTAGCACCCATTACCGCAACCGAAGTATCAATGGTAGTCACCGTAAGTTGTGTAAGAATAATACTATCGCAACCATGCGATGTAGCAAGTGTATCGTAATAATTACCTGTGCTGATGTAGCTGTTTCCATTAATACTATAGGTGTTTCCATCGCATATCCATTGTGGATTGGCAATAGTAAACACTGGATTAAAAGTGATGTTTAAATAAATAATACTGTCGCAACCGTTTACAGAAACAAGCTGCTGAGCATAATTACCAGAGGAAGTAATGTTTTGTGTACCGAATAAATAAGTAGTACCAGTGCAAGTTTCAGAAATAACAGTGTCGTGATATACGGGCAGTACATTGACAGTTTGCATCGCAGTGTCTTTGCAACCTTCAGGGCTTGTACCTATAGCATAATAAGTAGTAGTTGTTGTAGGTGCAACAATGTATTGTTGAGATGTTGGCCCATTTATCCATTCCACCGAATCGATACCTGTAGCCATAAGTGAAGTATTGCTTCCATTGCAAATAATAGACGTACCCGAAATGGTCAACGCAGGTATTGAAATATGAACTGTGTTGGTGTTCGCACAACCATTTGTAGTTCCTGTAACGGTGTAAGTAGTAGTGAGGAGTGGTGATGCTAGCGGATTAGCAATACTTGCATTGCTTAAACCCGTTACAGGCAACCAAGTATACGTGGTAGCCCCCGAAGCTGAAAGTATAGAAGAAGTGTTGCTACAAAGTGTGGTGTCGCTATAGGATACATTTATTATTGGCAGCGGATGAATGGTAATAGGAAAGCTAGATGGATAACCTGCACCGGCAATGTTATAACCATTTACAGTAATGATTCCACTGGTTGCATTCGCACTGAAATTAACAGTTATGGTTTGAGAATTGTTTCCCGATACAATAGTGGCTCCATTGGGCAATACCCAATTGTAAGAAGTGGCACCGTAAATAACAGGAACAGAAAACACCACATTGGTTTGCCCTGCACAGATAGAAGAAGTGCCCGAAATAACTCCTGCATAATTGGGAGGTAGTTGTTTGTATTTAGCAAAAAAAGCATCGGGAACTCCTGTGCCATAAGTACCATCGCTAGTAAGATTCACCACCGAATAGACACCAAAGTTTACAGTGCCTGCAAACTCACCCGAAAGATGGATATTGCCAATCGTATCAATGGCAAGGCATTTGCCAAATTCATCATATATTGAACCAAATCCTGTTGCCCAAATGCTTGTTCCATCAGCCGTGTATTTGGTTAACAATACTTGGTATCGTGCAGCACCAGCATATACAGTACCTATAATATATAAATCACCATTTTTATCAAAAGCTATTTTAGCTCCTCTGCTCGAATTGTTGCTGAGGTAGGATTGTGCCCATAAGTATTGCCCATTGTTATCGTATTTTGCATAATAAGCATTGTAGGTACTATTGCTCCAAGATGATAAATTATTTACAGCCACCGAATCGGGATTAAAATCGGCTACTCCAGTAAAGAAACCTGTAATATAAACATTGCCTACAGTATCATTTACAATGTCCAATCCTCCATCCATAGTTGCACCACCAATACTCTTTGCCCAAAGATAATTTCCATTGATGTCATACTTTGCAAAATAAGCATCCCCATAATACGATTGTGAGCCGGGTACAGAGCTAAGGTTGCTGATGCCTGCATTAGGATCAAAATCAACCGTACCATAATAACTTCCTGTCAAGAACACATTACCATATTTATCGGCTGAAATACTTACACCTGTTGCCTGCCCTTCTATTGTTTTTGCCCATACATAATCTCCATTAGTAGTATACTTTGCAAAAAATGTTTCGGATGCAAGGTAATTATATGTGTTGGCAGTGAGGTTGGCAACACCTATTCCTGGGTCAAAATCTTTGGTAGCAGTAAATGTACCTGTAATGTAAATATTACCAGCGGTATCAGTAGCTATCCTTGTTGGGTCAGAGCCAGTAGACCAATCACTATAAATATTTTTTGCCCAGATATAATTACCAGCAGTATCGTACTTTGCAAAGAAACCACCATCGGCAGTATTACTTATAGTAAGATTGGAAACACTAGGCCCTGGGTCGAAATCAACAGTGCCTGAAAATCGTCCAGAAAGAATTAAATCACCATGCACATCCAATTTTAAATCGAGGGCTACACCATTGTCTCCGAGTTGTATTACCCATTTATAATTCCCAAGCGAATCGTATTTGGCAAGATACAAAGAGCCAGTACCTATTCCTGTAAGAATAGCAGTGCCTGCACTTGGGTCGAAATCGGTAGTTCTATTGAATTCGCCTGCCACATACACATTGCCTGCACCATCTACCACAATGGCATTCGCTTGCTCCACTTGGTCGGTACCGCTTATTTTATGTGCCCATTTTAAATCTACTTGCGAAAGTAGTGGATGATTAAAACCAATGAATAAGGTAATTATTATTAAAAGAGATGGTTTCATATTTGCTTCAAATTGTTTTCAAGAATGAGTTGTTTTGGTGTAGGCAAAGATAATTTTTTTAGGAACTAATGGTTGTAACAATATACCTAAATAGAAAAAGCTGTATAACTCCTTTAGGTGTTCCCATATAGTAAGCAACGGGCATCCATCGCCTACTACTATACCCAGAAATTGATAAAAGAAAAAAGTCCCGAAGAAATGCGAGACTTTTTTATTGATTAATGGTGGTGACCATGCTCGCCATGCACATGCCCATGTGCTAGTTCATCGGCAGTAGCCGGACGCACTTCGAGTACTTCGCCTGTGAAATGTAAATCGAAACCAGCCAAAGGATGATTAAAATCCATGCGTACATGTTCGTCAGTAATATCAACTACCTTACCATGTAATCGATTTCCTTCGTTATCTTGCATTGGTAATGTTACATCTATTTTCACATTTTCGTGGTCGAATTGTCCATCTTCGTTATGAAAAGCTTCTTTAGGAATGCTTACCACATGTTGTTCGTCACGTTGGCCATATCCTTTACTCGATTCAATAAAAAAATCGAATGTATCGCCTGCCTTTTTTCCACGAAGGTTGTTTTCAAAATCTTCTAACAAACCGCCTGTTCCAAAAATAAACTGAAATGGGTGTTCCTTACTTGTTTGTTCTACCTGTTTTCCGCTTACTTTTTCTGTTAGCGTGTAGTTTACCGAAACTACTGAATTGTTTTCGATTTTCATCTTTGATAAATTTTTAAATTAATAAATAGCTGGCAAAATTATCAAAATAGACTTATTGGTGAATAAAAAAACGATTTATTTTCAAATTGACAGAACGGTGCAAATTTACATGTACTTTTAAGGCTGAAATAAAATGATAACTACCATTGATTTTTTTAACAAACGAATACAATACCTATGCAATACCCCAATTTGATAAGCAGTAAACTACCCAATGTAGGCACCACCATTTTCACTGTGATGAGCAAACTTGCTGCCGACCACAATGCCATTAACCTCTCGCAAGGCTTCCCCGATTTTAATTGCGATGAGGAATTAATAGAGTTAGTAAACAAGTATATGATGGAAGGCAAAAATCAATATGCACCCATGGCAGGATTGATGCCTTTGCGCGAAGTGATAGCCGATAAAATAGAATCGATACATGGAACTAAATACGACCCAGAAACTGAAATAACAATAACTGCCGGAGGCACACAAGCCATCTATACGGCCATTTCGGCAATCATCCGCGATGGTGATGAAGTAATTATTTTCGAACCTGCTTACGATTGTTATCAACCAGCTATCGAGATGAATGGAGGAACAACCATTTATCTTCAGCTAAAAGCACCTAGCTACACCATCGATTGGAATGAAGTAAAAAAGGTGATTACCCACCGTACGCGAATGATTATCATCAACACTCCGCATAACCCTACGGGTAGCATCATGACGAGTGATGATATGAGGATGTTGGAAAAAATTACCAACAATACCGATATTGTTATCATTAGTGATGAGGTTTACGAACACATCATATTCGATAACCAAGAACATCAAAGTGTTTCGCGCTTTCCAAAACTTGCCGAAAGGAGTTTCATTATTTCTTCGTTTGGTAAAACGTTTCATACCACCGGATGGAAAACGGGATATTGTGTGGCACCCAAAAACCTTATGGCTGAGTTTCGCAAAGTGCATCAGTTTTTGGTGTTCTGTGTCAATTCGCCCATACAATATGCACTTGCCGACTACCTGAAACAGAAAAAAAATTACATCGGCTTAAATTCTTTTTATCAAAACAAAAGAGATTTATTTGTGAAACAAATAAAAAATTCGCGGTTCGAATTTACACCGTGTGGTGGCACTTATTTTCAATTGCTGAGTTATAAAAAGATGAGCAAAGAAAAAGATACTGAATATGCCATTCGCCTTACCAAAGAGTTTGGCATTGCATCCGTTCCTATTTCGGTTTTTTATCATGAAACAATAGATAATCATGTCTTGCGTTTTTGCTTTGCAAAAAAAGAGGAAACACTCGAAAAAGCTGCTGAGATTTTGAATAAGATTTAATTGTAACTCATGACTGATTTAAAACTTACCATTGTTCAATCGAACCTATATTGGGAAGACAAAAAAGCCAACCTCAACCAATTTACGGATAAACTTTCGAGCATTACCGAAAGCACTGATTTAATAATTCTTCCTGAAATGTTCACTACCGGGTTTAGTATGAACGCGGCTGCACTTGCCGAAACCATGGAAGGAGAAACTGTGAATTGGATGAAACTTCATGCGGCTAGGAAAGGCTGTGCTATAACAGGTAGTTTTATTTGCGAAGAAAATGGAAAGTTTTTCAACCGATTGGTTTTGGTGGATGAACATGGTAGCTGCTATAGTTATGATAAAAGACACCTCTTCAGCATGGCTGCAGAACATGAGCATTATTCGAATGGCGACACCAAACTGAGGGTTACACTCAAAGGCTGGAACATTTGTCCATTTATTTGTTACGATTTACGTTTCCCAGTATGGAGTAGAAATACAAAAGAAAATCCTTACGACTTGTTAATCTATGTAGCTAACTGGCCCGAAAGAAGGCAACACCCCTGGAAAACATTATTACTTGCTCGCGCCATCGAAAACCAAGCGTATGTTGTTGGACTAAATAGGGTGGGCACCGATGTGCATCAGGTCATTTATTCGGGCGATTCGGCTGTTATTAATTACAAGGGCGAAGTGATGAGTACCACCCCTCCTCATGTAGAATCGATTGAAACTTTAACATTAAATTACGCCAATTTGAAGGAATTTCGAACAGAATTTCCGGTTTTGAACGATGCAGACTAGGGAATAGCGTATTGAACCCTATAGATATAATCTATTAGTTTTCATGCCATTGTTCTCGTTTTTTGTTTTCCTACTCTTCTTTTCAGCCTTCAAAAACCTCCTAAAACAATAATTCAATTGAATGATCACTCCATTCGTTTGAATGATCGGATCATTTAAACCGAAAAAAGTTTTTTAGGTTTGTAAAAAAGTTTTTTTCGTTTCATTAATCACTTCATTCAAACTGAAAAAAGTTTTTTGGGGTTCTAAAAATCTTTTTTAGGGTTGTAAAAAAGTTTTTTATGTTTCATTATTCACTTTAATCAAACTAAAAAAAGTTTTATTCATTTAAATGGTGGTTTTAGGCATTTTTTACCAAGGACTCGCCAAAAGCAGTCTATTTTTCGGCACTTAATTTCCATTCTAAATCCAAATCCCAGTTCGAGCGAATGGTAATGTTTCCAGTATAGTAAATTACTTTTTCAGGTTGTTGTTTTTTCAAATAATTGCCCGTGTCCCACTTTCCATTTTTATTGTCATCCACAATTATTTTCAATTTGTATTGCTGAGGATGTAAATAATCAAAGAGAATGGTTTGTGTGGCATCTATAATGGTTTGGCGTACAATGTTTTCTTTATCATCCAGTAGTTGCAAAATATATTGCCCTTTTTCGCTTGGAACATTTAATTTCAATTTAACCGTGCCATAGTATTTTTCCTCTTGGGTTTTAAAATCAATTTTTATAGAATCGTTCGTCAATCCGAAGAAATCGGTAAACGTGCCCGCAGGAATTAGGAAATGATATTTGGTCGATTCTTTTAGTTTTACATCGTAAGGCTTAAAAAAATTATCCCTGCCGGTGATGGAAGAAGAGGTTTCTATTTTCGATTTAACCAACGAGGTATCGGCCCTTAAAAAAAGATATTCGCCAACCTTTTGTATGGGTTGACTCAACTGAAAATTAAATACGGTATTTAAATCCAACGCTTGATTACCACTAAAATTGTTGGTTAAATAAAGTCCTAATTTATTTCTTTTCGATTTTAATGCGTCTTCCTTGGTAATCAGTTTGTACTCTAACGTATCAAGTATTTTGTTCCCGTTTTTCAATTGTAGTTTCAAAACCTCTTTATCAATCCCTCTGAACCAATAGGTCAAAGAGTCTTTATTTCGAGAGTATTGAAGAAGTACATCATTATCTTTAAAAGTAAAATCAATTGGATTAATTTGAATACTATCGGCAGCCTTATTAAAAACAAACAAAATCTTTCCGTACGAATCATACATATTTTTTTTCAAAAACAATTTCTTTGGAATTTCTTGAAAAAGTTCAACCAACACCTTTTCGTTTTTGGTTATATCAATAGCTTCGTCAATAAATCCAATGCTTTCCGATTCACCATCGTACTTGTAATTCGAATTGGCATCTTTTAAAACTACGAGTTTATATTTCCCATTTTTCACATTGCTTATCTGAAACGAACCATCATCTTTGGTTTTTGCAAAGTAATCAGGCAGTTGCTTATACACAATGCTGTCATCAAAATGACTATACAACATCACCATTACACCCTTCTCAACGGAATGATTAAATCCCAATTCGACCTTCCCTTTTAAAGAACAAGAATCGATATAACTGCCAGTAGAAAATAAATATTTGAAATTATCAATCGGATTGTTTTCGGTAATATCTTGCACCGAATTGCCAAAACTGATACCGTATGTAGTATTGGGTTTTAGCGTATCCTTCTTATCAAACACTAGTGTTAGTGTTTTGTTTTTAATTGAAATATCGGGTGTGGTTTTAAGTGGTGGCGATATGATCAGTTGATTATTTAAATCCTTAAGTTGAACATATTCATCAAAATTAATTTGAATGGTTTTTGAATTAAAATTCAATTGAGCACTATCCGGCTGATACTTGGTCACTCTTGGAGGTATAATGTCTTTCTTCCCTCCCCCTGGCGTGACTACTTGTGCGCAAGAATAAAACAAAGTAATGAATGCAGCAATGCCGAAAAGAAAAGACCGATTAGCTCGGTAGCTCGAATTGCAATGCTTGTACACGATAAGTTTAAAGGTTTTCAATGATTGTGATTACTTCTTCTAAATATTTTTTATCCACTTCGTCAAAATTAGCGAGGTATTCGCTATCCACATCCATCACCAATTCTACTTCACCTAATTTATTAAAAGCAGGAATCACTATTTCCGATTTCGATTGACTGCTACATGCAATATGACCGGGAAAAGCATCCACATCATCCACCATGATGGTTTGTTTTGTTTCCCAACTTTTACCACAAACACCTTTACTATATGCTATTCGAGTGCAAGCAACAGGACCTTGAAATGGTCCGAGTACAAGTTCTCTCCGATTTTCTTTTGTTTCTTTCACGAAATAAATTCCAATCCAAAAAAAATCAAATCCATGTTTTAATGCCGCAACCAAATTGGCTAAATTAGCAATTCGGTCTTCTTCATTTGCTACCAAGGCTTGCAGTTGAGGAATCAAACTCTGATACTTCTCTGCTTTTGTGGCTCCTGAAACAATTATTGATTCTGACATTTCTGTTTTTTGTGGTGCAAAAATAGGTTTATTTATTGAGGTTTGATTAATATTACAATACCGATGCATGAGCTAAAGTGACAACACTAATCGAAACACCTGGAATTTTGATTAGCGTTTGTGCGCAGGCTTCCAAAGTAGATCCTGTTGTAATTACGTCATCCACCAATAATATATGTTTGCCAATTAAAGGATTTTCATCTTTTACTTGAAATACCGATTCAACATTTTTCCATCTATTGAATCTCGACTTACGTGTTTGCGATTCGGAAGCTACTGCTCTAACCAACGATTTGAAATTAGTAGGAATGTCCATACCTTTTGATAATCCTACGGCAATAGATTCGCTCTGATTGTAACCCCTCTTTCGCAGTTTGTTTTTATGTAAAGGCACAGGTATTATTAAATCTACATTTTTAAAATTGGCAGATTCCTTTAATTCAATTCCATATAATCGCCCTAGTGTGACACCTATTTCTTTTTGTCCTTCATATTTCAATTGATGAATAAGATGCTGCACTTTTCCACCTTTCGTAAAACTATAATAGGATGCAGCTGCAACAATTTCAACCCTTCCCCAAAAAATTTTCGCTATGGGGTTTTCTTTGTCTAGATGGAAATTTGTTTTAGGCAAATGATATATGCAAAGCATACAAATACAATTTTCGGTTTTGTACAATGGCTTACCACAAGCAACACAAACATGTGGAAAAATAAGGGCTAAAAAGTCTTTTATCATAGAGTATGTTCTATAAGGCTAAAAATATATTACTTTTGCGACATTAAAATTAACAAACTTAGCGATATGGAAAACCAACCGGAAGAAAAAAAATCAAACAATAAGTTATTTATTATGCTGCTTGCTTTGTTATTAATCGGGAATGGGATATTTTTCTGGTTATGGCTGCAAGAACGTGGCCGAGCAAATACGGTAGTTGTTGAAAAACAAAATGTAATTATCGAGCGCGACAATGTGAAAGCTGACTTATTGGATTTACAACAACAATATGCTACCCTGCAAACCAATGACAAATCATTGCAAGCCGACTTAGATGCCAAACGTACCCAAATAGCCGAACTTCTGGAACAAGCCGAGAAACACAAAAATGATTCATACATCATTTCGAAATTAAAAAAAGAAAGTGAAACACTTCGTAAAATCATGCAACATTTCGTGATTCAAATTGATTCATTAAATACAGCTAACAAAACAATTATTGCCGAAAAAGAAAAAGTGAGTGCCGACCTTCATTCTGAAAAAGATAAATCGAATAAACTTTCGAAAGATAAAGAAGCGTTGCAAAACACAATAAGTTTAGGTTCGGTATTAAAAGCAGAAAACCCAACTGCAATAGGGGTTAAATTCAAGTCAGGAGGCAATAAGGAAGTGGAAACCACAAAAGCTTCGCGTGTTGAAAAAATAAAAGTTTCCTTTATTTTGGGTGAAAACAAAATTGCTAAAAAAGGTGCCCGAACAGTGTATATTCGAATCACTACTCCTGATGGTAAAGAATTATGCAAATCACCAGATGAAGACAACATGGTTAAATTTAATGGTGGGAAAGGTTTCTATGCAGCAAAACAAGATATTTCTTACAACAACGAAGATACTTCTGTGAATGTGTTTTGTTCGAATCCAAATCCTTTTATCGCAGGGAAATATTTAATTGACATCATTTGTGATGACGTGGTAGTTGGCAACACTAGTATAACTTTAAAATAAACCAAGAGAATTCCTATTACGAAGATGGGAATAATATTCTTTTAGAATTACAATAACGTGAACCCTAATATAAACCCAGATGGTGAAAACCTTGACCCAGCAGAAAAGGAGTTTGAAAAGGTATTGCGTCCAGCCGAATTTTCAGACTTTACTGGACAATTCGAAGTAGTAGAAAATTTAAAAATATTTGTGCAAGCTGCAAAACAACGTAGTGAAGCATTAGACCATGTTTTATTACATGGACCTCCAGGGCTTGGAAAAACAACACTTGCAAATATCATAGCATCTGAACTAGGTGTAAATATTAAAATCACTTCTGGTCCAGTACTCGATAAACCAGGCGATCTTGCTGGGTTACTAACAAACTTAGAAGAATTTGATGTCTTATTTATTGACGAAATCCACCGCCTCAGTCCAATAGTGGAGGAATACTTATATTCTGCCATGGAGGACTACAAAATTGATATCATGATTGACAGCGGCCCTAATGCCCGCAGTGTTCAAATCAAACTAAATCCATTTACATTGGTGGGAGCAACCACACGATCTGGTTTATTAACTTCTCCTCTGCGTGCTCGATTTGGAATCAATTCTCGATTAAATTATTACGATTCGGCTCTGTTGAAGAAAATAATCGTACGTGCCGCAGGTATACTTAATGTTCCAATTGCCGAAGATGCAGCCATTGAAATCGCTCGAAGAAGTCGTGGCACACCTCGTATTGCGAATGCTTTACTAAGGCGCATCAGAGATTTTGCACAAATTAAAGGCAATGGTTCAATAGATATTGAAATTGCTCATATAGGGCTTTCGGCACTCAATGTTGATAAGAATGGATTGGATGAAATGGATATTCGAATTTTATCCGCTTTGATTGAAAAATTCAAAGGAGGACCTGTAGGATTAACTACCATTTCGACAGCTGTTGGCGAAGAAGCTGGTACCATAGAAGAGGTTTATGAACCTTTTTTAATTCAAGAGGGATATCTAGTGCGCACTCCTCGTGGTAGGGAAGCTACAGAGCTTGCTTACAAACATCTTGGTAAAATTCCACGTGCACAAAAAGGAAGTCTATTTGATTTGGAATAAACGTTGTTGATTCTTTAATGACTATATTCCTTTTTGTATTGAACAACTTCTACTCCAAATTTTCTTAAAAAATCCACACCTTCATCAGAAGGTAATTTCTTAAAATCAGCATACGAATTCATATAGAATACCTTCTTTATCCCAATTGTAAAGATTACTCTTGCACAAGCGATACATGGCGAAAGTGTAACATAGAGTGTACATCCTTCAATGGAAACATTGTTTTTAGAAGCATAAAGGATTGCGTTCTGTTCAGCATGTAATGCAAGCGAACAACTACCCTTACTATCTCTAGGACAACCTTCTTCGGGAAATTCCTGATCGCAGTTATGTGTTCCAGCAGGAGGTCCGTTATATCCAACAGAAATGATTCTTGTATCTTTTGTTAGTACTGCACCAACTTTGGCTTTAACACAGTGCGAACGTTTGGCCAAATTATCCGCCAAGTCCATGTAAATATCATCAAAAGAGGGTTTTTTCATTTTATGAAGCTCTTATTTATTTTTAAATTTTGTTACATATTCATTCATGGTAATAAACTTGGCTTTGGGTTTTAAATCCATTATAGTCTCTTCTAACCGTTGCAGCATTTTTACTCCACTATACTTGCTGATGTATTTTGGCAAACCAAAATTGCTTACATCAGTAAACTCCCACGGATGAAAGTAAAGCGAAACAACTTTGTCTCGTTTCAATGTTTTCATCATGATTGATTTGAAATACCATAATGGAAAATTCTTAAAGCTTAACCAAAACAAAGGCACTCGCAACGAAGGAGTAACTGAGGTAGGGACATTTAACAACGAACCTGAATAGAATGCTGTTCTAGGTTTATCCAGGTTATTATATCTGCCAGGAACATAGGTTGGGTTCATAGAAGAATTATATTTATATCCAGCTTTCTCTACTTCCAAATCATCTACAGGAGCTAAGCGTGCCATTCGAAAACCGGTTATCGGTTTATCAATTATTTTTTCCAAAACTTCTCTCGAAGTCATTAAATCAGCTGTATGAAAAGAAGAGTGATAAAAACCATGTGATGCTATTTCATGTTTTTCAGCAATATTTTTTATGAGTTCTGGTTTTTGTTGAGCAAACGTAGCCGTTGTGAAAAATGTACAAGCCACTTGATGCCTATCAAGCATATCAATAAGCTTAGTGAGACCTAAGGTGGTAACTTCAATTTGTTTGTCAAATTCTAATTTGGTTCCATATTCCTCAGGGACATCGAATTCTTCTAAATCAAATGTTAATAGTACTTTCAGCGACATTTACACCTTTCTTTTAAATACAATTGAATAAACCCTTATAAAATTACCTAATTCTTTTATAAATGTTTTGAAACTCATCTTGGATAAAATTATCCCTTCTCTTAAGGAAACTTCATGTGGCACAAGTTTTAACTTGCGGGTTTTGGCTGCCAATGCCAAAAACTCTGTATCGGCCAAATACCTTTCAATGGTGGTGCGCATGAATACCATTTTTCCTTTTCTATTGATTCCTTTTATTCCTGATTGGGTATCATTGAACGGTAAACGTAGAAAAAGTCGATTTAATATTTGTGACATCTTCGAAGCTATCCAGCGCATGGGCGATAGCGTTTGATAATAATTTTGTTTTCGAATTCCTGACACTACATCTGCTCCATCAACCAACATTTCATAGATTTCCTTTATGTGTATAAGTTCATAAGGGAAATCAATGTCGGTATAAATCTGTATCCTTCCTTTACTTGCACCGATGCCTGTCCTTAATGCGTTTCCTTTCCCTTTGTTAGGCTCGTAACTTATAAACTGAAAATGATTTATTCGCTGTTCAAGAAACCGAATTGATTCGTTCGAAATGTTTTTTTTCGAACCATCATTCACAATAATTAAATTAATGCTAACTCCTGGTAACAGTGCTTTGACATCACTAAAATGCAACCATACGGATTTCTCCCAATCTGGTAAAGGATTGTAACAAGGCTGCACAATATCCAAATCAATAATGTCGTCCTTGTTTTCAGACATGAAGAGGTAGCGCTAATGGACGTTTTCTAAATAATAATTCGAACTCTATCTTCAACCAAATAATAAAACAAGGCAAACACTTGAGCGCATAAGGATCAATAAAATTATCCCGAATAAATCGCGGGAATACATCTGAATGAGATAGACTTGTAAACACAAGTGCAAAGATAAGCAAACCAAGGTTCAATTTGCTTTTTTCATCTGCAATATACCAAATTGCAACTCCTGTTATCGCAATAATGAAACTTGGCGACTCTACAGCATTGTTAAATATGGTTGTCCAAACTAGAATGGATGCTAAAAACAATAACTTGAATTGAGGATGGGTAAACGATTTGTATCGAATGTATTTCAAACAAAACAGAATGACAGCAGTTGCTTGAATAGCGTATCTTCCTAAATCGCTTAATGTAAAATGAAATAAAGAGGCAAGTAGTTGCATGGCTGATAAATCACCGATATTTTCAGAATGAAGTGTAATGATTGTAGTATACCACCCAAGATATTGCTTAATAAGTTCGTCCCAAGAAATAAAAATTAATGGAGATAAGAAAATAATCATGCTCCATAAAAATAGATAACCAAGAAATTTCAATCGATTTGGATATAGAATAAAAAATGCAGCACCAACAATTCCAAATATCTTGATAAACATACTAGAAGCTATAAACAGTGCCGCTAATCCAACTTGTTTTCGTTCAAATGCAATAAAGGTCAAAACAAATAATGCAGCCACTAATGGATTGACCTGAACATTTTGAATTGCAGTTATCAACTCAACCAAGATAAACCAATGTATAATGACCTTTTTCTTTTCATCTATTTTCAACCAACGTACAGCAAAGAAAAGTGCTAATGCATTAAAGACACACCAAACAACCACACCGATGTACTTTTGTAACAGAGCGAAAGGCATGATAACAAACGGAAATGATGGACTGTAGAGATAAAGATCGTAATGTTCGCTCCAATGATAACCGTACAAAAATTTATGCTGCAAAAGATGGAAAAAAGAACCTTGATAAATAGCGTAATTGTTCATCGAGCTATTTCTTATAAAATCGTAAGATCCGTCACGATAGGGTGAAAGCATATCTGCAAAAGCTGTTTGCAGTCCTGCTCCGACAGAAATAACCAAATAAACGATCAACAAAAATGATGGTTTAGAGACGAGGCGAATAAATGCTGTATATGTTTTCAATTTGTATATGAACAGGGTACTTATGATTTACGCTGCGCTCGAAGATATAAAATAATATTGTTGTAAGTCGAATTGGTTGATTAACAAAAGGAATCAACTTATAAAAATGAAAATTAGATTTCTAAAATCAATTGGAATGCGCCTGATATGAATTACCATCAATAGTGATAACAACCACATCATCACAATTGCCATCACCAAGATCGGCTACTCTATACGATTTGTTTGATACCGCAATCTGAATGATACCTCTGTTGAGATAACGTCTACATCCTGCTGAAAAATTTTTTATTAATGGGGAGCTAATTAGTGTGGAGAATCCGTCTCCATTGGAAGCCACTCCAGAAGAATTACCTGAAATGGCCATCACCCTATCACTCCAAATTGCACTACTGTCACCTGAAGTATATACTAAGTTGTTAGTCAGCCTACAACTTACCACTTTATTGGAGGAATAGGCAATCGAAAAGGAAACAGTATCGTGAAAATTTTGATGCCCGGAAGAATTATAGCCTTTGTATGAATCTTTAATAGTTCCATTAAGTATATTGTTATCAATTCCGAAATTTGTTAATGTGATAAAATGAGTCTTAGATGTATCGGAATAGCGACCATTATAAGTTGTTATAATTTTTCCTTTTCTGACTCGTCCGTCTTGACATTGAACATTGCTGGTTCCGAAATTGATAATAATTGTATCCGAATCAGAATGGTTAATGGTATCGTAAGTAACTGCTATCAGACTATCGTTTAGTATGCCATTGAAAGCACCTGATTTGAAGCCTGCTTCATCAACAATATTTTTGACGTCACAAAAATAAATTTCGCTATTAACACAATCTATAGCAGCTACCGTATCACTATCCGTGGTAGTATCTGTTTTTTTACAGCTATTGAATATTAGCAGCAAAGCAAAAAAAGAGGTAAGGGTTAACGAATAATAAATTATTTTTTTCATTAAAATCTATGATTAATAAAGACGTCAAAAGTAGCAAATATTATCGGGTTTCGGTATCATTTCAACATTGTTTCATTATGGTTTACGAGATTTGAAATAATATTTGTTTGCTATTGATATTTTAGCATAGTTTGTGCAAGTATTGCAAAAGGAGGATAGATGATAGGAAATTGTTCTCGTTTTAATAATCATTTAAATATTTACATTTGCTTAATTTCTATGACTCTTTTCTAAAACTTAAATGGTGTTTTCACTTGATAAAATGAATTAACTTATTAACGATTTTAAATGAAAATAATTGAACGTCTTTTATTAACTTTAGTCTTTACAATAATACTTCCTATATGTTCGTTTACAACATTAGCAAGGGCTCAGAATCCTTTAGAGACTCCAATAGATACGCTAGCAAGTAAAGTGAACAAGATGGCGGACGATATTTCGTTTCTTAAAAAAATAAAATTTTCTGGCTACATTCAAGCTCAATTTCAGGTAGCCGATTCTATGGGAGAAAAATCTTATGCTGGGGGTGATTTCCCAGAATCAGTTGACAAACGTTTTAAAGTACGAAGATCTGAATTTAAAACGATGTACGATAATGGTAAAGTGCAGATTGTGGGGAACATCAATATATCGCAAGATGGAATAACCATAAAAGATGCTTATGGTAAATGGAGTGAACAACGTTTAAAAATGTTTTCTTTAACCGCTGGTATTTTTAATCGTCCATTTGGATTTGAAAACACTCACTACATCGGCTCTTTAGAGACACCTGAAAGAGCAAGAATGATTCAAGTGCTATTACCTGGAGAGCGAGATTGTGGTGCAATGATTAGTTTTCAGATGCCAAACGCGTCTTCATTTCATCCTTTAAAATTAGAAGCAGGAGTTTTTAATGGTACTGGAAACGCAGCAAACGATTTTGATTATTATAAAGATTTTATTGGAAATATTCACTGGTTAAGCACCAATAAATCAGAAAAATTGAAGTACGCTTTAGGTGTTTCTTATTATTATGGAGGAGTGCGCCAAGGTACTAGTAAAGTTTACTATATGAAAGCTGATTCGAACGGCATCAAAACGTTTGTTTTGAACAAAGACAGCACCAATAGTGGATACGGAGCCATCGCAAAACGTAAGTATTTTGGAATTGATGGTCAAATATCATTAGATTTTATTTTTGGAATAACAACATTAAGAGCTGAATATATTACTGGAATTCAACCTGGGACTTCTTCTTCAACCACCAGCCCTTCGACCCAACCAAACGATGATACATATATGAGAAAATTTAATGGAGCCTGCTTCTATTTTATTCAAAACATTTTCCAAACCAAACATCAAATTGTGGTCAAATACGATTGGTACGATGCCAATATGGATGTTAAAGGTGATGACATTGGATTAAGAAAATTTGCTTTTACAAACGGAACACTAATAAAAACAACCAACTCGGCTGATTTGAAATATACAACATTAGGTCTAGGTTATATTTATAAAGTTGATTATAACCTTAAATTTACTTTGTATTATGATAAGGTGACGAATGAAAAAAGCTCCAATCTTTCATCTGTAGGATACTGGAAAGACCTGAAAGACAATGTGCTTACTATTAGAGCTCAATACAAATTTCAATAACCCACTTAACACAAACACAATCTTAAGTTAACATTGATAATAAAGAACTAAACTACATTTGTAATCAAATAAATCGCCTAAAGAAACAATGAAAAGAAGATCAATTTTAATCGCATTAAGTTTATATACCTCATTGAATTTTGCACAAAAAATCAAAGGTAGCGATACTGTTTTGCCATTATCTCAAAAAGAAGCCGAAATGTACATGAAGGCTAATAAATTGAATAAGATTACTATAACAGGTGGAGGTAGCGGAGTGGGTCTTGCAGCTTTAGTTGATAATACTACAGATATTGCCATGTCTTCTCGCAAAATCAAGATGGATGAAAAAATGAAATTGCAAGATGCTGGAAGAGCATACAAAGAAATTACCATTGCCTATGATGCACTTTCGATAATTGTAAACAATAATAACAAAGTGACCCAACTAACACGAGAACAGCTTGAAGGTATATTTACTGGAAAAATAAAAAATTGGAAAGAAGTAGGTGGTGAAGATTTACAAATTGTGGTGTACTCACGTGAATCAAGTTCAGGCACTTATGAGTTTTTCAAAGAACATGTGTTGAACAAAAAGAACTATGCTACATCAGTTTTAAGTTTGCCTGCAACTGGAGCCATTGTTCAATCGGTTAGCCAAACAAAAGGCGCAATCGGATACATTGGCATTGCTTATATGGAAAAATCGGTGAAATCATTGAAGGTTTCTTATGATGCAGGAAAAACTTTTATCGCTCCTTCAATGGCGTCTGCAAAAGACAAAACGTATCCCGTAGTTCGCCCTTTATATTATTACTACCTAAATTCTTTAGAAAAAAAAGTTAAACCTTTTGTGGATTATGTATTATCAGTCGAAGGCCAAAAAATTGTAGAACAAGTGGGTTATGTTCCATTAAAGTAACCGATTGTTTAGAAAAGTAACAGAGGCGCTTCACATTTTGTGAGGCGCTTCTTTTGTTTTAACTCCAACTTAATCTCGACTTTCATTTTCTATGGTTACTAAAAGTATGACCGAATTACATTTGGGAACAAGCCAAACTATATGCATTTCGAAAGCAAGATTTTCCTGCTTTTAAGTGAAATATTTGTCGATTTCCGATTTTCTAAAAAACATAATTAGTTGATAACATATTCTTTAACCAAAAAAAGATATGAAATCGGCATTTTAACAAGAGATGACATCATTTCTTCTTTTCCTCTAAGGATTTGTTAAAATCCTCAGATGATTTCTTCTTTTCTTATACGGATCTGTTAAAATCAACCAATGATTTCATCTTTTCCTATGAGGATTTGTTAAAATGGACCATTCATTTTAACAAATACTTCCATCATTTCTTCTTTTCCTCTAAGGATTTTAACTTAAGATGCTACCATTTTACGAAATCCTTGAATGATTTTAACTTTTCCTCTCATCATTTTAACTTGAGATGCAATCATTTTAACAAATCATTGAGTGATTTTAACTTTTCCTTTCAACTCTTGAAGAAATGCCAAAAACCCATCAATCAAATCAAACTTTCTTATTAAAATTAGTTCTCGAGTGAGAGTATAAACAGAAGAATTATTTTCAAGAATTAAAGTCTTTCATTCGAGTTGAGAAAGTAATTCAATATCGAATGAATTAGGGAACTATTGTTTCAAAGCTTTGTTGAACTTAATTGCAATCATTATTTCATGCGTTCCGGAGCTGTATTTTCGGATATTGGTGGTGGTAAAATCATAGGAATAAGCGAAGGTGAGATTTTGCATCAAGGTATAGCCCACCATTGCCGACACTGCATCATGAGTTCGATAAGCAGCTCCCAGCCAAACCATGTCGCGGTATATGGCTCGTAAACCCAAATCCACTTGAACGGGTGCCGGACTTACAAATTTAATACAAGTTGAAGGCTCCAACTTAATGTCATCATTGATGGTAAATTTATAGCCTCCTGTGATGTAAACATGGGTGGCCAACTTGCTTAGCGAGGAAGTTTCGGCATTGAAAAATTTTATTTGCTCTTGTAATATTTGAGGAACCGAGGCACCTGCATACCATTTCTTATCGGTAGAATAGGCATAAATACCCGCACCAAAATCGGGCATCAATACCGATTGAACTCCGTTACTAATTACTAAATCGCTTTGGTCGTGCAATTGTATTTTTGAAGCATCAACCATAAACTGTAATAATCCAGCAGATAAGCCAAGCGATACTTTTACCTTTTCGGCCACTTTCAAATGATAAGCATAGGTCAAATAAAATCCAGTACGATGAGTAGGGCCAACAATGTCGGTAAATAACATTCCACCCAATCCCATCTTTTGATTTTTAGTAGGACCATTTACACTCAACAAGTAGGTTCTTGGAGCATCAGTAATACCAACCCATTGATACCTGTTGTTCGATTTACCTTCGAAATATGTGTTACTACCACACACAGCAGGATTTAGGGCAAAATCATTTACCATATAATTGCTGTATTGCGGTAATTGTTGCGCCACCATTCGCGAAACAACTAGTATACAGATGATGGATAAATATCTTTTCATTTTTCTTTTCGTTACTTCCTGTTTATTTTGTTACCTCAATATAGTCAATGGCCCTGTTAAAGCATCAGGGAATAGTGGGTCGTTTAAATTGATAATATAATAATACGTACCAACAGGCAATGGTTTACCTTTAAAAGTACCGTCCCACTTATCGTGATATCCAACTGACTGAAACAATAATTCTCCCCAACGATTGTAAACTTCAACCGTACAGTTCGGATACCGTTCGATGTAATCGATTTGCCATAAATCATTCGCACCATCATTGTTTGGCGAAAATCCACTACCGAACACTATCGTTGGTGACACAGTTACCAAAACAGCATCCGATGCAACACAACCTTCTGCAGAGGTCACCATTACCGTGTAAACAGTGGTTAGTTCTGGTGTAGCGGTTGGGTTCGCAAGAGCCGAATCGTTAAGACCTATATAAGGACTCCAATAATATATTGCACCCGAAGGTCCTGTTGGTGAACCACCAAGTACTGTACTTGCACCTTGTATGATGACCACATCTTGGCCTGCATTCACAACAGGTAATGGATTGGCCGTTACCATCACCGTATCGCGAGTAGAACAACCTGTAGCATTACTTACTTCTAAATAATAGCCATTGATTCCAATAGTTGGGGTCACACTCGTTGTCGCTGTATTTGCAATACTCGAATTAGGTAATTGGAACCATTGATAAGTCGCAATGTTGCCAGTACTTGCATTACCATTTAAAATCACCGAACCAGGTTGACAGAAGGTTGTATCTGCTCCAGCATTTGCTGAAATGATAGGGTCGAGAGTGATATTGATGGTGTCTTGATCAAGACAACCAAGTCCATTATCAACCACAACATAATAAGAAGTGGTAGCACCAATTGGTGGATTCACCGTTACCGAAACACCTGTACCTAAAGAATTAGCAGGTACCTGATACCATTGATACGACACAGAATTCAAACTCGAACTAGCATTCAATACAACATTAGGAGTTTGGCAGATGGTCGTATCATTACCTGCATGAGCTACAGGTAATGCAATTGCGGTTACATTCACCGTATCTGTATTCGTACAAATAGTTCCATTATCTACCACAACATAAAAAGAGGTGATGCCTAAAATCGGTGTAACCGAAACCGTGGCTGCATTACCAACTAGTGTATTGCTTGGTAGTTGATACCAATTATATCCCGTTCCATTCAAACTTGTGGAAGCATTTAGGGTATAAGTTGCACCTACGCAAATTGTCGTATCGTTTCCTGCATGCGCTGTAATGCCTGGGTAAACAATATAATTCACCGTATCATTACTTGTACAAACTCCATTACTCACCACAACATAGTATTGTGTATTCACTCCTACTGGCGGATTGATTGTGATTGTAGCCGTTGTCCCAAGGCTTGTGTTCGTTGGTATTTGGAACCATTCATAGCTTACAGCATTTATACTTGTTGTTGCATTGAGTGTTACACTTCCCGGAACGCATAGAATTGAATCGTTACCTGCATGGGCTACAGGTAAGGCTATTGTTGTTACATTCACCGTATCAGTATTCGTGCAAATTGTTCCATTATCTACCACAACATAATATGATGTGATGCCTAAAATCGGTGTAACCGAAACCGTGGCTGCATTACCAACTAGTGTAT
>JBAXQU010000028.1:0-32294 GCA_037131555.1 Bacteroidota bacterium
AAAGTTACATTGCCCAATCTGGTGGATGATGAATTGTTGAACAACTTATTTTAAGCACAAATAAAAACGAAACACCTTATGAAAAAACTTTTTCTTTTTGCATCAACAGCTGTACTTGCGAGTACTTTGTTTTTAGCTTCTTGTTCGAAAACCGAAGACCCTGCTGCAAACCCGTCATCTACCGACCCGCGCGCTAGGTTTCTTGCCAATTGGTACATACAAGAAAACAGTTCGGACTATGGTCCGAGTACTTACAATGTAACCGTTACCGATTCATCAAACTCTTCGTACATCATGTTTGCATATTTATATGGCGAATCGAAAAAAATGTATGCAACTTATAGTGGAAACAATTTTACTTTTCCATCGCAAATAATTGCTGGGAAATCTTTTTCGGGAACAGGTACTCTTTCAAATTCCAGTAGGATTGATATGACGTATTTGGTACGAATTTCTACCTCTCATTACGATACTGTGAGGGCTGTATTGACCAAATAATGGTTACTCTACATAAGTAGGTGTGTTGCAACTTTCTTTTCGCGAAGCGAATTCATATTTTAGCCCAACACGTAATTCAAAATCTTTGTTGAACACATGTAATTCGGGAGATACATAAGCTGGCATCACATCAGGATTGTAAAATCCTTCGACAAAGAATTTGATATTAAAATAATTTACAAACTCTACACCACCACCTACCGCTGCACTTACATGCAATGGCAAAAAATTGCCAACCACAGCAGGTGACGAAACGCCTTGAACAAGATTGTACTCTAACCTTGGCCCTACGAGCACATAAGGAATGATGCTGAACATTTCGTAACGCAGTTTTAGGTAATTGTTCCAACTTAAATATTGAATTTGATTTGGGTAGTTGCCTTCGGGTTGCTGGTCAACCGAACCTTTTTGATTGTATTGAATTTCGGTAACCCACCGAACGTAATCGCGTGTAAAAAACTCACCAAAAATGGAAGCATTGAATCCGAACACATATTTTTTTCGTGAAATATCAGGAGGGTCTATCAAAAAGAATTTCTGATTGGCAGCAGTTGCACCGGCTGTAATAGCAATGCTATTGAACTTTTGTGATTTTGCTTGAAAAACAAAACAAAGCATGATACCAATCGACATTATTTTTTTCATCCTCCAAAGATACATTATTAATAAATTCCAATTTCAAATTATGATTTTGCAAAACCTTCCTACTTTTTGGCCAGACCTTAAAACTTATTTTCCAAAGTTCCCTAAGTTTTCATCAAAGTTCCCTCCTTTTTGTCCAAAGTTCCCTAAGTTTTCATCAAAGTTCCCTCCTTTTTGTCCAAAGTTCCCAATGTTTTGTGCATTCTTCGGAACTTTTATTTCATTCTTCCGAACAATCGATTCAATCTTCCGAACTTTAGCATAAATGTTCCGAACTTTAAGCAAAATGTTCCAAGGTTTGATGAAAACTTAGGGAACTTTCGTGAAAACTTAGGGAACTTTGATGAAAACTTACCGAACTCTGGAATTAAAGGAGTAAGGTTTAATGAAAAAGCAGGAAGGTTTCGGACAAAAAGAACAGCTTTTGGAGTTTTTGCTCCTAAACCTGTTGAATTAATTCATTAGTTTTGTCAATCATCTTCACCATTATCATTTGGAACCAAGAATAGAACGCATCAACGAACGAAAATTAATAGGAAATTGCCTCCTTACTTCGTTTGCAAACGACAAAACATACCAGCTTTGGAGTGGTTTTATGCCTAAGCGACATCAAATAAACCATCAGGTAGGCACTGTTTTGTATTCGTTGCAAGAGTATGATTTTAGTTTCGACCAGTTCAGTCCACAACGCGAGTTTGTGAAATGGGCTGCTGTGGAAGTAAGTAGTTTTGATAACCAACCCGAGCACCTAAAGGCATATACATTAAAAGAAGGATTGTATGCCGTGTTTATTCACCGCGGAGAAGCAAGCAAGGCGGCAGCTACCTTCAATTATATATTTGCTACATGGCTACCTTCGTCTGTTTACGAGGTCGACAACCGAGCTCATTTCGAACTACTAGGCGAAAAATATAAAAACAATCATCCCGATTCGGAGGAAGAAGTGTGGATACCGATAAGGTTGAAATAAAACAACCAAAGGGCACGTTGCAGAACGATAAACCTAGCCGGTTTATTTTATTTTCACTCCGTTTTTATACGTAGTTTCCATCATGATGTTGCCATTCTTATCATAATAGGTCCACTTTCCGTTTGGTTGCGAGTCGAGCCTTCCACTTTTGCCTTTCATCAACATATAAGAAGTAGTACTTTTTAGTTTTGCGTCCTCGTACCAGCTCTTACAGTCGCCACTCAACAGGCTTTCGCGAAACGATTGTTCCATTGCTTTCACCCCTGTTTCGTAATAATACGTCCACAACCCATTTTGTTTATCGTCCTTGTATTCGCCTTCATTGTCTTTAAAACTATGTGGTGTATACTCCACCCAGTGGCCGTTTCGCTTGCTTTGTTTGTATTCGCCTTCTTGTTTTAGTTTCCCATTTTCGAAATACAGTTTCCATTTTCCATCTTTAAAATCATCTTTATAAAACCCTTCGTAAATAGGATTTTTGTTTGGCAAAAATCCTTTCCAACTTCCATTCATCTTTCCAGCTTTAAAATTGCCTTCATCTTTCAACACCCCATCATCGTACCACGACAGCCAAGTACCTTCTTCTTCTCCGCTCACAAATTTACCTTCGTTCAACTTCTGCCCGTTTTCGTACCAAGTAGTCCAGGTGCCGTCTTTCTTACCATTGGTATAGTTTCCGAGTTTCCATTTCGAACCATCTTTATAATTAAAAATCCAAGTACTATCCTGCAAGTCGTTCTTATAGTTCCCCTCCGATTCCTTAACTCCCGAAGCAAACCAATAGGTCCATTTGCCAGTGCGAATTTCATCCTTCAAATTACCTTCCATCTCTGTCTTTCCTTGCTCATTGTACCATTTCCAATATCCATTTTTCTTATCATTGGCATAAGTACCTTCGCTTTTTACCTTACCCGATTTAAACCAGTTGGTACAAGTGCCTTGTTTTTTGCCTTTGGCATAAGTTACCTTAAAATCTTTTTCGCCAGTGGCAGTGTAGAACATCCATTCGCCTTCCATACGACCTCCTTTGTATTCGCCCTCACTCTTTTTCTTTCCATTGTCATACACAGTCGACATTTTTCCATTGCCGTCTTTTATTATTTGCACACCATTGTTCAGCCATTGGTTCATCAGCAGCGATTCGTCTTTGTCGTAAACCAATTCTTGTTTCGGTTTTCCATTGGCAAAGTATTCTTTCCACGTACCTTGTTTTTTTCCGTCCTTATACTGTCCTTCTGTTTGCAGAGTTCCATTGCTATACCAGCCATGGTAAGCACCTTCGGCATTATCGTTTACAAAGTTGCCTTCGCTTTCTTTGGTCCCGTCTTTATGATAGTAAATCCATTTCCCTTCTTTCTTTCCGAGTTTAAAAATCTCCACACTTTTAGGTTTTCCGTTCTCGTACCATCCCAACCAGGTGCTGTCGCATTTATCTTCTTTGAAATATGTTTCCTGAGCTTTGTTTCCGTTGATATACCAGTATTTCCATGCTCCATTTTTCTTCCCTATCGAATAGTTTTCTTCAATCTTTATTTTTTTCTTTGGATAATACGTAAGGAACTTTCCATTTTCTTTACCCATCACATAATTGCCTTCTTTGGCAATGTCACCATTTTCGTACCATGCAGTAAATTTTCCATCCTGCATTCCGTTTTTTACTTGTTGTTCGCTTTTCTTTTTAGTTTGATCTGCATCCCAATACTCAACCAGAGGTTGAGCTATGCCAATACTTACAAGTAGTGTGAAAATAAAAGAGAGAAATGTTTTTTTCATTCTTAATGTTTGTGATAGTACTACCTCAACCCTCGCTTTGGTACCTAAACCATGGGAGAAACGAGAGCTTTGGAGCAACAAATTAATTCATAATAATAACGAACCTTTTGAAAATAGATACATACACGAAATGTATCTTACGTTTTATTTTGTTTCTAATACTTTAAAAAGTTCATCTAACTTAGGAGTCAAAATAATTTCAGTTCTCCTGTTTTTCTTTCTTGCTTCAGCTGTTTTAGCTGGGTCGAT
Source organism: Bacteroidota bacterium (assembly GCA_037131555.1). Taxonomy (GTDB): domain Bacteria; phylum Bacteroidota; class Bacteroidia; order 2-12-FULL-35-15; family 2-12-FULL-35-15; genus 2-12-FULL-35-15. The sequence continues at coordinate 4,133 of JBAXQU010000028.1, forward strand.
AGGGAAGTACTCAGCACATCCAGCAGCTGTTAATTGCTTAGGGTCGATACCCGAATTCTTAGTCATTATCTTTACTATCGAAGTAGCTCGCAACACTGATAAATCCCAATTGTCTTTTATTTCCAATTTTCCCGACATGGGTACATCATCCGTATGCCCTTCAATCAACACATTGATGTCTTTATTTTGTTCCAATACCTTCGCCACCTTTACCAAAGCCTCTTGTCCTTTGTCTTCCACCTTTATGCTGCCCGAAGCAAACAATAAACTCTCCTCCATCGACACGTATACTTTACCATTCTTTTGTGTCACAGTAAGTCCTTTCCCTTCGAAATTATACAAAGCTTCCGAAAGTTTTTTCTTCAATTCATTGGTAGCATCATCTTTTCTTTTGAGTATGTTTTCGAGTTCGGCCACACGAGCTTCACGTTTTTTCAATTCTTCACTCAAAGCATCCAATTGTGTTTTCTGATTGTTGAGTTGAGCCTCGAGTAGTTTAAGGTCATCTTGTTTTTTCAAAAGTTGTTCTTGAGTAGTTTGCAATTCAGTCGATATTTTTTTGGTATCTTTCAAATTGCCTTCTAACAAACGATTGTATTTATCCAACAACTGATCATTTATTTGATTGAGTTTATCATATTTCGAACTAGTGGTCCTATAACTCACACCAAGCATAGCAGTATCTTTCTTTAAGTTCATCAAGTCACGCTGATTTTCGGCAAGTTGTTTGTTCGCTTCAGCCAATTTCGAATCACAGTCTTGAGCAGTTGTTTTCAAGGTTGCCAATTCGGCCTCGCAGCTCTTACGTTTTTCTTGTTCGTTTTCCAAAAGCTTTTGAGGAACACAAGATGTTAGCGCCAAGGTGATGAATAAGGCGGATAGCGGAAAGGTTTTCTTTTTCATTTAATTCTGATTTTTGTAAAATTTATACACTACAAAATTAACCTTAAAGCATGAAGTTCATCTACCCCAAACCTAGAGTTTATAAACATCAAAAAGTGCTGTTACAATGGGCTTTTGTTAATAACTGTGGAGCTTTATTCATCAAACTTGATACTCCTTTAGCTTTCTGTCCAAATAATATTTATTAATACATTACCTTTGACCACTTTTTAAATCTAAATTGAACATCCAATAATATGAATCGACCAAAGTTTTATGTTTATCTCCCTATTGTATTTGCTTTGCTTTTAATACTCGGGATTTTTATAGGCAGCACTTTTCATCTCAACCGAAAGGAAGGAAGCATTGATGCGGAAGCAGTAGGTGGTTCGAGTAAAATAGATGAGATATTAAAATTTGTTGCCGAACAATATGTAGATACAATAAAACCTAACAAGCTAATGGATAAAACCATTGTATCCTTGCTTCAAAATCTCGACCCCCATTCGGCATACATCAGTGCTGATGAACTAGCTGAAACAAATGCTCCATTGCAAGGCAATTTCGAAGGAATAGGTATTGAGTTCAATATTGTAAACGATACAGTATGTGTAGTAGCCGCCATTCCCGGTGGGCCTTCCGAAAAAGTAGGAGTGAAAGCTGGCGATAAAATTGTTCTAGTTGATGGAAAAAAAGTGGCTGGAATAAAAATAAAAAACAAAGATGTGATGACTAAACTCAAGGGCAAAGGAGGAACCAAAGTAAAGGTGAGTATGCTTCGTAGAGGCAATTCGCAATTGCTTGATTTTACCATTACCCGTGGTATCATTCCGATATATAGTATCGATGCATCCTACATGGTGAATCCAAAAACAGGATACATAAAAATAGCTCGTTTTGCAGAAAGCACCTTTAAAGAATACACCGAAGCTTTCAAAAAACTTCAATCAAAAGGGATGCAACAATTGATAATTGATTTGCGCGGAAATGGCGGTGGTTACTTGAATACAGCTGTTAGTTTGGCCGATGAGTTTTTGAGCGATGGAAAAGAAATAGTGTATACCTTAGGTAGAGCACGTCCTCGCAAAGATTATAAAGCCACTTCGGCAGGCGATTTCGAAAATGGTAAACTCATTGTATTGATTGATGATGGTTCTGCTTCGGCTAGCGAAATTCTTTCGGGAGCTTTGCAAGATAATGATAGAGCTACCATAGTTGGAAGACGTTCGTTTGGTAAAGGTCTTGTTCAAGAACAAAGTGAATTTTCTGATGGTTCAGCCATCCGACTTACTATCGCAAGGTATTATACACCTACCGGAAGATGTATTCAGAAATCGTATGCCAAAGGTTTGGATGCTTATTACGAAGAAGAATACAAACGTTATTCTTCAGGTGAGCTCGAACATGCAGACAGCATGAAGGTTACAGATACTATAAAATACCGAACACCTGGAGGCAAAATAGTACATGGTGGTGGAGGTATCACCCCTGATGTATTTGTGCCACTCGACACTGCAGGCAATTCGCATTATCTAGGCGAAGTATTGTACTCAGGTATACTCAACGATTTCTCTTTTGATTATGCTGATAAAAACCGTGCAAAGCTAAGCGCATATACTTCGCCTGCTCAGTATAGTTCTTCTTTTGAAGTAAGTGATGAATTGCTAAATGAGTTTATTGAATATGCTACTAAGAATAAAATCAAACGAAACGAGCAACAAATAAAAACATCTAAAGCAATACTTAAAAACGAAATAAAAGCCTTGATAGCTCGTACCATTTGGAATAACGATGGTTATTATCCTATCTTACAAGAGCAAGATAATGTGCTGAAAAAAGCCATAGAACTTTTGAAATAGAGAAGAGAGCAGGTTAGGTTAAGGACAGTTCTTTCGATGGATCCCAAAAATGTTTGTCGAAATCCAATAACTTATCGTTCTTTACTTTTACACCTTCCTTCTCCAGTAGCTCTTGCATTTGAAAAGGGTTGGCAAAGTGGTGTTTTCCGGTCAACATTCCTATTCTATTCACCACACGATGAGCCGGTACTTTTTTCTTTTGAGCATGTGATGCATTCATTGCCCATCCCACCATTCGAGAGGAACGAACTGCGCCTAAATAGTTGGCAATAGCACCATAGCTTGTAACTCGTCCCTTTGGAATAAGACGAACTACATCGAATACATCTTGAAAAAAGTCATTATGCTTTTCCATTTATTCCACTTTGGCTACTTCTGTGATGGGGTTAAATAAATACACTTTTTGGCTTCCTACTTCTTTGCACTTAATTCGCTTTCTCACTTGTTCTCCTCTTATAAATTGGCGAGTATCGTTGTAAGTAAATTGTTTTCCAATTGGAACATCTTCAAGCAACACGAGGTCGTTTTCATTTTCATTATACTTTTTCAAAACACGAAGTAAATTAGTGTCGGAACAACTTGAAGCTGCAGGATTGTTCATATATTTTCGCAAAGCAAGAATAATATCATCAGGAAATATTTCGGGATTTAGAAAACGATTCATCAATAATTTAAAATGTAGTTTCCACTCTTCCCCATGAGGTTTTACGCTGTTCTTATGCTTATTGTAATTTGTGAGATGAGCTATTTCATGAACAAGAGTAATCAGAAACGCATACTTATTCATATCATAATTTACAGTAATCAGATGATTGGTTCCTTTAGCAGGAGGACGGTAATCGCCATACTTGGTACTTCTACTTTTCTTTATTTTTAGTTTGAAGTCGTACACATATATCCATTCAGCAATTGTTTCAACTGCCTTTTCAGGTATGTATTTAAACAGGATGGATTGATTGCGTTCTAATTGATTCATGCTATCAAATGGAAGATTGCAAACTTATTATTTCAAGATGTGAAAAACTACAAAAGCAGAAACATAAGCCAGAGTACCCATGAAAAGAAATTGTATCAAAGGCCATTTCCAACTTTTTGTTTCACGATAAACCACTGCGAGCGTACTCATACATTGCATTGCAAAAGCATAGAAGATGAGCAATGAAAAACTAACCGCAAAAGTAAAAGTTGGAAGATTTGTTTGTGAGTTCAGTTCGGTCATCATTTTATCTCTCACCGTTCGCGAATTATCGTTGCTATCAGCACTATAAATTGTTGCCATAGTTCCAACAAAAACTTCGCGTGCCGCAAACGAAGTAACCAATGCAATTCCTATTTTCCAATCAAATCCGAGAGGAGCAATGGCTGGTTCAAGAGCTTTCCCAAGCATTCCTGCGTAAGAAGATTCTAACTTTTCAGCAGCTAGTTTTACATTGAGTTCAGCTGGAGAATAAGTGGAGGTAAGTTCCGTAGATGTGTATTTATTTTCAATTTGCTTCATACGATCACCAGGTGCATGAGATGAAAGAAACCATAAGATAATTGATATAGCAACAATAATTTTACCTGCATCAAATAAAAAAACTTTAACTTTTTCAAACATCACCCTTCCTACAGTTCTCCATTGTGGGCTTCTGTATACAGGGAGTTCCATAATGAAATAACTTTTTTCTTTTGCTTTCAAAATAATTTTGAAAACAAAAGCAGCAGCTATGGCAGCGATAAAACCAATGAGATAAAGACCCATAAGTATCAACCCTTGATAATTGAAGAACCCTTCCGTTTTACTAGGAGGAACTACTAAAGAAATTAATAAGGTGTAAACAGGAAGCCTAGCCGAACAACTCATTAATGGAGTAACCATAATAGTTATAATTCTTTCTTTCCAACTACTAATTGTTCTTGTACTCATGATAGCAGGCACGGCACATGCTACACCACTTACTAGAGGAATTACCGATCTTCCATTTAAGCCAAATCTTCGCATCATTTTATCCATGATAAAACTTACACGAGCCATGTAACCTGTATCTTCAAGTATAGCTATGAAAGCAAACAGCAACGCAATCTGAGGAATAAAAACAACCACCCCACTTAGCCCAGCCAAAATTCCATTCACCACCAAATTGGTAACTTCCCCTGCTGGCAAGATGCTTGTGGTCCATTGGCTGACAAGTACAAAAAGACTTTCAATCCATTCCATTGGAAACTTTGCAAGAAAAAAGATGGTTTGAAAAATGAAGAATAGGATAACTAGAAAAATAGCATACCCATAAATGCGATGAGTTAACAACCCATCAAGTTTATGAGTAAACGATTCTGTTTTAATAGCGGTCTTGTGTGTCACACATTCTTCAGCAATCCGATTAATAACCTTGTAGCGTTCTACGCTTTCGTGTGTTTGAAGTTTATTGATATCTAATTTTGATGATTTAATAATCGCTTCGAATTTTGCTTTCTTCTCGGGCTTATTATCAAAATAGTGAATCTCTTGAACATTGCTGATGGATTGGAAAGCAGCAAAGTCACTATTCAAATGAATCATCGAACGTATCTTATCTATTACGTCCCCTGCAATTTTCCTCAAATCAATAAACTCGTATTGTGGCACAGGCAAAGGTTGAAGCAAGGCTTCTTTGATTTCTTCAATTCCTTCTTTCCTCCGAGCACTCACTGCAATCACTTTCACACCCAATCGTTCTGAAAGTCGCACACAATCGATTACATCCCCTTCCTTTTCAACTAGGTCAATCATGTTCAATGCAAGAATTACTGGAATCTTGAGATCTAAAATTTGAGAAACAAGAAATAAATTTCTTTTTAAATTACTGGCATCGGCAACAATGACAGTAATATCTGGATGGTCCTCATTGTTTGGGTTACAAAGCACTTCAAAAGTAACACTCTCATCTAATGATTTTGGATATAAGCTATAGGTTCCCGGTAAATCAACAAATTCAACAGTAACGGTAGGACTTAGTTTAACGATTCCAGACTTTTTGTCAACCGTAACTCCCGGGAAATTTCCTGTTTTTTGATGAAGTCCCGTAAGCGCATTAAACAATGTTGATTTTCCACTATTGGGATTTCCAACAAGTGCAATTTTTAATGATGAATGTTCAGAAAAGTTTACGAATGATTGATTCGATTCCACTCAGGAAGAAAATTAATTTTTATTAATCAAAGATACCATCACTGTAGATGCTTCTTCTTTTCGTAAACTTAATAGGTAACCAGAAATATTGATGGCTATTGGATCGCCCATCGGAGCAATACGGTCAAGAGTAACAATTTCACCAGGGGTACAACCCATCTCTAGAAGTTTCAACGACATTTCCTTATCTGTAAATGAATCGATTATTGCGCTTTGACCAATTTCTAATTGAGATAACTTTTTCAAGATTTTTTTTGCTTTCATTAATTGTACAAAAGTACGTCTTATTTAGACAGCTTTTAAATAATTTGTCCTCTAAAAATGATTTGTCTTGTAATTCAAAACAACTAGGCAAGTTTGTTTATACTTTATGCTTGATTTGTTGGCTACTATGATCAACCTTACTCCATTTTGGGCAAGTATTACATTTTTCTTTTTTATGCGTTGCGCAGTTACACATAATCACCGTCATCAAAAGTACGGTTGCAAATTTTAGTATCTGTTTTGAATTTTTTTTCATAGCCATTATTAAAGGATTGCAAAGATATGAAAAACAAAACATCTATTTTCTAATCAATTATTCTTATTTTTAACCAAATTTTTAGAGGTCAATGAACATCTTATTTCACTTCGGTCGCTATTTTATTCTTATTAAAAGGGCATTTGCTAAACCGGAAAAAATTTCAATATACATCGATCGTATTTTCGAAGAGATGAATATTCTTGGTGTTGGCTCCCTTGGAATTGTAGCTATTATATCAGTATTCATGGGAGCAGTAATTACAATTCAGTCGGCTTTCAATTTCGAAAACCCTTTGGTTCCTCTCTATGCAGTTGGTGTTACAGTTCGTGACTCAATGATTCTAGAATTTTCTCCTGCTATAGTAAGTTTAATCTTGGCAGGCAAAGTAGGTTCAAGCATTGCTTCTGAAATTGGAACAATGCGTGTAACAGAACAAATAGACGCTTTAGAAATAATGGGAATTAATTCTTCAGGATATTTAATCTTTCCTAAGATAGTTGCATCCGTATTATTCAATCCCATTCTAATTATTTTCTCCATGTTTCTTGGAGTCCTTGGAGGATATATTTTTGGAGTGATGGCAGGAGTTGTTACAAATTATGAGTACATCTATGGCATTACACACGATTTTAGACCCTACAACGTGGTGTATGCACTTATAAAGTCTTGTGTATTTGCTTTTATAATAGCTTCTGTACCTGCTTATCATGGATACTATACCAAAGGAGGAGCTTTGGAAGTAGGCCGCTCAAGCACAAAAGGTGTCGTTTATAGTAGTGTGCTTATACTTGCTTTCGACTTAATTTTAACTCAACTTCTTTTGTATTGATTCATATTAGAAACATATCAAAATCTTTTTCAGGAAGAAGTGTGATTCAGAATATTTCTTTTGAGTTCGAATCAGGTAAAACCAATATGATTATTGGCGAAAGTGGTTCGGGTAAGACTACCTTACTCAAATGTATGGTTGGATTACACGAAATTGACAGTGGTGAAGTTTTGTTTAATGACCGCAATTTTTACCAATTAGATTTTCATGGTAAAAAAGAAATACGAAAAGAAATTGGCATGCTTTTTCAAGGTGGTGCACTGTTCGATTCTAAGACGGTGGAGGAGAATGTAGTTTTCCCAATCTCCATGTTCACCAACCTTAGTCTAGCCGAAAAAAGGGATAGAGCCAATTTTTGTTTACAAAGAGTCAATCTTGAAAATGCTAATAACTTATATCCATCCGAATTAAGTGGTGGTATGAAAAAGAGAGTAGCTATTGCAAGAGCAATTGCAGTTCAACCTAAGTATCTATTTTGCGATGAACCAAACTCTGGGCTTGACCCAAAAACATCTATCGTAATTGATAATTTGATTAAAGAGATTACTGAAGAATACAATATTACTACCATAGTTATTACACACGACATGAACTCGGTGATTGAAATTGGCGATAATATTATGTTTATTTATAAAGGAGAGAAATGGTGGGAAGGTAATAAACAAGAGATTCTTAAAACTGATAATAAAGAAGTTTGTGATTTTGTATACGCTACCAAATTTATGAAAGATCTCAAAACAAAATTTTAACGAACGGTCGTTAAATAAAAAAGCTTCTGGAAAATTCCAGAAGCTTTTTTGTTTAACGATAAAACTGAATTTTATTGTTTCACCATTTTATTTGTAATTTTTTCTCCATCCACTGTCAAAGTACAGAAATAAACACCTGAAGCAAAGTTAACATCATTCACATTTACTGAATAGTTTCCTGGCTTTAAGTTCTTTTCTGTTTTCTCATACATTTTCACACCACGAATATCATAGATTTGAACTGCAACATCAGTAGCAGCTTTTTTCAATTGATAGTTCACAGTTGTTTGATTAGTAAAAGGATTCGGTTGATTTTGAAATAATGCAAAATTGTTATTTGTTATTTCATTGATAGCTAATGGTGGGTTAGTTACTTTGTAAGAAATCAAATGATGCTCATATGCAAATGGTGCTGTGTAAGCATAAGAAGGAATAAAGAATCCGTTCCACGAACCAGCTGTATTGTATCTCACATCTTGAGGAAGAATATGAGAACAATTGTAATCACATGAGGCCGAACCCATGTTACAACCGAAATAAGTTGGGAAAGTTCCAGCACCTTTTTCTTCGTAGGATGTAAAATAAAATGCATTATGAAGCGAGTCAATATAATCCCCCAAAGTATAAGTAAAACCGGGCTTGAATTGAATATCTGTTGCCAATAATTTTCCAGCTCCGACATTGTATGAGCCAGTTATTCCAATCTTTTTTTCTCCAAAGAAAGTGGAAGCAGTGTCAGCAATAGTAAGAGGAACTTTAATTATTCGTTTTCCTGTTGAAGTTAATGTAGTGTTTCCAATCGTATTAGTAGTCTGTTTGTAACCTAAAGCCTTGAAACAAACTGTGTCACTTCCGTAATTAGTTGTTTCACCTGTAAAATAATAGGTACCCATATTTGTTGTAGGGGTATTAGTAAACATAGTGACTATTAGAGTGTCCACAACATTTGGATTTGGGTCGTTTCTTGAATATGCATAAAGCATTGATAGTGAATCTACACTATAGGCATCACTGGCTCCCCAAGTTACGTTATCAATTATATTGAAAACTGTAGATTTTACATCCAACACATCAGCAATATGATGAATCCAAATACCCGAATGAGTTCCTCCGAAATTTCCATAACAAAGTGAGTCAGGGAAAAGATAATTTGAATGTAATACTGATGAGGTAGTACTGTTCAATGAGTCAATACTAATACCATAATTTAACCAAAACTGAGTTTGTGATCTGGCAGCATTTCCTCCTTTATTAGCTTTAAACTTGTTGGCGTCAAATTTAAAATGATGTGACGGTTCTTGTTTCCAAGAATTTGAATTTTGCATCGGTTGAAATGTCTGTTGCGCCTGCACTGATGCGGCTGCTATCAACCCTAAAATAAGTAATGTTTTTTTCATTTTGTTATTTTTTAGTTAGTAATCATTTAAATTGTTTGATAAAGGTAGGAAATATTTTTGATCTAAGGTTAATATATTAGAAAAAAACCCCCCACCATTATTGTGTGAGGGTTTTTTTGTTCAACAATATCGTTTGTTATTTAATCACAACCATTTTTTTACAAGCTGTAACACTAGTTCCAACTGTTAATGAATAATAATAAACTCCCTCCGATAAATTAGCAGAATTGATATTAATAGAATGAGAACCTGTAGTTTGCTCGCCACTGTTAACTGAAAGAACTTTCTTTCCTGTAACGTCATATACTGACAATGCTACTGTTGCTGATTTCTCTAATTGGTAACGGATTTCAGTATTGTTGCTAAATGGATTTGGAATGTTTTGTTCCAATTTTGCTCCATTTTCAAATTCAGCAACACCGGCAGGAGGGTTACTTATTTTGAATTCTATGATGTGGTGTTCGTAAGCATAAGGGGTTGTCCAAGCCCAAGTTGGAATAAAATATCCATTCCATCCGTTCGCATTGGTGCCATATCTTACGCTTGTAGGCAATGCATAAGAACAATTCATATCTGATGTGAAAGTTCCCGAAGTACCATAATAAGTCGGGTCAGTTCCTGCGCCTGCAGTGCCATCGCCATTTTGCTGGTAAGAGTATATGAAGAACTCATTCTTAGCATTGATAGAATCCGTAATAGAATAAGTATATCCAGGTTTATAGCTAACCACTGCTCCTATTCTTGAGCCAGCTGTTTGAGGAGTAAGGCCAATAGTTTTAATTAATATTTCACTTGCACTACTGGTCGAGTCTGATTCGTGAAGCAAATAAGTATACGTATTAAGAATGTTTGTCGACTTTACAGAATTAGTTGGTTGGTCATATTCAATGTCTTGATAACTAACAGATGGAGGGCCTGTTAATGTATATGCTAATGCATCGTCACCTTTGATTATGTTTATTACTAATGTATCAACAACGGAAGATGAAAGGTTTCTCAAATAAGCATAGCCAATTCCAAGTGAATCTAGAGAATAGCTATCTGTTGCTGTTATGCCTTGATACGGCATATTTTTCGGGTCAAGCATGGTTCCCCCTTTTATAAACTGAGGATATGCTGTATTTCCATTAGTATACTGTCCTAAGATAATCGCAGAATCAGGAAAGATAGTCATGAAGTGACCTGCTGCTGCGTTTGGCGTGATTCCGTTTGTTGCATCATTCAATTGTAATGCATAGTTCAACCAACCAGAGAATGTTCTTCCTGCATTAGGTGTTGCTCTGAATGTGTGGTTAGCATTTGTTCTCAATTTTTGGTTAGTTAGTTTATGTGACGAAGCGTTATTTACTGATCTTTGCTGAGCATAAGAAACAGCACTAATCATTACAACTGCGGTAACTAAAGTGTAAATTTTTTTCATTTGTTTTCTTTTTTTTGTTTATTAATTAATTATTGTATTCTGTTTTTAATTTTTTCGAGGAGCAAAACTATGTTAACTCAATGATAAAAACAAATTATTAACAAGTTATTTTAGTAGTTTTCGGTTAATGACAATAATTAAAAGCCAAATCCCTTTTTTTATTCTAGTTTAGATTCTTATCCTAAGCGTAATGCTCCATTGGAGGGCAAGAACAAATCAAATTCCTGTCGCCATGTGCATTGTCTATTCGAGCAACACTCGGCCAGAATTTTGCCTCCTTCACCCATTTCAAAGGATAAACAGCTTTTTCTCTCGAATACTTATGGTTCCAATCGTCTGCTATTACTGCTTTTGCAGTATGGGGAGCATTTTTCAATACGTTATCCTCACGGTCTTGTTTCCCACCTATTATTTCATCTATTTCATTTTTTATTGAAATCATAGCCGTACAGAAACGATCCAATTCTTCTTTCGATTCACTTTCAGTAGGCTCAATCATCAAGGTATCATGTACCGGGAACGAAACTGTAGGTGCATGGTATCCGTAGTCCATCAATCGTTTTGCAATATCACCAACTTCCACACCGCCTTCGCGTTTAAAAGCAACACAATCTAAAATCATTTCGTGCGCACAACGACCATTCTTACCACTATATAATGTTGGATAATATCCATTCAAAGTTTCTTTAATGTAGTTTGCATTTAAAATCGCGATGCGTGTTGCATCTGCTAAACCTTCCCCTCCTAACATTTTGACATATCCATAGGAAATCAATAAAATCAATGCACTACCGAATGGTGCTGCCGACACAGCATGTATTCCTTGTACACCGCCAGTTTTTACTACCGAGTGCGATGGAAGGAAAGGTACTAATTGTTTTGCAACTCCTATTGGTCCTACTCCTGGACCTCCACCACCGTGAGGAATAGCAAATGTTTTATGTAGATTTAAGTGACAAACATCGGCTCCAATATTTCCAGGACTTGTTAATCCTACCTGAGCATTCATATTTGCACCATCCATATAAACTTGTCCTCCATTTTGGTGAATAATGTCGGTGATTTCAATAATGCTTTCTTCGTAAACACCATGTGTACTTGGGTAAGTAACCATGAGGCAAGATAAATTATCTTTGTGAAGTGTTGCTTTTTCGCGAACATCATTCACATCAATATTTCCTTTTTCATCACATTTTATCAAAACTATTTTCATTCCACACATAGCTGCCGATGCAGGATTGGTTCCATGTGCCGATGTTGGTATCAATGCAATGTTGCGATGAGCATCACCACGCGATTGATGATAAGCTTGAATCACCAATAGACCCGTGTACTCTCCTTGAGCACCACTATTCGGTTGGAAACTCATCTTTGCAAAGCCTGTTATTTCGCTCAACGATTTATCTAGTTCATCTATTATTTCGAGGAAACCTGCTGCTTGTTCAATTGGAACAAAAGGGTGAATATGTGCAAACTCTGGCCAAGTGATTGGCATCAATTCAGACGCTGCATTTAATTTCATGGTACACGAACCCAACGAAATCATCGAATGAGTTAGCGACAAATCTTTATTCTCTAATCGTTTGATATAACGCATCATTTCCGATTCCGAATGATACGAATTAAATACAGGATGAGTTAATATTTCAGATGTACGGTTGGTTAAAACTGCTTTTTGATTGTGAATGCTTTCTTCTGTAACCTTTACTGCTGGCTTGTTTACAAGCGATGCAAAAAGTGAAATGATAGCATTCAAATCTCCTTCATCTGTTGTTTGATCTATTGAAATACATACTGCATTCGATGTATATCTAAAATTAATACAAGCGGCAAGTGCCGATTTCTTTATCGATTCCTCTGTAACACCTGTAGGAAGTACCACTTTAATCGTATCAAAATACGAATCGTTTTCGATGGTATATCCTAGTTTTTTCAACTCAGTTGCTAATGTAACTGCCGAAAGGTGCACCACTTGTGCTATTCCTTTTATTCCTGCAGGACCATGATACACGGCATACATACTTGCCATGATGGCTAACAAAGCTTGTGCAGTACAAATATTCGAAGTCGCTTTATCTCTGCGGATGTGTTGTTCACGAGTTTGCAATGCCATACGCAACGCTTGGTTGCCTTGTGCATCTATCGACACACCAATGATTCTTCCTGGTATGATGCGTTTGTATTCTTCTCGGCAAGCAAAGAATGCAGCATGAGGTCCTCCGTAACCCATCGGCACTCCAAATCGTTGCGAACTCCCTACCACCACATCAGCACCCCATTCGCTTGGAGGTGTCAACAACACTAAACTTAGAATGTCAGCAGCCACAGCCACTGATGTTCCATTTGCTTTTGCTTTCTTTACATAATCTGCATAGTCATTAATTTTCCCATCCGCTGTTGGATATTGTATCAACGAACCATAAATGCTTGCATCAAAGTTCACCGCTTTGAAATCGCCAATAATCAATTCTATTCCTAGCGGAGCAGAACGCGTTTTTAATAAGTCAATGGTTTGTGGATAACATTCGTTCGATACAAAAAATTTGTTCGCTCCATTTTTTATCTGGTCTCTGTTTCTATTGCTGTGCAGCATTGTCATTGCTTCAGCAGCTGCAGTAGCTTCGTCAAGCAACGATGCATTTGCTATTTCCATTCCTGTTAAGTCCATAATCATGGTTTGGAAATTAAGCAATGCTTCTAACCTTCCTTGCGAAATCTCTGCCTGATAAGGAGTATAGGCGGTATACCAACCTGGATTCTCTAATATATTACGTTGAACAACGGGTGGAACTATCGTGTTGAAATATCCCAATCCAATATATGTTTTGAACACATTATTTTTTGCAGCTATGGTGCGCAAGTGTTTGTGGTAATTGTACTCTGTCATCCCTTTGGCTAAGTTCAAGGGTTTCTTCAGTCGAATAGCTGCTGGTATTGTTTGGTCAATTAATTCATCAACCGAATTTGCTCCTATTTTCTTGAGCATTTCTTTTACATCTTTTTCGCGTGGACCGTTATGGCGGTTTACAAATTTGTCAGTGCTAATCATATTTATTTTTTTATTTTTAAAGGAGCGCAAATATAATAATTATTGATACGGACAACATTTATCACCCTTGTTTTGTTGCATATATTTCCATTTCTCTGTCCAACATCATTAATCATATTCCAATACCTGACCAAAGTCATATCCATCACTCCTTCGAAATTAAAATCCTCCATTTCGTGCCGAATATTTTTTAATACTTATCTTTGAGCAAAATTTAGATTTAACTATGAAGAATTTATTCGCAGCACTTGCTCTTGTTTTCACCCTACTTGTTTCTAACAACATGGTGGCTCAAACTACTTTCGATACCTTATTATTAGTCAATGGCGACATCATCATTGCTTCCATTACCGACACCACCAAAGGCGAAGTAAGTTACAAAAACCCAAAAGCTGGACGAAAAGACCTTTCCATCGAAAACGAACGCATCTTCTCCATCAAAAATAGTAAAAGCGAAACCGTTTATTACAAACTCGATTCGGTTGAAGGAAACGACCTCACAGTTGACGAAATGCGTTATTACATCAAAGGCGAACAAGATGCTCAGAAAGGATTCAAAGCTCGTGGTTCTTTTTGGTGCAATGTGCTTATTGGCGCTGCTTCTGGTGCCACAGGCCATTTCCTTTGTCCTATTCCTCCTTTTGCTTTTACCGCACTCACAGGTTTACCTCAAGTGAAGATTGACCATGCCACCGTGTCCAACCTCGAATATCTGAAACACGATACATACATAATGGGTTACGAACGCATCGCTCGCGGAAAACGCAGAACCAAATCATTGCTAGGTGGTGGCATTGGCCTTGTTGCTGGTTTAGCTACCTTCTGGGCCGTACTTCAGCCCAACCACAACACCTTGATTAAATAAGGAACCCCGTTCCTTACCAATGCTCAAACGGTTTGTCGACTTTCTTCTTTTTGGCAACATCTATGTAGCCTTTGGCGCTTTTTGTTTGGTACAAAGCACAGCCCATCAGCTCTGCTTCACCTCATCTTTGTTACCTTATTCATCGCTTTGTTTTTTCGCAACCCTCTTTGTCTATAATCTTCAGCGCATCTTCTATCGTCCTCCCTCCTCTTTGCCTACAAGTTCCATCCGCAGACATTGGATTGCCAACCACCAAACCACCATCAAATCACTTACCCTTATTGGTTTCACAGGCACCTTGCTTTCTTTCTTTTCGGTCGATGTTCGCATCATCTTTTACCTTTCTCCATTGCTCGCCCTCTCCTTAGCTTATTTTCTACCCTTCATCACGCTCCGCAAATCTTCCATCTTCAAACTCATCACCCTCACCACCGTCTGGACCATCGCCACAGCCCTAGTACCCATACTCATTAGCACAGCCTCCTTCTTCCATCCCATCACCACACAGCAATTAGTCATCCATGTTTTACTCCGCTTTTCATTCATGATGTCCATCTGCATCCCTTTCGACATTCGCGACCTCGCCATCGACCGTGCCGAAAACACCTCCACCCTTCCTCAGCTAATTGGTCAAAACAAAACTATCGCCATAGCAGCCGCTTTCATTCTTTTTTACACACTCGTTCTCTGCATTCAGTTCATCACCCATACCATCGCCCTCTCGGTTTTCTTAGCACTGCTCACCACCAGCATCCTCACCTTACTTTTAATAGTAAAATGCAATACCCATCGAAGCGAATACTATTTTGTAGCCGCCATCGATGGTACGATGATACTTCAAGGCATCTTGATTATGATTTCTGTGTAATCGATAATTTCGGTTCTTTACACCGCTAAGGCAGAAAGACAAAAAGGAGAAATTCTAAATTCTTACTACTAAGTACTATCCCGAAGCTTCGGGACTAAACCGTGATTCGGGATAGGATTTCCCGCTTCTCATTTATCGCAGAGAACGCAGAGTTAAAAATCGCAGAGTCTCGCAAATTCCAAATCCTAAATCCCCAAAATCCTAAATCCTTAATCTATCCCTATCCTTCGGTACCTGTCCCGACACTTCGGTACCTGTCCCTACCCTTCGGGATTCGTAAATTCGTAAGATTCGTATTTCGTAAAGTCAGTTATTCCTTCACCACCTTCCTCCTCACCACCCCCTTCTCCGTTTCAACTTCTACAAAGTACACCCCATCATTCCACGAGCTCACATCTATTACCTTTTCACTATTCGCTATTCGCTCCAGCACCAATTCCCCTAGCACATTATATATATGTATAGAATTAATTCTCAATTGTGAATTCTCAATTGTAAATTGATTAGTGGCAGGGTTAGGATACACTAAAACATCATTAATATCCTTTGCTACAACTTCTGAAACTCCCACTGGCAATGAACAATTAACACTATCCCAAATACTA
Organism: Bacteroidota bacterium; assembly: GCA_037131555.1. Taxonomy (GTDB): domain Bacteria; phylum Bacteroidota; class Bacteroidia; order 2-12-FULL-35-15; family 2-12-FULL-35-15; genus 2-12-FULL-35-15. The sequence continues at coordinate 20,330 of JBAXQU010000028.1, forward strand.
TCATTTCCCATACAATCTGTTTTTACAAGCCACATACTATAGGCTGGATTTGCATTTGCTCTTAAATCCACTGCCATACCTGCCATTACAAAGCCTCCATCGTTATATAAATCCATTGCATAGAATTCTTGTTGTGTGCTATCGGCATCAAAATATTTGTATTCTTTTGACCATATTGAACTGCCGTCATTTGGATTTAAAATTTTTAATTGTCCGTAATTTCTGATGTTGTTTGGGCGTGTTACCAAACCTCCGCTTACTGCTATATCCCCGTTTTGTAATACTTTTACTGCATTGAAACCAGCATATTTATAATTCCCTTTATACCTTTTTTCCCATTGTACTATACCTGCTGTGTCGATTTTTACTATGTAGGCGGCTACAGTGTCTGTACTAATATATGTACCTCCAGCTAATACATAATTGCCATCATTTGTTTTAGCAATTGAAAATCCATAATCTTTTAAATTGCCTCCATAAGTTTTTTGCCAAAGCATATTTCCTAAACTATCTGTTTTTATAAGGTACATATTATATTGCCCTATTCCGTAACTATAGGTATAGCCTAAAATCATATAACCTCCTTCGGCTGTTATTTCTATTGATTGACCAAAGTCGGAATTGGTACCTCCGTAAGTTCGTTCCCATTGCGGAATTCCCATACTATCTGTTTTTACAAGGTAAACATCTTCATCTGTAATATTTCCTAAACTGTCTTGATTTATTCTAATGCCACATAAAACAAAACCATTATCACTTGTTTGCTTTACACTATAACAACGTTCGCTGCGGTTTGGTAATCCTATTTTTCTTACCCAAATAGTATCGCCTGTATTTTTATTTATTTTTATTAAATCTGCGTGGGAGTGCAGTAAAACAGGGTCTCCAGAAGTACCACCTAATACATAATTGCTATCGTTGGTTTCTATAGCAGAATTTATATAGTTGCCTGCTCCAATACCTAAAACCATTGATTTTGTCCAAAGAGTATCTCCGTTTTGGCTATGTTTTGAAATGGACATAATACTGTAATTCGCATTAGAACCCGCCATTACATATCCACCTTCGTTTACCGATATAACTGCATTTGCTCTGCCTTCGTTATTTGAGTAATAGATACTATCAAAAATGCTTTGACAAAAACCATTTGTTATGGTGAGAAAAAGTGCAAAAATGAAACAGACTTTTACTTTCATTAGTTCAGCATAAAGAAACACCCCTTGAAATATGTTTATTTCAAGGGGTGTGCTGTCTTTATTTAATTATTATTAGTTTGTTTGTGTAAAGTACTTTGGTGTTATCCATTAGCTTACAAGTGTAAACACCATTACTAAAGTCATCACAGTTTAATGTAAGTTTGTTCGGACCTCTTATAATGATTGGCATTGTTTTGGCAATTTTTCCCATCATATCAAAAACACTAATACTTGGGTTTTCTACACTTTCATCAATATTAAATTCAAGTGTAAAGTTGCCTTGTGTGGGATTGGGATAAATTAATAAACCTGTTGGAACAGGAAGAGGTTTATTATTATGCCTGTTTACAATCATTCGTTTCTCTGTATCTTTTTTGATTGGATGCACAAATTTTTCATTGTTGTAAAGCGTAATTAATGTTTCGGCAGCAGCCGAAATTTTCACTTTTGCATTTACAACTTCGTATAATAAATTCAACTCTGCTCCTGTAAGTTCACTTATTTTTCTTCCACTTTTATACAAGTCTATTATAACATTCATATACTTTTTGAAATTGAAATTTTCAAATTCATCGTTTATTGTTTTCAGACTGTCTTTGCCTGAATTTTCAAGAGAAGCGATTGAATCTAAAGCAAGAAGTGCAAGTTTGGCATTGTCGTAATCTTTAATTTGTAAGTAATATTCGGCAAGTGCTTTTTTTGCTTCGGTTGTATTTGTGCTTAATATAAGTGTAAGTAAATCGGTTGACATATTATTTTTGATAAACTCACGTTTCATTTTGTTTTGCATCAATTGGTTTTCGGAAATGTACCAAGCTATTTGCCGTTGATATTCTTCTATCAATGGTTTAAGCGAGCTATTATTATACCCTTTTAATATTTCAATTTGCTGCTTGGCATAAGTAATTAATGAATTGTCAGAATTTATTCTGTTCTGCATTGTGTTTATCCAATTGTTATTTCCTCCATCTGTTACAATACCTGCAAATTCGTTACCACAGGAAGTACTTGTTGCAGGAACACCATTTGTATATAAACCCATACCAACAGTAACAACAGGTAGATTAGAAGATGTAACACAACTTGGAATAGTAGTAAAATTGCCAGCTGCATCCTGAGAATTAGCATAATAATAAAAATTAATCCCAGTCATAATAGCTTGTTCACCACTACAAGATGAATTCCATTTATTACCTGCTGCTTGTGAGGCATCTGGTGTGGGTTGAGTACTTAAACATAAATTACTCCCTTGCTGGCGCAGTTGAGGACTGGTACCAATTGCTTCCACATATAAAGCTGTTGCGTTATGAGGATTGCCATCAATTGCAAATTGGTTGCAACGGATTCTCAGGGCTTGGTTATCATCTTGTGTATGTATAGCGTAATCGGTTCCTTTAAAATCATTTGCATAACATTCGCCACCCGCAGCACCTGAATTTTCAAATACGATACCGTGTGAGCCAGCTAGTGAAGGAGTTGTACTTGATGAGCCGTTAAAATGATTGTTTGAAATATCAAAAGCATCTGAACTAATCATAAAAATACCGTAGGTGTGGTCTGCAAAATTATCACCTGTTGGAATGCTATTGAATGTGTTGTTTTTAAGTTCATCAAAAGAGCCTTTTTCATCAGTTATACCTTGTTGTACATTATCAAATGTATTGCCTTCTGCAATAAGTTGCCCGATATTTGCAGAAATAACACCTTTATCTATGCCTTTGGTAAGTCCGATAAAACTATTATTACCAGGACCAGAACCACTTATATCCTGCAAAGTATAGCTTGCACTTTCTGATTTTATTCCTGTTCCTCTTAAATGTGTATCAGCAAAATCTGTTGTATTGGTTTTAAAATAATTTCCCTGAAATTTTACATTTTGTCCATTTTTTAAATGCACAAAAGTCATTTCGCTTGCGTTCCATTCCTTTATCCAAGGCGTTGCGGGATAAGTGAACAAGGTAGAAGCATTGTAATTAAAATTACAATTTTTAAAATAACTTGCCCCTGAATTACTGTTTAGTTCTGCGCCTAATCTATTATTATTGAAGTCGGTATTTTCTGCCTGTATTATTCCTCCCCAAGTAATATTATTTTCTACACATATTCTGCGGTCGTTAACTACTCCAACTTTTGCATTTTCAATTATGTTGTTTGCCCCATTAGTGTAGGATTGAAATAATCCATAATTAAGCCCTGTAATTGCTCCAACCGATGTACCTCTCACTTCAATTCCGTCCCAAATACCTCCACCACAGCCAGTAAGTACAGAGCCATTTTTTACAATTAATGTACCTCCTGAATTTACCTGAAATCTTGCGAAAGACGGCTCACCATCATTGTCATTATTAACATCATATCCAAATTCAACTCTGGTAGCATCAATAATTAACGTACCTCCATCTGCTATTACTACCCTACCTTTGCAAGTTATCGTTGTGGTAGAATTCCAAGTTTCTGTTCCTGTAATGGTATATTCATTAGGATAATCAGTAGCCATTCCACTTACCACTGTTGTAGTTGCTGTTGCTGTACAAGTTGTTGCTGTGTTTGTTACTGTTACGCTGTATATACCAGCGGGTAAATGATTTGCTGTAGGCGTTGTTTGTGCAGTTGCATCATTCCATAAATACGAATAAGTACCTGAACCGCTTGTTTCTATTGCTGTTGCTGTGCCATCTGCACAGGTTGTCGAACCTGTATTTGTAATTGTAACTGTTGGCGTAGGGTTTACTATTACTGTAACTGATGCTGCACTGATACAGCCATTTCCGTCTGTGCCCGTTACTGTATAACTATCTGTTGATGTTGGTATGAATGATACACCATCCGATACGCCTCCGGTCCAACTATAGCTGTTTGCTCCAGTTCCTGTTAACGTTACACTTGAGCCTGAACATACACTTAATGTACTTGCTGTTGCTCCTACTGTTGGTAATGCGTTTACTGTTATAGTTATACTTGCTGTATTGCTGCAACCTATCCCGTCAGTACCGGTTACAGTATAAGTATTTGTTGCCGAAGGGATAAATTGAAGTCCATTTAATACCCCTCCTGTCCAGCTATAATTTAATGCTCCTCCTCCTGTTAAAATTACATAGGTACTACTACCACTGCATATAGGAGCAGTCGAACTTGCATTTGCTGTTACCGGTGGATTGTTTATTGTTATTGTTATACTTGCTGTATTACTGCAACCTATCCCGTCAGTACCAGTTACAGTATAGGTTTCCGTTGCCGATGGGGTAAAAGGTACTCCATCGGTTACACCTCCCGTCCAATAAAAAGTTGTTGCACCGCCTCCGCCTAAGGTTACTGGCATACCAGGACATATATTTAAAGCCGTTGCATTTGCTGTTACCGGTGGATTGTTTACTGTTATTGTTATACTTGCTGTATTACTGCAACCTATCCCGTCAGTACCTGTTACAGTATAGGTTTCCGTTGCCGATGGGGTAAAGGCTATTCCATCTGTCACTCCTCCTGTCCAGCTATAACTTGTTGCCCCTACTCCTGTTAACGTTACACTGGTGCCAATGCACACAGTACTCGAACTTGCATTTGCTGTTACCTGTGGATTGTTTACGGTTACAGTTACACTTGCAGTATTACTACAACCATTTGCATTAGTACCAGTTACAGTATAGGTTTCTGTTGCCGATGGGGTAAAAGGTACTCCATCGGTTACACCTCCCGACCATGTATAAGAAGTTGCATTGCCGGAGGCGGTAAGAGTTACACTATTTCCAATACAAAACGTACTTAGTGGTGATGCGGAAGCTGTAACGGTTGGTAATCCGTTTACAGTTATGGTAATAGTAGCGGTGCTTGAACATCCAATGGAATTGGTACCAATCACGGTATAGGTTGTTGCGGTTGTCGGGCTTACAATTGCTATGTTACTATTAAAATTATAGCCAAACATGTCATGAAAGCAATACAGGTCTGCCCCACTTGCAGTTAAAGTAACACTTCCTCCATTGCAAACTGAGTTTGCCGAAGAGGTTACAGTGGTTACCGGTGTTGTACCGCAATCATATCTTACTGCAAATACTGCTTCCCTGTGATCATCAGTAGGTGCCGGTACAGGAAGTGCTAATTGATTTGTAGTTGTTCCGGTATTATCGTTATAATAATAACTTCTGAAATCGCCACTAAGGTATAGATTACCAGTCATATCACTGCAAACAGAAAGCACATCGTCTCCGCCACTTGCAAGAGGTGTCGAACATATTACGGAACTAAGATCTGGAGAAAATCTTGCAAGAAATGCATAGTCTGGATTAGTATCACCATTATTATCTTGTGTATACGAATAAGTAGAAGCTAATAGTGCTGTTAATTGTACCCCACCTAAAAAATAAAAGTTGCTGATATTTACTGAACTGCCGACTACAGTAGTATGTCCATAATTATCGCAACAGATGCTATAACCTATATCGTCACCAGTTCCTCCTCCAGTTGTGAGATTTATAAGCGTACCTATATCATCATATTTCGCGGCAAACATATCTTTGGAATATTGTCCTGAACCGGGTGATGTCTGGGTGCTGTTATATAAAATACCATTATTTTCGAAAATAATACCATTTCCATTAAATGACCCTGTAATATAAACCGATTTACTACTTTCGCAATAAGTGATCGCTTTCCCTGTGGTAGAAGAGCTTCCGGTGGCTGAATAACTGGTCTTCGCCCAATTCAGGTTACCATTAGTAGAAAAGATGCTGGCGACATACATATTGTTTACTCTATTAGGATTTGTTAAAGGAGCACTAAGTGAAGTAAAAATGTTTTGACTTGAATAATCACCTGTTAAATACAGAAAAAACCCATCTGTAGTGATTGCCTGTCCTTCATCATCATCATCTCCCCCATAAGCACTGGCCCAAATACAACTACCTGCTTCGTCATAGCTTAAAATAAAAATATCTTTTGTATAATCACCACTGTTATCCCATCTCTGTTCAGAGTAAAGTGTCATAGAGTTTGGTGATGAGGGGATGTTTAACTGATGTTCGAATGTACCTGCAACATATAAAGTTGTTGTTGATGTGCTAGTCTCGTATTTTGCACAAATAGATTGGGCGGTATTTAAATCGTTTCCACAAGCCGATTTTGCCCAGTTGAAATTTCCATCTGATTGATTCAATTGAGCGGTAAAAATAGCACTATTAGTAGCATTTGGCAGGTTGCTATAACACGAACTGGCCATAACTACATTACTATTACTTGTATTATAAAATGTCATTGAACTTGTTTTAAAAGTTCCGGTAATATAAACATGAGGATTTACAGGATCTTTATCGGCACATATTGAATTTACATTTCCGTTGGTTCCAATACTACCCGCATGAACAGCCCATTGAACAACGCCATTAGCGTTATATTTTACTACATAAATTTCATTCGGATCAGCCAATGTATGTGTTAAGGTTATTGACCCGAATTGGATGTAAGCACCCCTGAAAAACCCTGTAACATATACATTCCCACTTTCATCAGAGCATATAGCATTTCCCTCATCCGGTGCCAAGCTTATACCCATGTTGCTCCAGGCCCAAGCTGCGCAATTTCCTGTTGGAGTTTGTGCTTTTCCGCTCAAGCCCATCAAAGCGAGCAGCATTGTCATTGCTAATTTTTTCATGTGTTTTTGTTTTTAATTGTTAGTACTCCTTTTATATATTATGTTATTTCAAATCTTCCAACATTCCTTTTCTTCATCCCACTCCGTCACCCCTCTCCTTTGGAGAGGGGCCGGGGGTGAGGTCTACGAAAAATTGTCACGCATCTCCCCCTCTCTTTCGGAGAGGAGCCGGGGGTGAGGTCATCCGAGAGGGGCCAGGGTGAGGTCTCTCAAAAAAAAAGTCTTGTTTCAGCACTCACCTCCACAAGACTTCCCACTCCTCAAATCCTAAATCCTTAATCCCCCAATAGCGTTTAAAAGTAAATTCTCCTTCAGAAACCGATTCTTTATTTATGTTACAAAGTAATATTATAGCCACTCAGCAAACATGCACCAACAGAAACTGTACTGCCAGTCCATGTATGACTTTGGCTACTACCAGCTACCGTTTCTGCAAAAAATGTGTGTAACACTCCTGCAGTTACATCTGTCGAAGCATTGGCACCTGGAGCAATAGCCCCCATGCCACTTGGCGTACTTCCATCAATTTTTACATAAATTGTATAAGGCGTTTGATTTACTATTTCAATAGTTCCTGTATTACTTATTTCACATTGTTTTTTTGCAGGTGGAGTTGCTGTTTCCTCTTTTTTACACCCATTTAACATCATTGACGAAGCACATGTCAACATAGCCATTCCTAAAATTGTAATTGTTTTTTTCATTTTGTTTTTATTTTTAATTGTTAGTACTCCTTTTATATATTGTGTTATTTCAAATCTTCTAATATTCATATTTTAACTCCTTGTAACCTAATCTCGATTTATGATTACCTTTCATCACCCTATGATTGCCACCTAAATAAAATCTCAATACTAATCTCGATTGTGATGACACGGTTTGAAAATCACCCTTAATTTTAGTATTCGTAGTCACACCGTGGTTCGTAACACTATATTTCGAATTGTTATTAAAATAACACATTGCCCCTATCTCCCCTCCAATCGTAAAATGTTCCGAAAATGCCCATTCCGCACCTACCGTTGGAGTAAAACTCGTTCCCGTTAATAATAATGACGATTTATCTGTCCAACTCGAATCTTTTTGCCATTGAGTTCCCGAATTTACTTTTGTAGTATAAGTCAGTGCTTCTTTTTGTTCATACGAATGATAGGCAAAACGAGCCCCTAAATACACATTAGCCCTTCCTTTTTGAAATTGCCCAAAAATTCCCATACCTACACCATACAGTTTCACTTGATAAGTATGTGGAACATACATTGCCGTATCACTTGAATAATTTATACTCGAAAAACCGAACTCTGGTTCTAGCCGAAAGTTTTTTGTTGGAGAGATAGGCAGAAAAATAGAATGTCCGAAAGGAACTCCCAATTTTGCAACAGCAACAGCCGACAACTCTGTAATATTAAATCGTACTCTTTCTAAAATATTCAATCCTAGACCTACAATTTTGGGGTCCCATTTCTTTTCTGTCGGTTTTGCCAATATTTCTTTCTGTTGTTCAGCATTCTCAATTAGTTTACTATTTTGTTCTATCAATTTGTTCATCAAAATAAGCATCGAATCGTTATTCGATTTTAATATCTGTTTCTGCATATTTGTCAAATCCGAATTCATACTTGATGCTTTTGCAGGTGTAGTTAATGCATTTTGTGAAGCACTATTACCCCTTTCTACCTTCTTTTTTTCTTCCGAAATATATTCCACCCTTCCATTCTTATAATGTATCGACAACACTCGAGATCTATTTAAATTAATTTCAGAAAAATTGCTAACTCCAATCGGGGTGCATTTAATTTTATCCGATGATATTTCAACCACATTTAAAATTTGAGTTTCATTCGAAATCATAAATATCGTATCCTGCGAAAAACTATATTTTGATACAATAATTATAATAAGTAGGAGTATTCGTTTTTTCATCTTGATGCCTCAGCAATTAATTATTTTACTTGTTTACTATTAATTTCCGTGTTGTTGTTCCTTGTTTTGTTTTAGCATAAATAATGTAAACACCATTACCGTTTATTGTAGTATAATTGTTTTTGTAGCTATTACAGTGCCTGATAAATCTTTTATGGAAACAAAATAAGTTCCGTAACTTGTCCAGCCAGAGAGATTAACCGAATACTGTGTTGCAGGCGACATAACTTGCGAATAGACGACTACTGATAAAATGTTTTTTATTTCTATTGTATATCCCGTCATAAAAACATTCGTGCCCGTATCAATAGTTATATAGTCTGAAGTTGGGTTGGGAAATATTTTAATTGTATTCGTATTGTTTGGCGGAATAATCCCTGTAAGTAAAGCATTTATTATTAAAGTGTCCGTTACTGCTATCTGAGTGGTGTCGTAAGCGGTTATATGAATGGTATCATAAACACTAAAATGAGTAGTGTCATAAACATTTAAGTGGGTTGTATCATAAGCCATGAGATGAGTTGTGTCATAAACACTAACGTGAATGGTATCATAAGTAAAATTATGAACAGTATCATGTGTGGTAAAATGACAAGTGTCGTTAGCCATTAGAATAAAATTATGACAGCTTGAAACCCCAGTACACCCAGTATAATAATCTGTTATCGACAATGAATAATCACCTGAAGCCGCTGGGAAAAATGTTTGATAAGTTGCTCCCGCAATTGGCGAATTTCCATTATTACAATCTAACCATTGATAGCTTACCCACCCATTAGAATAAGCATAAAGATAACTACCACTCGAATACAAACTTGTATCTACTGTATTCACCGTAACGTATGCTACTGCCGTTGACGAACAACCAGCTGTCGTGCCAGTCACTGTGTATGATGTAGAACTAGTTGGAGATGCGATCGGATTTGCTATCGCACTATTACTTAAACCTATTGTTGGTAGCCAACTGTAGCTTGTTGCCCCACTTGCAGTTAGTGTGGTTGTTTCTCCTAAACATATGGTTGCTGAGTTTAAATTCACATTTAAATTACATACATGATAACAACTCGAAGTGCCAGAACATCCTGCATAAGTATCATAAATATAAACACTATAGTGTCCTGGATTTGATGGTGTAAAATAATAATTCGTTTCTCCCATTATCATACTATTGCCATTATCACAATCCAACCATTGATAAGTAATACCCGAACCCCAAGCGTTCGAATAAAGTGTAGAACCATTATAATAAATTGAAGTGTCCACATTACTCACACTTACATAAGCATTCGCAGTTGATGAACAGCCAGATGAAATTCCTGTTACAGTATAATTTGTTGATGTAATGGGTGAGGCGGTTGGGTTAGCAATACTACTATTACTCAAACCTGTGGTTGGTAACCAACTATAACTTGTTGCTCCACTTGCCAATAAATTAGTAGTACTCCCAGGACATATTGTTGGTGAGTTCACAGAAATTGAAGGTGATTGATTTACCGTTACCTCCATACTGCTTGGCAATCCAGGCATACATCCTATTGTCGGAGTCACGGTAACAGTATACGTTCCTGCCGAATACCAATACACAGAGGCCGTATTCGTAGTACCCGATACACTACCTCCCCCTGATATCGACCAGGTATAAGATACCCCAGCAACATTGGTAACACTATATCCTGAAGAAGTACTTGTACATCCACTTGCCGAACCTAATACAGCGGAGGGTTGCGATGGCCCTACAAGTAATGAGGTTGCATAAGGAGTAAAATCAAAATAACCACCCAAACTAGAATTGTCGAATATATCATAGATTGTAGCATCTATTGTTGCCGAGTCTGTTGTTCCATAATAATTATTTGTAGCATCTATTACACCTCCTGTTGTCCCTCTATAAACTAAGTTAAAACTTGTATTGTTATTAAAATTATTGCAATTAATTGTCCCTCCTCCTGTGTATATACCTATCACATTATTTTGTATTGTATTTCCTATTGCTGATGTTCCACTATAAGTTCCGCAATATATCCCAAAATGATTATTTTGAATGTTACTATTTCTTATTTGGCTATTTCCAATCATTGAAGCCGATACACCGTAATAGTTGTGCGATAAAGTACAATTAATAATAAAAACTGTTGTCCAACTGGGCACAACACCCACACTGTCGTTATAAGAAATTAATGAATTCAAAATCGTTGAGCCCCCTGAACTATATGCTCCGCTCGAATTATGTCTTACAGAACAATTATCAAGTGTGTAATTCCCATTACCGTTCGATTGATAAACCCCATAACCACTGCATTGTTCGAACCTAGAATGACTTATATTTATGGCATTATTTGTATACATATTTATTCCATAAGTTGCATACATAATCTTTACATAAGTTATATTCACAGCACCTGTAACCTGGTCAATAAGTATTTGATTCCAATCGCCTCTTGCGGGTATTGCATTGTTAGAAGTGAAAGTAACCGAATCTCCCAATGCTCCATTCACATTTAAACTTCCAGTTGATGCTATTCGAATTTGAAATCCAGAATTAAATTTCACTAACACACCTGCATCAATTGTCAAATCTGCCAACATAACTACATTACCTGTTATTATATAGGGCGAACCTCCAGCTACCGTCCAATGTTGATTTGTTGCATAAGTACCTGTTACATTGGTTGCCTTCAAATTAAATGTTCCAAGTATTAATACTGAAAACAATATTAAATTGTAAATCTTTTTCATGTGTTTTTGTTTTTAATTGTTAGTACTCCTTTTATATATTATGTTATTTCAAATCTTCTAATATTCCTTTTCTTCATCCCACTCCGTCACCCCTCTCTTTCAGAGAGTGGCCGGGGGTGAGGTCTACGAAAAACCGTCACGTCACTCCCCCTCTCTTTCGGAGAGGGGCCGGGGGTGAGGTCATCCGAGAGGGGCCAGGGGTGAGGTCTCTCAAAAAAAAGTCTTGTTTCAGCACTCACCTCCACAAGACTTCCCACTCCTCAAATCCTAAATCCCTCAATCCTCAATCCCAATTCCTAAATCCTTAATCCCCCAATCCTAAATCCTTCCTATTCGTACATTCGTGCAATTCGTATTTCGTAAAGCATCACACCTCACACCAACTTCATCTTCACCGTCACACTCACCTTTGTACTTCTCACCACCACCACATCAAAATCAGCACTCACCCTACCTTCCGCCTCAG